>NZ_DKHD01000058.1:0-97789 GCF_002453565.1 Pseudomonas sp. UBA6753 | reverse complement strand
CTTTGCGGCCCTATCGCCGGCAAGCCAGCTCCCACAGGTACAGCGTTGCTCTCGAGGTGTCGCTGTACCTGTGGGAGCGGCCTTGTGTCGCGAAAGGGCCGCAAAGCGGCCCCCGGGACTCTTACTCCGCCAGTTCGACCAGCACCGTCCCTTCGCTGACCATATCCCCTTCCTGGCAGAACAACGCCTTCACTGTGCCGCCATGCGGCGCGCGAATGCTGTGCTCCATCTTCATGGCCTCGAGCACTACCAGCGCCGTACCTGCTTCCACCACCTGCCCAGGCTCCACCAGCACCCGCACGATGCTGCCGTTCATGGGCGCGCCCAGGCCGCCCTGGTGGCTGTGGCTGGCCTCGGCCTCGGCAATCGGGTCGAAGGCTTCGATGGCATGCATCTCGCCATCCCACTGCAAGTACAACGTGCCACCGCGGCGGATCGCCAGATGCTGGCGTCGCACACCCGCCTGGTCATGCACCAACTGCTCGCCCACCAGTTGCCAGGTAGACGCAGCGCTGCGCTCCAAGGCAACTGCCTGGTCCTGCCCGCCACTCGCCAGGTGCAGGCTGCTGCGCGCCGGCAGGCCCAGGCGCAAGCCGTTGCGTTCGGCCCACGGTGAACTGCGGTCGTCCTCCCGCTGATGTGCGGCCTGGCCCTGCAACCAGGCCTCGGCCGCGGCTTCCCAGAAGCCTGTCGGCAGCGCTTGAGGCGCGGGCAGCAGAACCTCCTGGTGACGCGGAATGAAGCCAGTATCCAACTCCGCTGCAGCAAACGCCGGGTGGGCGAGAATGCGCCGCAGGAAGGCGATGTTGGTCTTCAACCCGCCAATGGCAAACTCGTCGAGCATGGCCAGCAAGCGCAGGCGCGCCTGCTCGCGGTCTTCGCCCCAGGCGATCAGCTTGCCCAGCATCGGGTCGTAGAACGGCGACACCACATCACCTTCGCTGACCCCGCTGTCCACCCGTCGCCCTTCGCCGGCTGCCGACTCGCGGTACAGCGCCAGCTTGCCGGTCGCGGGCAGGAATTCGTTGGCCGGGTCCTCGGCATACAGGCGCACTTCGATGGCATGGCCGATCAGCGGCACCTGTTCCTGGGTGATCGGCAGGGCCTCGCCGCAGGCCACGCGAATCTGCCAGGCCACCAGGTCGAGCCCGGTAATTGCCTCGGTGACCGGGTGCTCCACCTGCAGGCGGGTGTTCATCTCCATGAAGAAGAACTCGCCACGGGCATCGAGCAGAAACTCCACGGTGCCGGCGCCCACGTAGCCGATGGCCTGGGCCGCGCGTACCGCCGCTTCACCCATGGCCCGGCGCAATTCGGCCGACAGGCCTGGCGCAGGGGCTTCTTCCACCACCTTCTGGTGACGGCGCTGGATCGAACAGTCACGCTCGTTGAGGTACAGGCAGTTGCCGTGCTGGTCGGCGAATACCTGGATTTCCACATGGCGCGGCTTGAGCACGTACTTTTCCACCAGCATGCGCGCATCGCCGAACGACGACTGCGCCTCACGCTGGGCCGAGGCCAGGGCGTCGGCCAGCTGGCTTTCTTCTTCGACCACTTTCATGCCCTTGCCACCGCCGCCGGCGCTGGCCTTGAGCAGCACCGGGTAGCCGATGCGTTCGGCGGCGGCACGGAAGGTGTCCAGGTCCTGGGCTTCGCCGTGGTAGCCCGGCACCAGTGGCACGCCAGCGGCTTCCATCAGTGCCTTGGCCGCCGACTTGCTGCCCATGGCGTCGATGGCGCTGGCCGGTGGGCCGAGGAAGATCAACCCGGCCTCTTCGATGGCACGGGCGAACCCTGCATTCTCGGACAGGAAGCCATAGCCCGGGTGGATGGCCTGGGCGCCGCTGGCCTTGGCTGCGGCCAGCAGCTTGTCGATCAGCAGGTAGCTTTCGGCAGCCTTGGTGCCGCCGAGGTCGACGCGGATATCGGCTTCGCGGCTGTGCCGGGCATCACGGTCGGTGGCGCTGTGCACGGCCACGGTAGTCAGGCCCATGGCCTTGGCGGTGCGCATCACCCGGCAGGCGATTTCGCCGCGGTTGGCGACCAGCAGGGTGGTCAAAGCGGGGCGGCTCATGGGCGCGGCTCCTTCTTGTCGTCGGTTTGCCAGGCGGGGCGGCGTTTTTCCAGGAAGGCGCGCAGGCCCTCCTGGCCTTCGGCGCTGACGCGGATGCGGGCGATGGTGTTTTCGCAGTAGCGGCGCAGGGCCGGGCTGAGTTCGCCGTCGTCCACCTCACGCAGCAGGTCCTTGGTCGCGCGTAGCGCTTGCGGGCTGTTTTGCAGCAGGTTGCTCACCCAGGCTTCGACCTGGGCGTCCAGTTCGCTGGCCGGGTAGACCTCGGCCAGCAGGCCCAGCTCGCGGGCCCGCACGCCGCTGAAACGCTCGGCGGTGAGGGCATAGCGGCGCGCGGCACGCTCGCCGATGGCCTTGACCACGAACGGGCTGATCACTGCCGGGGCCAGGCCGATGCGCACTTCCGACAGGCACAGCTGAGCGTCTTCGGCACCGATGGCCATGTCGCAGCAACTGATCAGGCCCAGCGCGCCGCCAAAGGCCGCGCCTTGCACCACGGCCAGGGTCGGCGCCTTGAGGCGGTGCAGAGCGTACATAAGCTCGCCCAGCTCGCGGGCATCATCCAGGTTGGTGTTGAAGTCCAGCTGCGCCGACTGCTGCATCCAGGCCAGATCGGCGCCGGCGCTGAAGTGCCGGCCGCGGCCGCGCAGCAGCACGAAGCGCAGGCTGGTGTCCTCGGCCAACTGGTCGAGGGCGACGATCAGCTCGCGGATCATCAAGGCGTTGAAGGCGTTGTTCTTGTCCTCGCGGCTCAGCCACAGGGTGGCGAAGCCGCGCGGGTCGCGGATCACTTCGAGGGTGCTGAAATCGCTCATGGGTCACATCCGGAAAATGCCGAAGCGGCTCTGTTCGATCGGTGCGTTCAGCGCGGCGGACAACGCCAGGCCGAGCACGTCGCGGGTCTGTGCCGGGTCGATGACACCGTCGTCCCACAGGCGGGCGCTGGAGTAGTAGGGGTGGCCCTGGTGCTCGTACTGGTCGAGGATCGGCTGCTTCAGCCGGGCTTCGTCTTCGGCGCTGAACGGGTGGCCACTGCGCTCGCTCTGTTCGCGCTTGACCTGGGCCAGCACGCCGGCGGCCTGTTCGGCCCCCATCACGCCAATCCGCGCGTTGGGCCACATCCACAGGAAGCGCGGGTCGTAGGCACGGCCGCACATGCCGTAGTTGCCGGCGCCAAAGCTGCCGCCAATGATCACCGTGAACTTCGGCACCTGGGCGCAGGCCACGGCAGTGACCAGCTTGGCGCCGTGCTTGGCGATGCCGCCTTCTTCGTACTTTTTGCCCACCATGAAGCCGGTGATGTTCTGCAGGAACAGCAGCGGGATGCCGCGCTGGCAGGCCAGTTCGATGAAGTGCGCGCCTTTTTGTGCGGCCTCGGCGAACAGGATGCCGTTGTTGGCGAGGATCGCCACCGGGTAGCCGTGCAGGTGGGCGAAGCCGCACACCAGGGTGGTACCGAACAGCGCCTTGAACTCGTCGAACACCGAGCCGTCGACCAGGCGCGCGATCACCTCGCGCACGTCGAACGGTTGCTTGGCATCGGCCGGCACCACGCCATACAGCTCATCGGCGGCATACAGCGGTGCCACCGGAGCCAGGCGCTGCAGCTTGCCCAGCTTGTGCCAGTTGAGGTTGGCCACGCTGCGTCGGGCCAGGGCCAGGGCGTGTTCGTCGTTGTCGGCATAGTGGTCGGCCACGCCGCTGGTGCGGCAGTGCACATCGGCGCCGCCGAGGTCTTCGGCGCTCACCACTTCACCGGTGGCGGCCTTTACCAAGGGGGGGCCGGCGAGGAAGATGGTCGCCTGCTGGCGCACCATGATCGCTTCGTCGGCCATCGCGGGCACGTACGCACCGCCGGCGGTGCACGAGCCCATCACCACGGCAATCTGCGGAATGCCCAGTGCGCTCATGTTGGCCTGGTTGAAGAAGATCCGTCCGAAGTGTTCGCGGTCGGGGAACACTTCGTCCTGGCGTGGCAGGTTGGCGCCGCCGGAGTCCACCAGGTAGATGCACGGCAGGCGGTTCTGCATGGCGATGGTCTGCGCACGCAGGTGTTTCTTCACCGTCAGCGGGTAGTAGGAACCGCCTTTGACCGTGGCGTCGTTGGCCACGATCATGCATTCCACGCCTTCGACGCGGCCGATGCCGGCGATCACGCCCGCAGCGGGTACGTCTTCGCCATATACCTCATGGGCAGCCAGCTGGCCGATTTCGAGGAACGGCGAGCCCGGGTCCAGCAGGCGGTCGATACGCTCGCGCGGCAGCAGCTTGCCACGCGAAGTGTGCCGCTCCTGGGCCTTGGGCCCACCGCCCTGGGCCACCTGGGCGAGCAGGCCGCGCAGGGCCTGGACCTGTTCGAGCATGGCCGCGCTGTTGCCGGCGAACTCCGCCGAACGCGGGTTGATCTGGGTGTGCAAGGTAGCCATGTGCGCCCGTCCCCTTGTGCTCAGCGGGTTTCGTTGAACAGTTCGCGGCCGATCAGCATCCGGCGGATTTCGCTGGTGCCGGCACCGATCTCGTACAGCTTGGCGTCGCGCAGCAGGCGGCCTGCCGGGAATTCGTTGATATAGCCATTGCCGCCGAGAATCTGGATCGCCTCCAGGGCCATTTGCGTGGCGCGCTCGGCGGTGTACAGGATCACCCCGGCGGCGTCCTTGCGGGTGGTCTCGCCACGGTCGCAGGCCTGGGCCACGGCATACAGGTAGGCGCGGCTGGCGTTGAGCTGGGTGTACATGTCGGCGATCTTGCCCTGGATCAGCTGGAACTCGCCGATGCTCTGGCCGAACTGCTTGCGGTCGTGAATGTAGGGCACCACCAGGTCCATGCAGCTTTGCATGATGCCGGTCGGGCCGCCGGACAGCACCACGCGCTCGTAGTCCAGGCCGCTCATCAGCACGCGCACGCCACCGTTGAGCTGGCCGAGGATGTTTTCTTCCGGCACTTCGACGCCGTCGAAGAACAGCTCGCAGGTGTTGGAACCACGCATGCCCAGCTTGTCGAACTTGTTGCTGCGGCTGAAGCCTTTCCAGTCACGCTCGACGATGAACGCGGTGATGCCGTGCGCGCCCTTGTCCAGGTCGGTCTTGGCATAGATCACGTAGGTGTTGGCGTCCGGGCCGTTGGTGATCCAGGTCTTGCTGCCGTTGAGCACGTAGTGGTCGCCGCGCTTTTCCGCGCGCAGCTTCATCGACACCACGTCGGAACCGGCGTTGGGCTCGCTCATGGCCAGGGCGCCGATGTGCTCGCCGCTGATCAGCTTGGGCAGGTACTTGAGCTTCTGCTCGTGGCTGCCGTTGCGGTTGATCTGGTTGACGCAGAGATTGGAGTGGGCACCGTAGGACAGGGCCACCGAGGCCGAGCCACGGCTGATTTCTTCCATCGACACCACGTGGGCCAGGTAGCCCAGGCCGGCGCCGCCGTATTCTTCCGGCACGGTGATGCCCAGCAGGCCCATGTCGCCGAACTTGCGCCACATGTCGGCCGGGAACAGGTTGTCGTGGTCGATTTGCGCGGCGCGCGGGGCCAGTTCGGCGGCGACGAAGGTGCGCACCTGGTCGCGGAGCATGTCGATGGTTTCGCCCAGGGCGAAGTTCAGGGTGGGGTAATGCATGCTGGGGGCACCTTCTTGTTCTTGAAATATGGGAAACACCTGGCTCAAGCATTTGGCGCCGGACCCTGTGGGAGCGGGCTTGCCCGCGAATGCGTCAGCAGGACCACCGTCATTGCCTGAGTGATCGCATTCGCGGGCACGCCCGCTCCCACAGGGTTCGGCGTCATGCCTGAGGGATGGTGTCGTTCATCACCTTTACGTTAACGTAAACCTGCATGCGCTCACTGTCAATCGACTCATCACCTTTACGTAAACGTAAATCTGCGCCAGAGTATTCCCGCTTGCTTCAGTCGTGCCCAGAACAACCACAAGAAGGGACACCCATGAGTCAACCAAGCTATACCCGCGGTCGCCAGAACCAAGCCTTGCTGACCCAGACCATCGGCCAGGCCTTTGACGCCACCGTGGCCCGTTGTGCCGACAGCGAGGCCCTGGTGTCGCGCCATCAGGGCCTGCGCTACAGCTGGCGGCAGTTGGCCGAGCAGGTCGAGGTGCATGCTCGTGCCCTGATGGCCCTGGGCGTGAACACCGGCGATCGGGTCGGCATCTGGTCGCCCAACTGCGCCCAGTGGTGCATCCTGCAGCTGGCCAGCGCCAAGGTTGGCGCGATTCTGGTCAACATCAACCCGGCCTACCGCGTGGGCGAGCTGGAATACGTGCTGCGCCAGTCCGGTTGCCGCTGGCTGGTGTGTGCCGATGCCTTCAAGACGTCCGACTACCACGCCATGGTTCAGGAACTGGCGCCGGAGCTGGCCAGCGCCACCCCCGGTGAAATGGCCAGTGAACGCCTGCCCGACCTGCGTGGTGTGGTCAGCCTGGCCGCCAACCCGCCGGCAGGCTTCCTGCCTTGGCAAGCGCTGGCCGAGCGGGCAGGGCAGACCTCCGTCGAGGCTTACGCGAAGCGCCAGCAAAGCCTGCAGTTCGACCAGCCGGTGAACATCCAGTACACCTCCGGCACCACCGGCGCACCGAAGGGCGCCACGCTCAGCCACTACAACATCCTCAACAACGGCTTCATGGTCGGCGAAAGCCTGGGCCTGACCGCACGTGACCGCATGGTGATCCCGGTGCCGCTTTACCACTGCTTCGGCATGGTCATGGCCAACCTCGGTTGCATCACCCACGGCAGCACCATGATCTACCCCAACGACGCCTTCGACGCCGAGCTCACCCTGCGCGCCGTGGCCGAAGAGCGCGCGAGCATTCTCTATGGCGTGCCAACCATGTTCATCGCCATGCTCGACCACCCCGCGCGCGCGCAAATGGACCTGTCGACCCTG
The DNA here is from genome assembly GCF_002453565.1 of Pseudomonas sp. UBA6753. NCBI lineage: Bacteria > Pseudomonadati > Pseudomonadota > Gammaproteobacteria > Pseudomonadales > Pseudomonadaceae > Pseudomonas > Pseudomonas sp. UBA6753. The sequence goes on along the minus strand of NZ_DKHD01000058.1, from coordinate 90,828 downwards.
CGCAGCGGCATCATGGCCGGCGCCACCTGCCCGATCGAGGTAATGCGCCGGGTCATCGATCAGATGCACATGGCCGAAGTGCAGATTGCCTACGGCATGACCGAAACCAGCCCGGTGTCGCTGCAGACCGGCCCGGACGACGACCTGGAGCTGCGCGTGACCACCGTCGGCCGCACCCAGCCGCAGCTGGAGAACAAGCTGGTGGACGCAGACGGCTGTATCGTCCCGCGCGGCGAGATCGGCGAGCTGTGCACCCGCGGCTACAGCGTGATGCTCGGCTACTGGGACAACCCCCAGGCCACGGCAGATGCCATCGACCCGGCCGGCTGGATGCATTCGGGCGACCTGGCGGTGATGGATGAGCACGGCTACGTGCGCATTGTCGGGCGCAACAAGGACATGATCATTCGCGGCGGCGAGAACATCTACCCGCGTGAACTGGAAGAGTTCTTCTACACCCACCCGGCGGTGGCTGATGCGCAGGTGATCGGCATCCCGTGCAGCCGTTATGGCGAGGAAATCGTCGCCTGGATCAAGCTGCACCCGGGGCACAGTGCCACGGTCGAGGAACTGCAGGGCTGGTGCAAGGCGCGCATTGCACACTTCAAGGTGCCGCGGCATATCCGCTTTGTCGACGAGTACCCGATGACGGTGACCGGCAAGGTGCAGAAGTTCCGCATGCGGGAGATCAGTGTGGCGGAGATCTCGGCGGTTACTGCTGGTTGATGCATTGGCTGTTCCGGCCCTTTCGCGGGCACGCCCGCTCCCACAGGTACTTCACTGCCCTCGGGCTCTGTGGAATACCTGTGGGAGCGGGCGCGCCCGCGAAGAGGCCGGCCCTGCCAGCACAAGATCCTGGTCTCCCACAGGTACTTCACTGCCCTCGGGCTCTGTGGAATACCTGTGGGAGCGGGCGTGCCCGCGAAGAGGCCGGCCCCGCCAGCACAAGATCCTGGTCTACCCTTAAGCCTTCACCGGTGGCTCCTGGCTCGGCGGGTCGCCCACTGTCGGCGGCACGGTCGGCTTGATCGGCAGCTCGTCCGGGTCTTCCTCCGGCACGGGCGGCGGCAGGCTCGGGTCGTCGATGTTGGGATCGGGAGTCTCCGGTGGAATGGGAATGTTCATGGCCTGACCTCGCTTGGGTAATTGAAGAGGTGCTGCAGGCTTCGACCCCTGGCAGCTGCCGTTCGCTCAATTTTTTTGAACCCCACGCCTGTGCCCGGCTCTGAACCCTTACCGCCACCAGCCTGAGGGAGCAAGGTCCGATGTCACGAAACGAGCCCTTCGAAAGCGTGCCCATGGCCAACGATCACCCGGACCAGGCCATCAGCCTGTCCCAGGCGCTGCTGGCGCCGCGCATCGTGATCGAAGACACCCAACCCGTGCTCGAAGCCGGCACCTTCGCCGCCAAGGCCATCAGCGGCCAACCGGTGGCGGTCAGCAGCAAGGTCTACAGCGATGGCCACGACCGCCTGGCCGTGATGCTCAACTGGCGCCAGGCCCACAGCCGGCGCTGGCATTGCATACCCATGCACTCGCCGGGCAACGACCTGTGGCTGGCCGAGTTCACCCCCACCGAACTGGGCCCGCACCTGTTCAGCATCGAGGCCTGGATCGACCCGTTCGCCACCTATTGCCACGACCTGGAGAAGAAGTACCACGCCGGTGTCGAGGTTCGGCTGGAGCTGGAGGAAGGCCGATTGATGCTGGGCAAGGGCATCGAGCTGTGCAACGGTGCCCTGCGCGAGGAGCTCCAGGCCTTGCAGCAGCGCCTGCCCACACTGAATGCCGACGATCAGGTGGCGCTGTTTCTCGACCCCGCCACCGCCCGCCTGATGAGCGATGCCGAGCACCGCAGCTACCTGGTCCGCAGCCGTGAGTTCCCCGTCGATGTCGACCGCCCGGCCGCGCAGTTCGCCAGCTGGTACGAGCTGTTCCCGCGCTCGATCACCGACAGCCCCGAGCGCCACGGCACCTTCAACGATGTGCACGAGCGCCTGCCGATGATCCGCGACATGGGCTTCGACGTGCTGTACTTCCCGCCCATCCACCCCATCGGCATGCAGCACCGCAAGGGCCGCAACAACGCCCTCACGGCAGAGCCCGGCGACCCGGGCAGCCCGTATGCCATCGGCAGCGCGGAAGGCGGCCACGAGGCAATTCACCCACAACTGGGCAGCCGTGACGACTTCCGTCGTCTGGTAGCCGCAGCGGCCGAGCATGGCCTGGAAATCGCCCTCGACTTCGCCATCCAGTGCTCCCAGGACCACCCCTGGCTCAAGGAGCACCCCGGCTGGTTCAGCTGGCGACCGGACGGCACCATCCGCTATGCCGAGAACCCACCGAAGAAGTACCAGGACATCGTCAACGTCGATTTCTATGCGCCCGAGGCCGTGCCCTCGTTGTGGCTGGCCCTGCGCGACGTGGTGCTCGGCTGGGTCGAGGAGGGGGTGAAAACCTTCCGCGTCGACAACCCGCACACCAAGCCACTGCCGTTCTGGCAATGGCTGATCGCCAATGTGCGCAGCCAGCACCCCGAGGTCATCTTCCTCGCCGAAGCCTTCACCAAGCCGGCGATGATGGCCCGCCTGGGCAAGGTCGGGTACGCGCAGAGCTATACCTACTTCACCTGGCGCAACCACAAACAGGAACTGCGCGAGTACTTCGAGCAGCTCAACCAGCCGCCATGGAGCCAGTGCTACCGGCCCAACTTCTTCGTCAACACGCCCGACATCAACCCGTACTTCCTGCACACCTCCGGCCGTGCCGGCTTCCTCATCCGCGCGGCGCTGGCCACCATGGGTTCGGGGCTGTGGGGCATGTACTCGGGCTTCGAACTGTGCGAAGGCACACCGCTGCCGGGCAAGGAGGAATACCTGGATTCGGAGAAGTACGAAATCCGCCCACGCGATTTCAGCCAGCCCGGCAACATCATTGCCGAGATCGCCCAGCTCAACCGTATCCGCCGGCAAAACCGCGCCTTGCAGACCCACCTGGGCGTGGCGTTCTTCAACTGCTGGAACGACAACATCCTGTACTTCGCCAAGCGCACGCCCGAGCGCGACAACTACATCCTGGTGGCAATCAGCCTCGACCCGCACAACGCCCAGGAGGCGCATTTCGAGCTGCCGCTGTGGGAGCTGGGGCTGGATGACAACGCCGAAACCCATGGTGAAGACCTGATGAATGGCCACCGCTGGTCGTGGTACGGCAAGACCCAATGGATGCGCATCGAACCCTGGCATCTGCCGTTCGGTATCTGGCGCATCGAAAAGGCCCGTTAGTCAGGTACACGCCATCCCCTGTGGGAGCGGGTTTACCCGCGAAGCAGGCGCCGCGGAGCATGGCACCGGCTTCGCCGGTGTTCGCGGGCACGCCCGCTCCCACAGGGGTCGTGTCAAGTCAGTTGCTTGTGCATTGGGGCCAGAGCAACCAGGAATTGAAAGGAGTCGCACATGGCCAAGCGTTCCCGCCCGGCAGCCTTCATCGACGACCCGCTGTGGTACAAGGACGCCGTCATCTACCAGCTGCACATCAAGTCGTTCTTCGATTCGAACAACGACGGCATCGGCGATTTCGCCGGCCTGATCAGCAAGCTCGACTACATTGCCGAGCTGGGCGTCAACACCCTGTGGCTGCTGCCGTTCTATCCCTCGCCACGCCGCGACGACGGCTACGACATCGCCGAATACAAGGCCGTGCACCCCGACTACGGCAACCTGGCCGATGCCCGCCGCTTCATCGCCGAGGCGCACAAACGCGGCCTGCGGGTGATCACCGAGCTGGTCATCAACCACACCAGCGACCAGCATCCCTGGTTCCAGCGCGCCCGCCATGCCAAGCGCGGCAGCAAGGCACGGGACTTCTACGTGTGGTCGGATGACGACCAGAAGTACGACGGCACGCGCATCATTTTCCTCGACACCGAGAAGTCCAACTGGACCTGGGACCCGGTCGCCGGCCAGTACTTCTGGCACCGCTTCTATTCGCACCAGCCCGACCTCAACTTCGACAACCCGCAAGTGCTCAAGGCTGTGATCGGGGTGATGCGCTTCTGGCTGGACCTGGGTGTCGATGGCCTGCGCCTGGACGCCATCCCCTACCTGATCGAGCGCGACGGCACCAACAACGAGAACCTTGCCGAAACCCACGACGTGCTCAAGGCGATCCGCGCCGAAATCGACGCCAACTACCCCGACCGCATGCTGCTGGCCGAGGCCAACCAATGGCCCGAGGACACCCGCCCGTACTTTGGCGAAGGCGAGGGCGACGAATGCCACATGGCCTTCCACTTTCCGTTGATGCCGCGCATGTACATGGCCCTGGCCATGGAAGACCGCTTCCCGATCACCGACATCCTGCGCCAGACCCCGGAAATCCCCGCCAACTGCCAATGGGCGATCTTCCTGCGCAACCACGATGAGCTGACCCTGGAAATGGTCACCGACCGCGAGCGCGACTACCTGTGGAACTACTACGCCGAAGACCGCCGCGCCCGTATCAACCTGGGCATCCGCCGCCGCCTGGCGCCGTTGCTGCAGCGTGACCGGCGGCGCATCGAACTGCTCACCAGCCTGCTGCTGTCGATGCCCGGCACGCCCACCCTGTACTACGGCGACGAACTGGGCATGGGCGACAACATCTACCTGGGCGACCGCGATGGTGTGCGCACGCCCATGCAATGGTCGCCGGACCGCAACGGTGGTTTCTCCCGCGCCGACCCGCAGCGCCTGGTGCTGCCGCCGATCATGGACCCGCTGTACGGCTACCAGACCGTCAACGTCGAAGCCCAGGCCAACGACCCGCACTCGCTGCTGAACTGGACCCGGCGCATGCTGGCGGTGCGCAAGCAGCAGAAGGCCTTCGGCCGCGGCAGCCTGCGCACCCTCACGCCGAACAACCGGCGCATCCTTGCCTACTTGCGCGAGTACACCGACGCCGATGGCAACACCGAAGTCATCCTGTGCGTGGCCAATGTTTCCCGCGCCGCCCAGGCGGCTGAACTGGAATTGTCACAATACGCCGACAAAGTACCGGTGGAGATGCTCGGCGGCAGCGCCTTCCCGCCAATCGGGCAACTGCCGTTCCTGCTGACCTTGCCACCCTACGCCTTCTACTGGTTCCTGCTGGCCAGCCACGATCGCATGCCCAGCTGGCACATCCAGGCCACCGAGGGGTTACCCGAATTGACCACACTGGTATTGCGCAAACGCCTGGAAGAACTGCTGGAGGCCCCCTCCAGCGATACCCTGCAAAGCGCCATCCTGCCGCAGTACCTGCCCAAGCGGCGCTGGTTCGCCGGCAAGGAAGGGCCGATCGACCAGGTGCGCCTGTGCTACGGCGTGCGTTTCGGCACGTCGACCACACCGGTGCTGCTTAGTGAAATCGAAGTGCTCAGCGACGGTGTGGCCAACCGCTATCAACTGCCGTTCGGCCTGCTGCCCGAAGAGCAGATCAACAGCGCACTGCCGCAACAGCTGGCCCTGTCACGGGTGCGCCGTGCCCATCAGGTTGGCCTGATCACCGATGCCTTCGTCCTCGAGCCATTCATCCGCGCGGTGCTGCGTGCCTGTGAGGGCGGCATGCATCTGCCTTGTGGCAACGGCGAGGGCGAGCTGCGCTTCGAAAGCACGCAGCAGTTGGCGGGCCTGGCGTTGAACGATGAAAGCAGCGTGCGCTACCTCAGCGCCGAGCAGTCCAACAGCTCGGTGGTGATCGGCGACCAGGTGGTGCTCAAGCTGATCCGCCGGGTCAACCCGGGTGTGCACCCAGAGCTGGAAATGAGTGCCTACCTGACCGCCGCAGGCTTTGCCAACATTTCGCCGCTGCTGGCCTGGGTCAGCCGGGTGGATGAGCAGGGGGCGCCACACCTGCTGATGATCGCCCAAGGCTACCTGAGCAACCAGGGCGACGCCTGGGCCTGGACCCAGAACACCCTGGAGCGGGCCATCCGCGACCAGATGGAGCCTTCCAGCCTCGACGCCGATGCGCACACCGATGCACTGGCCGAACTCACCGGTTTTGCCGCCTTGCTCGGCCAGCGCCTGGGCGAGATGCACCTGCTGCTGGCCGCACCAACCAATGACGAGGCCTTCCAGCCGCGCCCGAGCGATGCCGACGACAGCGAACGCTGGAGTGCACAGATCAGTGCCGAACTCACCCATGCCCTCGACCTGCTGGCCCAGCACCGCGACAGCCTCGACAGCGAAAGCCAGGCGCTGGTCGACGACTTGCAGCAACAGCGCGACGGCCTGGCCCAGCACATCGCCAACCTGACCCGCCAGGCCCAGGGCGGCCTGCTGATGCGCGTGCACGGCGACCTGCACCTGGGCCAGGTGCTGGTGGTGCAGGGCGACGCCTACCTCATCGATTTCGAAGGTGAACCGGCCCGGCCGCTGCAAGAGCGTCGGGCAAAACACAGCCCGTACAAAGATGTCAGCGGCGTGCTGCGATCCTTCGACTATGCTGCTGCCATGATCTTGCGCAGCGCGTCTGCGGTCGACCTTTCCGACCCGGCGCGCCAAGCCCGGCAACGGGTTGCCAGGCAGTACCTGCACCAATCGCGGCATGCCTTTGTCGAAGCCTATGGCCTGGCCACCGCGGCCATGCCTCACGCCTGGCAACAGGCCGAGGGCGAGCGCGCCGCACTGGAGCTGTTCTGCCTGGAAAAAGCTGCCTACGAAATCACATACGAAGCCGAGAACCGTCCGAGCTGGCTGGCCGTGCCTTTGCATGGCCTGCATGGACTGATCAGTACCTGGGGAGAGTCATAGATGAATGCAACCACGCGTGAAAACGGCGGCCTTCGGCAACGGGACCTCGACGCCCTGGCCCGCGCCGAGCACGCCGATCCATTTGCGGTACTCGGCCCCCATGGCGACGGCGCGGGCGGGCAGGTGGTCCGCGCCTTCCTGCCCACTGCCCTGAATGTGCGCATCCTGGCCCGGCATGACGGGCGCGTCCTCGCCGAAATGGAGCAGGGCAGCCTGCCGGGGCTGTTCACCGCGCACCTCGATGAGGCACACCCGTACCTGCTGCAGATCGGCTGGGCCGGTGGCGAGCAGATTACCGAAGACCCCTACAGCTTCGGCCCGCAACTGGGCGACATGGACCTGTACCTGTTTGCCGAAGGCAACCACCGCGACCTGTCCGGGCGCTTCGGCGCCCAGCCTATCCAGGTCGATGGTGTCGACGGCGTGTGTTTCTCGGTGTGGGCGCCGAACGCGCGGCGGGTGTCGGTGGTGGGTGACTTCAACAACTGGGATGGCCGCCGCCACCCCATGCGCCTGCGCCACAGCGCCGGGGTGTGGGAGCTGTTCGTGCCGCGCCTGGGCGTGGGCGAAACCTACAAGTTCGAGGTGCTGGGCAAGGACGGCATACTGCCCCTGAAGGCCGACCCGCTGGCGCGTGCCACCGAACTGCCGCCAAGCACCGCCTCCAAGGTAGCGGGGGCGCTCAGCCACGACTGGCAAGACCACGACTGGATGGCGCAACGCGCGCAGCGCCATGCCTACAGCGCGCCGCTGTCGATCTACGAGCTGCACCCGGGGTCGTGGCGCTGCGAGCTGGACGAGGCGGGCGAGGTGGGGCGCTATTACAACTGGCGCGAGCTGGCCGAGCGCCTGGTGCCGTACGTTCAGGAGCTGGGCTTTACCCATATCGAACTACTGCCGATCATGGAGCACCCGTTCGGCGGCTCATGGGGCTACCAGCCGCTGTCGCTGTTCGCGCCCACCTCGCGCTACGGCAGCGCCGAGGACTTCGCCGCCTTCATTGACGCCTGCCACCAGGGCGGCATTGGCGTGCTGCTCGACTGGGTGCCAGCGCATTTCCCCACCGATGAACACGGCCTGGCGCGTTTCGACGGCACCGCCCTGTACGAATACGACAACCCCCTGGAGGGCTACCACCAGGACTGGAACACGCTGATCTACAACCTTGGCCGCAACGAAGTGCGCGGCTTCATGATGGCCTCGGCGCTGCACTGGCTGAAGCACTTCCACATCGATGGCCTGCGTGTCGATGCAGTGGCCTCGATGCTGTACCGCGACTATTCGCGCAAGGCCGGCGAATGGGTGCCCAACCGCCACGGCGGGCGCGAGAACCTGGAGGCCATCGACTTCATCCGCCACCTCAACGGCGTGGCGGCCCATGAGGCCCCGGGCGCGCTGATCATCGCCGAGGAGTCCACCGCCTGGCCCGGCGTCAGCCAGCCGACCCAACAGGGCGGCCTGGGCTTTGCCTACAAGTGGAACATGGGCTGGATGCACGACACCTTGCATTACATCCAGAACGACCCGGTGCACCGCACCTATCACCACAATGAGATGAGCTTCGGGCTGATCTATGCCTATTCCGAGCACTTCATCCTGCCCATCTCCCACGACGAAGTGGTGCACGGCAAGCATTCGCTGATCGACAAGATGCCCGGCGACCGCTGGCAGAAGTTCGCCAACCTGCGTGCCTACCTCACCTTCATGTGGGCGCATCCGGGCAAGAAGCTGCTGTTCATGGGCTGCGAATTCGGCCAGTGGCGCGAGTGGGACCACGATGGCGAGCTGGACTGGTACCTGCTGCAGTACCCTGAGCACCAGGGCGTACAGCGCCTGGTCGGCGACCTCAACCGCCTGTACCGCGAGGTGCCGGCGTTGCATGAGCAGGATTGCCAGCCACAGGGGTTCCAGTGGCTGATTGGTGACGATGCGCAGAACAGCGTGTATGCCTGGCTGCGCTGGAGCAGCAGTGGCGAGCCGGTGCTGGTGGTGGCCAACTTCACCCCGGTGCCGCGCGAGGGGTATCGCATTGGCGTGCCGTTCGGCGAACGCTGGCAGGAGCTGTTGAACAGTGACGCAGAGCTGTATGCCGGCTCCAATGTCGGCAACCTGGGGGTGGTGGAGAGTGACCAGATAGCCAGCCATGGGCAGCCGCAGTCGCTGGCCCTGAACCTGCCGCCGCTGGGTGTGCTGGTGTTGAAACCGGCCTGAGGTTGTGGCGTCGCCCGGCAGGAGCAACAGCCTCCTGCCGGATGCGATGGCGCTGGGGTTCACTCACGCAGTTTGGTTGTGAATCGTTCCTTGAAAGACCGTCCTTTGTATTCCATCCGCACCTCGAAGGTTTCTCGGCCATCGGACATGTGGTGGTCTTCAAGGTGATCATTCTCGAACTTGCCATCACCACCGACATGCGCCACTCCTGGCCACGAACCACCGGCAGCGAACACCTCGATATTGGCGCCTGGCGGGGTAGCTTGCCCGCTCAGACGGATCTTGCCGTTCGCTTGTCGCTGCGCGACAAGCTCCGTCACCGTTGGGTATTCGACCACCTGGAACGTCTTGAGGGTATCGGGCTTGCCTTCGATCCGGGCCTTGAGCAGATGCTCGCCGTCCTCCAGATACTCAGCTGTCAAATGGTCGTTGACGAACTGCAGGTGCTGGTCGACCGTGGCAATCAAGGGGAGGTTTCCGGGCCGGTCCAGAACCTGAATATGTTTCCCTTGCGGGCTGGCGTGGCCATCGACGAACAACAGGTCGTGCGGCAGGTCGTGCGATGGTAGCCAGAAACCCCAGAGGTCCAGGAGCTTGTCGTCATTGTTGCCGCCAAAGACAGGTATGGTGGCGAGATCCCTGCCGGGCTTTGGCAGGTTGAGCGCAGCAATGGCTGCAAGAGTGCCGGCGTCCGGGCGCAGGCCCCACCTCTTGAAATAGTCCGTCAGGTCGTACCCTGACGCTTTGCTCGCTTCGACCTGGAACAGTTTCTTCCGGCCAGCTTCGGTTCCGGGGTCGGCTTGCGCACGGACGCTCTGTTCGAGTCGGTGGTAGAACTGGTCACCCAGGCCGTCGATATTGCGCAGTTGCTCGAACATGACGAGCATGACTGCGTTTTCAGTCTTGCTGCGGTTATCGAAATCGCGGTCTGCGTCAGGCGCCGCCAGGTGCACAAGCGCCTTGTCCCAATGGCCAGGGCCCGGTTGTTCAGGCGACGTCCAGCCATTGTTGCGTAAAGCGGCCAAGGTATACACGTTGACCGTGACCTCACCGAGGCTGGGCCCATTCCATGTCCAGATCGGTGATTGGCGTAGATGGCCTAGTTCATGCCAGATTCCCCAACTGCTTCTGACAGTCGCCGGGGTGAACATTCCCGAATCGGGAAAGGGCAGCATGGCCCGATAGTCGCTGGCGGAAGGATTGATCCCCGAACGCGACTCAACGACCATGGGTCTTAGTGGGCTGGGTCTGTTGCGAGGATGCACGCTATCCAGCCCAGAGATAGCATCCTGGCCTTTTCTGATACCTTGCTCATAGATATCCAGCAGCACTTGCCCGTCCGGGTTGGCCTGCCTGGCACTTTGCAGCGAACCCACGACCAGAACGTGCTGGCTCGACAGCAAGGCATAGGGGATGGCCGAGTTGGCAAGCATGAACTGCCAGTCAGCTTGCTGGGTCGAGTTGGCGATGAAATAGGGTATCGGTTGCGCTGCCGCGCCAAGCCTGACCTGGATGTCTGGAGCCTTCTGGTCGATCGAATCGGTAACGTGGCGCACCCAAATCAACCCGCCGCGCACCGAAAACACGGTATTGGCCCCTTCCTTCAACGTAAAGCGCGACGGCATGGGTTCATTTTGCTCGGTCTTCCACGGATGGACCAGTGATGCGGTGCCGACCATCAACTCGGTTTTCGCGTTGCCTGTCGTTCCGTTTACATCGATGGTCAGGTCAGTGAGGGGCGTCACGTAAAACCCTGTGGGCTGCCAGTCCGCCCAGAGCATGTTCTGTTTCAGACGGTTATGCTCGGAGGTGTCCGTGGGCAGCGCCGAAACAGTAAAGTTGCGGGGTTGCGGATACCTTTCGGGCATTGTCTGGGTGTAAGAAGGATTACGCGGCAATACCGCCGGTGACCACAGGGCAGTCCGCGCAGCTGTCGGGGTGCAGGTTGCTAGCACGACCTTGCTGCCCTGATAGTCCAGGCAACGCTCCTCGCTGCTGTAACTGTTCTGCAAACGTACGTGCCCGGCAGCGCCATCCCTGAGGAGCCACAGTGATTCAGCCCTGGAGACATCACACGGCCCCATTCGGGCTTGCCAACCCACATTGATCAGGCACTGCTCGGCACCTTCGGCAGTCTTCTGGCCATTGACCAGCAAGATGGCTTCATCATGCTGGCGCGTAGACCAGCTGGCGGATAAGTCGCCGTTCGTGCAATTGCCCATTTCAAGTTCAGTCCCGTCACGTGTCGAGCGCAGGCAGTTGGCGGGGTTACCCTCATCTGCCAGGTACTTGTTCTTGATGAAAGGCGCATCGTGCGGTGTCGCTTTGGCGTAGGCGTGGGTAGCGCAAAACGGCAGACATAGCACTGCCATGCCTGCCGCAAGCAATGACATTAGAGCTGCTCGGTTTCGGCAAGTGCCGCCGATGGCTGATACGATGGACATACCTGTTTCCCTGTCATGGACATGGCCTGCCACCGTTCACGTTCGAGCGGCCTGTGCAAGCCTTGCTCATGATCTTGCGTGTTGCTGCAAAACCGGCACAACTGACAGAATTAACAGGTAGTCATCGTTCAAGCGGGCAGCCTGCTGCGCTCGACTGCGCCGCCTACCACCGCATCCGCACCCCAAGGCTGCCAATCAACCCGTTCAGATCATTGTCGTCGACGTCACTGCTGTAATCGGCACTGACAAACAGCGCTACCGAGGGCGTCACCCGCGCCACCAGCCCCAACCCCAGTTCCACCGTGGTCGAGTAGCGCGAGCTGGAGATCTTGTCGACCTGGTCCAGCTTCACCTCATCGGCATTGCTGAAGTCATACCACACGTTGGTCCGCACATAGGGTTCGATCGGCATGCCGCGTACTTCATAACGCCCGGACAGCCTGGCGCCGACCCGGCCGCTCCAGCTCGGCTGGCTGTCGAAGGCCTGCAAGGTCTCTTCCTGCGCCCGGCTGCCGGGGAAGAACTGCTGGTTGATCAACTGCGCCTGCGGTTCGATCACCCAGCCGCCACCCAGGCCGATGGGGATGCCGCCTTCCAGCGAGAAGGTCATCGCGTGGCCGCTGTCGTCCAGTCGCTGGCCGTTCTCGCCACGGCCATTGACGTCGATGCGCGAACCCATGGCCACGGCATCCAGGTGCCAGCCCTGTTCATGGGTCATGCTCCAGTAAACCCCCAGGCTTTCACCGCTGAGGTTCACGGCGTTGCGTTGCTTGTCGCCCAACAGCCGGCGCATGCCGTTGAAGCTGGTCTGCAGGTTGTTTTGCCCCACGAAGATCCCCGCGCGGTGCACATTGCCCGCTGCTGTTTCACGCACGAACAGGTCCGGGCCGATCGTCAGTTGCTGGCTGGGTGCCTCCAGCTGGTCCGGGGGCTGCGCGCCACCGCGCGTGGTGGTGGGGAAGAACTGCGCCCACTGGCTGGCGACCAGGTCCGGTGCAGCCTGCCCATGGCGCTCGCTCATCTTTTGCGAGAACGCATTCAAGGTACCGATACTCAAGCCACTGGCGCTGACCGGGTCGAGCGACAGCTGTGGTACTGCCGGTTGCTGCAGGAAACCGGGCGAGGCCGGGTCGTCCTGCAGTTCATACGCGATAGTTTCCACCGGGGTTGCCAGAAGCAGCGACGTGGAAACCGCGTAGAAAATGCTGTCGAAGCGCAAGAGGTTCGAGGTGCTTTTCATGGCGGATCTCCTTTGTTTTTGTGTTACAGCCCTAGGACCTGGCCTGTTGTCACGAGCTGTACGGCAAAAACAGTGGGCGACCCAAACCAGCACGCCAGGCTTTCGCCAGCGCGCACGAAGGCGCGAGCTAGAGGCCCGGCGCGAGATCTTTACTGCTTGATATGTTCAGCTAAGGAGAGGCCGCCGCTTGCGTCAAGAAAGTGTGAAGGAAGTGTTCAGGATCCGTGGTTTTGTTCAACGTGTTGAATCCTTTGATAAATCTGCGATGTATAGCGGGGTTCGCTATTTGTCGTGGCGTGGCTATGAAGAATGATTGCTAAGCCTGACTTCGACCGACAACGGCAGGTGGTCCGACAGGTGCGACCAAGGTTTGTGCCCCAGAATCCGAGGTCCATGGCTTTCGGCGTTGCGCAGGTAGACACGGTCAAGGCGCAACAGCGGCAGCCGCGCAGGATAGGTGCGGGCCAGATGCCCATGGTGGCGCTCGAAGGCCTCGTGCAGGTCACGCTGCAGGCCCAGGGTGCGGTTGCCGTGGGATTTCCAGTCGTTGAAATCGCCGGCGATGATCACCGGGGCCTCGACGGGCAAGGACTCGAGCAGCTTGCGCAGCAGTTGCAATTGTTTCTGGCGATGGCTTTCCAGTAACGACAGGTGCACGCAGATGGCATGCACCTGATGCTGGCCGGGCACGTCGAGGATGCAGTGCAGCAGGCCACGTCGTTCGGGGCCGGTGATCGACACGTCGAGGTTGCGATGTTCGATGATCGGGTATTTGGACAGCAGCGCGTTGCCGTGGTGGCCGTCGGGGTAGACCGCGTTGCGGCCGTAGGCGAAGTCGCTCCACATGCTGTCGGCGAGGAACTCGTACTGAGAAGTCTGCGGCCAGCCGGGGTAGCGCGCGGCGTGGCGGTCGTGGCTGCCGAGCACTTCCTGGAGGAAGACGATGTCGGCCTGGGTGCTGCGCACCGCCTCGCGCAGTTCCGGCAGGATGAAGCGCCGGTTGAAGGCGGTGAAGCCCTTGTGGGTATTCACCGTCAGCACCTGCAGCCGCTTCACGGCCGGGGCCTGGTTGACACTGGCGAAACCTTTACTGCCGGCTTCGGGGTTCACGGTTACTCCTCAATGGCGGGTGCATGGGTGTTGTATGTCCCGGCCCTATCGCCGGCAAGCCGGCTCCCACACTTAACGCACAGGCCCGTCGGCCAGCGGATTACCTGTGGGAGCTGGCTTGCCGGCGATGAGGCCAGTACAGGCAACCGATACACAATGGGACCGACGATGGTCCCCCGGGGTTCACTCCTCATCGCGCTGCAACACCATCAGCAGCAACGATCGCCCCTTCACCTCAAAGGTGCTGTCGAACTGCAGATGCTGCCCCTTGCGCAGCTCTGGCCGGTCGGTATCGACCAGGCAGCTCCAGTAATCCCCCTCGGGCACGGTCGGCAACTCGAACGGAACGATGTCATGGTGGGCATTGACGATCAGCAACACGGTGGCCTCGGCGCCTGGCCTGGCAATGCCGCTGACCTGGGCACGGCCATCGATCAGCATGCCCAGGCAACGCCCGTGCGGGTCTTCCCATTGCTCCACGCTCATCTCGTTGCCATCCGGTGCCAGCCAGGTCACGTCCTTGACGCCGATCGCCTCATTGTAGTCGCCCACCAGAAAGCGCGAGCGGCGCAGTACCGGGTAGGCCAGGCGCAGGCGGGTCAGGCGCTTGACGAAAGCCAGCAGCTCTTTGCCCTCCTGGTCCAGGTCCCAGTTCACCCAGCCGATCTCGCTGTCCTGGCAATAGGCATTGTTGTTGCCGTGCTGGGTGCGGCTGAACTCGTCACCAGCGACGATCATCGGCGTGCCCTGGGCCAGCAGCAGGGTTGCGAAATAGTTGCGCATCTGGCGCATGCGCAGGGCATTCACGGCCGGGTCGTCGGTTGGCCCCTCGACACCGCAGTTCCACGACAGGTTGTTATCGGTGCCGTCCTGGTTGTTCTCGTCGTTGTCTTCGTTGTGCTTGTGGTTGTACGACACCAGGTCGCGCAAGGTGAAACCGTCGTGGGCGGTGACGAAGTTGACCGAGGCATAGGGGCGCCGGCCACGGTTGTTGAACATGTCCCCCGACGCGGTCATGCGCGAGGCAAAGTCGGCCAGTTGGCCTTCGTCGCCTTTCCAGAAGGCGCGCACGGTGTCGCGGAAGCGGTCGTTCCACTCTGCCCAGCCCGGGGCGAAGTTGCCCACCTGGTAGCCGCCCGGGCCGCAGTCCCAGGGCTCGGCAATCAGCTTCACCTGGCTCAGCATCGGGTCCTGGCGGCAGGCGACGAGGAAACCGTGGCGTTCGCTGTAGCCGTCGTGGTAGCGGCCAAGGATGGTTGCCAGGTCGAAGCGGAAGCCGTCCACGTGCATTTCACCGGCCCAGTAGCGCAGCGAGTCGGTGACCAGCTGCAGCACGCAAGGGTGGCTCAGGTCCAGGGTGTTGCCGGTGCCGGAATCGTTGATGTAGTAACGCTTGTCGTCCGGCATCAGGCGGTAGTAGGAGGCGTTGTCGATACCGCGCATCGACAGCGTCGGGCCGCGCTCGTTGCCTTCGGCGGTGTGGTTGTAGACCACGTCGAGGATCACCTCCAGCCCGGCGTCGTGCAGGTGCGCGACCATTTCCTTGAATTCGGCGATCTTGCCGCTGGCCAGGTAGCGCGGGTGGGGGGCGAAGAAGGCGATGCTGTTGTAGCCCCAGTAGTTGTTCAGGCCCTTGTCCAGCAGGTGCTGGTCATTGACGAAGGCGTGAATCGGCAGCAGCTCGATGCTGGAAACGCCCAGCTCCTTGATGTGCTTGAGCAACTCGTCATTGGCCAGGCCGGCGAAGGTGCCGCGCAGTTCTTCCGGCACCGCCGGGTGGCGCATGCTGATGCCACGGGTGTGGGCCTCGTAGATGATCGTGCGCTCCCAGGGGATCAGCACGCGCTGGTCGCGGCCCCAGGTGAAGGCAGGGTCGATCACCTTGCACTTGGGCACGAACGGCGCGCTGTCGCGCTCGTCGAACGACAGGTCGCCGTCGGGGTGGCCGATGGTGTAGCCGAACAGTGCTTCGGACCATTGCAGGCTGCCGACCAGTTGCTTGGCATACGGGTCGATCAGCAGTTTGTTGGGGTTGAAGCGGTGGCCGTTCTCCGGCTCGTACGGGCCGTGCACGCGGTAGCCGTAGACCAGCCCTGGGTGCGCGTCGGGCAGGTAGCCGTGGTAGATCTCGTCGGTGTATTCGGGTAGCTCGATGCGTTCGATTTCGTGCTCGCCGGTGGAGTCGAACAGGCACAGCTCGACCTTGGTGGCGTTGGCCGAGAACAGGGCAAAGTTGACCCCAAGGCCATCCCAGGTGGCGCCGAGGGGGAAGGGCAGGCCTTCGCGGATACGCGACGGGGCGACGGAGCGGGTTTTCTTCGGGGTGCGGGGGCTCATGGCGGTCCTCTAGTGGCCGTGGTGGAGGGAGCTATGCAGTCCTGCACCGGCCTCTTCGCGGGCTTGCCCGCTCCCACAGGTACGGGGCCAGACTCAGGCCTGGGTGGGAGCGGGCAAGCCCGCGAAGAGGCCGGTACAGGCTCAACCGGCAGCCGGCTTTTTCACCGCCCGGGGTTTCTTCACAGCCACGGCCTTCTCAACCGGTTCAGCGGCTACCTTAGGCTTGGCCGGCGCCCGCTTGCGCGGCGCCGCCTTGGGTGCCAGCGCCTCGGCTTCGGCCAGCTTGCGCGCCATGTCCCAATGGCGTTCTTCCTGGCCGGCGGGCTTACCCTCAGATTCCCAGATCTGGTAGGCAAATTCGCGGATACGCTTTTCATCAACACTCATCATGACGCTCCTGATGCTCAAGATTGTTGTATCAGCAGGTTGACCGGAAACTCCGCCAGCACGGCGCTCAACATCAGCTCCTTGGAAGAGCTGACCGCAGCACTGGGGAAAAGTCCCGTCGAGTTGGCAGGCGACAAGGCAAACGGCAGGCTTACCCGGGTGTCGTCCCAGTTCTGTGCCGGGATCAGGGGTGTCGGTGCACCTGCCAGCAGGGTACTGGCCAGGCGTGGCGCGATGATGACGGCCCGTTCGCCTTCGCCAAGGCGGGCGAACGCCACCACCTTGTCGGCATGCCGGCCATGCACGGTCAGCGGCAGGTAGGCGCCACGGCGGAACAGCTCGGCATGGGCCTGGCGGCAGTCCAGCACCCGGGCGATCAGCGCCTGCTTGAGGCGGCCGTCGCGCCAGTGTTCCAGCAGCTCGGCTACCGGCGTTGCATCGTCCAGGGTGCGACGCCGGCAAGCGTAGTCCACGGCGCGGCGGTTATCCGGGTCGACCAGGCTGAAATCCCAGTATTCGTTGCCCTGGTACAGGTCCGGCACGCCCGGCGTGGTCATGCGCAGCAGGGCCTGGACCAGGCCGTTGAGGGCACCGGGGCAGGCCAGCAGATGGGCGGCATCGGCCAGCGATTTGCGCAGCTGCTGGTTCTCGCCGTCCAGCAGCAGGCCGTCGATGTAGCCGGCACAGGCGTTTTCATATGCTTCGTTCGGCGCGCTCCAGCTGCTGCGCAGCTTTGCCTCGCGCAGGGCCTTCTGCTGCCACTGGCGGATGCGTTCGGCGTACTGTTGCAGGGCGTTGTCATCGTGCAGGTCGAGGTCCAGCGGCCAACTGCCAAGCAAGGTCTGCAACAGCATCAGCTCGTCGCCGGGGCTGGGCGCCGGGCCGTCATCCAGTTGCGTGCGCAACGGCGTGGCCAGCTCGCGCCAGTGTTCCATGCGGCTGGCCAGCCACGGGCCGCGCTCGCTGAGCACGGCCAGGCGCGCACGGGTGTCTTCGCCGCGCTTGTGGTCATGGGTGGCGCTGGCCAGCAGGTTGTCGGGGAAGTCACGCAGGCGCCGCTGGGCCTCGTTGTGGAAGTGCTCGAGCGGGGCGCTGAAACGCTCGGCATCGAAGCCCACATCGTTGCGCGACAGCAGCCGCGCGCTGCGGTAGAACGCGGTGTCTTCCACGGCCTTGGCGGCACTGGGCGCGGTCAGTTGCTGAAAGCGCACGCAGGCGTGGCGCAGCTGCTTGCGTGCCCGGCCTGCTGGCAGGCTGCGCCAGGCTTGCCCGCCCAACCATTGTTGCAGGTGCTCAAGAAGCGGCCAGTCGGCTTCGCCCAGGTCCTGCCGGGCATTGGCCAGGGCCTGCTGGAAAAACCCTTCGTCTTCTGCCGGGCGCCCGCAGGCACTGAAGTAGGTGCGGTACACCGGGTAATGCGCCACCAGTGCCTGCAAGGCACGGCGGATCGCGCCCAGGGTCAGGTCGCGGGTCATCAGGTCGTTGCGCGCCACCTGCAACAGCGCCTGGGCCACCGACTCGCAGTCGCCGGCCAGGCTGGCATTGAGAACCAGGTGGCGGGCCTGACGCACTTCTTCGGGGAAGTCGGGGCGTTCGCTCACACTGGCCCACAGCTCGGTCAGGGCTGCTTCGCCCGCCGGGTCGTGCTGCAGCAGCGAAACCTGGTTCATGAATTCATAGCCGGTAGTGCCGTCGGTAAGCCAGTCGCGGTGCAGGTGCTCGTTGGCGCCGAGGATCTTCTCCACGTAGATCGGGAAATGCTCCAGGGCAGCGTTCAACGGCCGCCGTGCCAGCAGGCCATCGACCCGCCGGCGCAGCTTGCGGCAGTAACCGCGCGGGTCGGCCAGGCCGTCGATATGGTCGATGCGCAGGCCGTCCACCAGGCCGCGCTCGATCAGTTCGAACAGCTTGGCGTGGGTGGCCTCGAACACCACCGCGCGTTCCACCCGCAGGCCGCCCAGCTCGTTGATGTCGAAGAAGCGCCGCCAGTTGATGTCGTCGGCGGCGGTACGCCAGCTGGCCAGGCGGTAGGTCTGGCGCTCCAGCAGCAGGTGCAGGCGCTTGAAGCCATTCTCGCTACGGCTGTCGAAAGCCACCAGGGCCGATTCGAGGTCGGCGCCTTCACCTGCCAGGCGCGCCAGTTCGGCTTGCAGGGGCAGGGCGTCGGCCAGCGGCGTGGCCGATGCGTTCAACGCGGTGAAGCGTTCGGCCAAGGCCTTGAGCGCCGGCTCCGGGCTGAGGGCGAGAATCCAGCCATAGTCGACCGGGCAGATCGGGAAGCGGTGTTGGTAGTGGGCGACCTGCAGCAGCCCATGGTGCTTGTCGAACTCAAGCGGTATCTCGCCATTTTTCAGCGCCACGCCATAGTCGCTGGCGAGGAACGGCAACAGCAGCTGACCGGCCAGCAGCGGGTCGCTGGAGTGCCACTGGATGTCGAAGAATTCTGCATAGGGGCTGCGCCGGCCCCAGGCCAGCAGGCTCTGCCACCAGGGGTTGTCGGCACCGCCCACGGCCATGTGGTTGGACACCGTGTCGAGGATCAGCCCCATGCCGTGCTGGCGCAGGGCGGCGACCAGCCGTTCCAGCGCCGCTTCGCCGCCCAGCTCGGGGTTGACGCAGGTCGGGTCGACCACGTCGTAGCCGTGGCGCGACCCGGCGCGGGCCTTGAGGATGGGCGAGGCATACAGGTGGCTGATACCCAACTGGGCGAAGTACGGCACCAGCGGCACGGCGTGATCGAGAGTGAAATCACTGTGAAACTGCAGGCGCAGGGTCGAGGTCAGCGCTTTCATCGGTCACGCTCCCAGGCCTGTTCGCGAGCCTGGGCCAGGAGCTCCAGGCGCCGCGCGGCGTCTTCGTCGTCGAGCAGTTCACGTACCGGCCGGGCGAAGCGCCGGCGCCAGTTGGGGTGGCCGGCGGTGGTACCGGGCAGGTTGGGTTGCTCGTCGCAGCCCAGCAGGTCTTCCAGCGGCACCAGTACCAGCGGTGCGCGGGTGTGGCCAACGTAGCGAATGGCGGCGTCGATCAGCGCGTCGTTGTTCGGCAGCGTGCCGTAGTTGGCCTCCAGGGTGCGGCGCAGGCCATCGTGCTCCTTCTGCCGCTCGTGGCGCCAGTGCAGTTCGGTGGCAGCATCGATCAGTTGCAGGCGGTGGCTCCAGTCGATGTCGCGGTTTTCCAGCCAGCCGGCCAGCGGCGCCAGGTCGTGGGTGCCGGTGGTGGCCAGGGCGTTGTCCGGCCAGTCGAGAATCGGCTTGAAATGGCCGGGCTGGGTCTGCTCGAAGGGCAGCACACGCATGCCCAGCACGGCCTTGGCCGCCAGTTGCTCGCGCAGGCCGTCCGGCACGGTGCCCAGGTCTTCGCCGAGGATGATTGCCTGGTGGCGCACCGACTCCAGCGCCAGCAGGCGCAGCAGGTCGTCCAGCGGGTAGTTGAGGTAGGCGCCTTCGCTGGGCTTGGCCCCCTGCGGGATCAGCCACAGCCGGCGCAGGCCCATGACATGGTCGATGCGCAGGCCGCCGGCGTGGGCGAGGTTGGCCCGCAGCATTTCGATGAAAGCGCGGTAGCCGTTGCGCTTGAGGCCTTCGGGCGAGAAGGCGCAGATGCCCCAGTCCTGGCCAGCACGGTTGAGGATGTCGGGCGGTGCACCCACCTTCAGGCCTGCCAGCAGCTCGTCCTGGCGGCTCCAGGCCTGGCTGCCGGCACCGTCGGCGCCCACCGCCAGGTCAGCGATCAGCCCGACCGCCATGCCGTTGCCGCGCGCTGCTTCCTGGGCGCGTTGCAGGCCCCGTTCGGTCAGCCATTGGCAAAAGGCATGGAACTCGACCTTGGCCGGGTAGGCATTGGCGAAGGCCTCCACTTCCGGGTGGTACGGGTCGTGCCAGGCCTTGGGCCAGTGGCGCCAGTCGGCGCCCAGGCCATGCTCCACGGCCTGGGCCTGCAGCACCTCGAAGCGGCAATGGTGCTCCAGGGCCTGGCCACCGGCTTCGCGGAAGCTGTCGAAATCCTTGCGCAGCGGGTGGTCGCCCTGGCTGAAGCCCTGGTACAGGGCTTCGAGCAGGCGCAGGCGGGCGCTGGCGGCACGCGGCCAGTCAACCAGCGGGCCTTGCTCCAGGTCTTCCAGCTGTTGCTCCAGGCCGCAGGCTTCGATGGCCACGCGCACCTCCCGCTCGCCCAGCAGCGCGGCAGGGCTGGCGTAAAGGGTGTTGAGCAACAGGCGGCTGGAGGGCGAGTAGGGGCTGTAGTGCGTCTGGTCGATGGCCGACAGGGCGTGGATCGGGCTGATGGCCAAGGCATCGGCACCGCGCTCGGCGGCCGCGCGGGCCAGTTGTTCCAGGGCCAGGCAGTCGCCGTAGCCGCCATCGCCGGGGCGGCGCAAGCTGTACAGCTGCACCGCCAGGCCCCAGCAGCGCGGTGGCGGCTGCTGCACGCGGTCTTCAAGGCTGTGGCAGCGTGGCGGGGCCACGGCCACGGTGAAGCGGCGGCTGTCGATTTCCACCTGGTGGTAGCCGATGGGCAGCGCACCGGGCAGGCGGGCCTGGTCGTCAAGGCTGAGGGTGAGGGCGCTGTGGTCCTCCAGGGTGCAATGCGCGACGCTGGCGGCGCTGAAGTAGCGCGCCAGTGCCAGCGGCTGGCCGAGGTCGGCGGTCAGCAGCGGCGGCAGGTGCTCGCTGTCTTCGGCAGCGTCCACGGCGCGCAGGCTGGCGGCAATGGCGGCGTCATCGCTGGCCGGGTGGCCAAGGCCTTCAAGGATGTTGCGCAGTACCTCGTCGCTGACACGCTGGGGCCGGGCATTGGCGTCGATCCAGTCGCGGCTCAGCCCGACGCGGGTCGCCAGGCGGTGCAGGGCGGTTTCGCTCATGGGCGCTCCAGGGCAGGGGGAAGCAGGCTGACCACGCAGCTGTAGGCGGCCAGGTGGGTATCGGGGTGCCGGGTGTCGCTGCTGTCGAACAGGCGGTTGGCCGGCGCGGGCAACTCGACCTCCTGCGGGGTGGCGGCCAGGTTCAGGTCGATGCGCAGGGTGGTGCCGTTGCCCAGGCACCAGCGTGCGGTCAGGGCCTTGTCGCCGTGTACTTCGGCGCCCAGCGCGCGGCTGCCGGGCAGGTGCGGGATCACATGGAGGCGGCGCAGTTCGAGCAGGTGCTGGTACAGGCCGTGCCAGCCGGCGATCACTTCCTTGCCTTGCGGGCGGGAGGCCTCGAAGGTCTGTTCGGCATTGGGGTCGGGGATGCGCTGGCGCTGCTCGGGGTCGGCGAAGGCGGCGAAATGGGCGAACTCGCCGCGCCGGCCTTCGCGCACGGCGTCGGCCAGCTGGTCATGGAAATCGGTGAAGAACAGGAACGGCCGGCAGCTGCCATCGTCATCGCCCATGAACAGCAGCGGGATCATCGGTGCCAGCAGCAACAGCCCGGTGGCCGCCCGTAGCGCCTGCGGTGGGCACAGGCGGGTCAGGCGCTCGCCCAGGGCACGGTTGCCGACCTGGTCATGGTTCTGCAGAAACAGCACGAAGGCGCTGGGCGGCAGGTGCGCGCTGGGCTCGCCGCGGGGCGTGCCATGGCGGTTGGCCTGGCCCTGGAACACGAAACCTTCGGCAAGGCAGCGGGCCAGCTGGTCGATGGGGCGCTGCTGGTAGTCGGCGTAGTAGCCTTCGGTTTCACCGGTCAGCAGCACATGCAGGGCATTGTGGCCGTCGTCGTTCCACTGGGCGTCGAAGCCTTGCTCCAGCAGGAAGGCCTGGTTGTGCTCGTTCTCCAGTACCAGCCATACGTGGCGGCCGGGTTCCACCGCAGCACGCACCCTTTGCGCCAGCTCGACCAGGAAGTCGGGCTGGTCGATGGCGTGCACGGCATCCAGGCGCAGGCCATCAAAGCGGTAGTCGCACAACCACATCAGGGCGTTCTGGATGAAGTACTCGCGCACCTGCGGGCGACGGAAGTCGATGGCTGCGCCCCAGGGGGTCTGCCGGTCTTCGCGGAAGAACGGGCTGGCGTACTGGTGCAGGTAATTGCCGTCGGGGCCGAAATGGTTGTACACCACATCGACCAGCACCATCAGCCCGTGGCCATGTGCCTGGTCGACCAGCGCACACAGCTGCTCGGGGCTGCCATAGGTGTTTTGCGGCGCATAGGGCAGCACGCCGTCGTAACCCCAGTTGCGCTCGCCAGGGAACTGCCCCAGCGGCATCAGCTCGACGGCGCTGATGCCCAGCTCGGCCAGGCGCGGCAGTTGCCGGGCGACCCCGACGTAGCCGTCGAGCAGGCCGACATGCAGCTCCTGGATGACCGCTTCGTGCCAAGGCCGGCCTTGCCAGGGGCGCTGCCAGGCATAGCTGGCCACATCCACCACCTGGCTCGGCCCCTGCACGCCATCGGGCTGGTAGCGCGAGGCCGGGTCGGCCACCTGCAGTGCACCATCGATACGGTAGTGGTAACGGTCACCGGCCTGGCACGGGGCCACACCGGTGAACCAGCCATCATCGTCGGGCAACAGCTCGATGGCCGGCTGCTGCTCCAGTTCCACGCTCACGCTGCGCGCATCCGGGGCCCAGAGGGCGAAGCGCGCCGACGTGGCGTCCAGCAGGTGTGCGCCATGTCTGTGCATCTTCGATTCCCCGTTCAGTAGTGGCTGTGCTGTGCCTGCTTGACCAGGTCTTCGTACAGGCGTGCGTAGGGTTCCACGGCCTGGCACCAGTTGAACGGTTGGGTCATCGACAGGCAGCGCATGGCGTTCAGCAGGTCCTTCTTGCCGTATACATAGAAGGCGCGGCTGAGTGCCTGGCGATAGCTCTCGACGGTGGACTCGTTGAACAGGAAACCGGTGACGCCGCACTCGATGGTGTCGGCCAGGCCGCCAGTGTTGCGCGCTACCGGCAGCGAGCCGAAGCGCTGCGCGTACATCTGGCTGAGGCCGCATGGCTCGTAGCGTGACGGCATCAGCAGGAAGTCGCTGCCGGCGAACATGCGCCGGGCATCGGTCTCGTTGAAGCCAATGCGTACGCCGATACGGCCCGGGTGGCGTAGCGCCAGTTCGCGCATGGCCTGCTCTTCTTCCGGCTCGCCACGGCCGATGATCGCGATCTGCCCGCCTTGCTCGACGATGTAGTCGGCCACACCCAGGGTCAGGTCCAGGCCTTTCTGGTAGACCAGGCGCGAAACCACGGCGAACAGCGGGCCTTCGGAGGGCTGCAGTTTGAACAGCTCGCGCACTTCCTGGGCATTGCGCGCCTTGCCTTCCCAGTCGTTGATGCTGAAGTTGTGCTGCAGGTGCTTGTCGGTGGCCGAGTCCCAGCTTTCGTCAATGCCGTTGGGAATGCCCCCGAGCAGGCCTTGTTGGGCCTTGCTGGCGAGGAAGCCGTCCAGGCCGCAGCCGAATTCCGGGGTGGTGATTTCCCGGGCATAGGTGGCGCTGACCGTGGTGATGTGGCTGGCGTAGGCCAGGCCGGCCTTGAGGAACGACAGCTTGCCGTAGAACTCCATGCCTTCCTGCTGCATGGCGTGCTCGGGGATTGCCAGTTCCGGGCTGCAACCGCGGCTGTACACGCCCTGGTAGGCCAGGTTGTGGATGGTGAACAGGGTTGGCGTACTCAGCCCGCGCCAGTGCATGTAGGCCGGAGCCAGGCCGGCGGGCCAGTCGTGGGCGTGCACCACTTCGGGCTTCCAGTGGATCCTGCCTTCGCCGGCGGCGATTTCGGCGGCGGCCAGGCCCAGGCGGGCGAAGCGGATGTGGTTGTCGGGCCAGTCGCGGCCGTTGTTGGCGCCATAGGGGGTGCCGTCGCGCTGGTACAGCTCGGGGCAGATCAGCACATAGATGACCAGGCCGTCGGCCATGTCCATGCGCCCGATCTTGCACGGCGGCAGGGCGGCGTGGCCACCCAGTTCACCGACGATGTGGATGGGGTTGTCGCTTTCCATCACCTGGCGGTAGCCGGGGATCAGCACCCGCACATCGTGCAGGTGCGCCAGGGCACGGGGCAGGGCTGCAGACACATCGCCCAAGCCACCGGTTTTCACCAGGTCGGCGATTTCCGAGGTCACGAACAAAATCTTGCGCTTGTTGCGGTTGTGCTGGCGCTGGGCGCCGGGTGCCTTGCCTGTCGTGGCGAAGTCCGGGGTGAGCGGTTCGCGGTTGTCCGGGTTGAATGAATCTACGTGAGGCTCGACAGCGGCACTGATCATACTTCTCTCCGTCCCTATGCTTGGCCGGGTGCTGGCACCCGTGGCGATGTTTCGTGTTGGTTCTCTCTGATTCTGGATTCTGCGTAGTGCGTTCCATGCCCCAGGGTCGTGCGCGCAGGCACGGCGCGATCGGCATTCCGGCCGAAGGCGATTGGGCTGGTGGGGTGTGTGGGCCGAGGCTGGGAAGTCCCTTTGCGTTTGGCCTACTTAGTTCCTGACCTGCCCGCGTTCCGGAAAGTTCGACTTTTTTTCGTCACTCTTCCGTTGAGCAAATGGCGGGCCGAAACCCGAGTGTAGGAGAGAAAGAGATAAAAATGTGACCCGCTGGTCACTATTGTTACGCCGCGGAGTAGACGCAAACGTTGGCGGTTGTGACCGGATGTGAATGCAGGGGCTGGAGCGGTGGATGGGGGGCAGACGGCATGCCCCATTTTCTGCCAGTCATGCACCTTTTTGGTTCGCTTGAGGGGTGCCAAGTTCATCGCCCTCCAACAGAATGGTGCATTTCGGAATCCAAGTGATTTCAGGGTGAATGAAAGGGGCTGTTTCGCGAACTTTTCAGTAACTATATTTATTATTTTCCTGGCTTGAATTTCTGGTGTTTCAGTGAGCGGACTTGCGCGCGAAAAAGCTTGTAAGTTTATGCTTTAGGAAATTTCCTACGAAATCGTCAATGCATGAAACCCATCGTTCCTGTCATGGCGGGGCGGTACGGTTTAAGTTGCTCTTCAGTCACTGCCTCATCCTCACTGTCGTCATCGGTCAAGTCCGCCAATGCCACGGATCTAGCCGGCTTGAACGTTGGCGACGGGCAATTTTCATTCGACGTACTCATCTTGAAGAAAGCCAGGATGTGGTTGTTTTTTCGCCGGTAAACATGATGGCGGGTAGAGCAACTCATGAAACAGTCGGACTTTCGTTTCGGATTTCAGGCGCTCGCCGGGCGCACGGAGTTCGAAGTGGTTTCATTCAAGCTGGAAGAAGCTATCAGCCAGCCATTTGTGCTGAGCCTTGAACTTGTCAGCTACGACAGTGATGTCGACTTCGGCCAGGTGCTCGACAAGCCTGCGCTATTCACCCTTTATTGCGCAGACCGGCCACTGCGTCATGTGCATGGCTTGGTCAGTGCCTTCAGCCAAGGTGAAACCGGCTTCTGTCGCACGCGCTACCACGCTGTGGTCGAGCCGCAACTGGCCCGTGCCCGCTTGCGTTCGAACTGGCGCATCTTCCAGCAGAAAACCGTGCCGCAGATTCTTGAACTGATGTTCAAGCGTCAGGGCATTGCCCGGTTTGAGCTCAATAGCAGCGCCGATCACCAGGTGCGTGAGTTTTGTGTCCAGGCGGGGGAAACCGACCTTGACTTCATCCATCGCCTTGCCGCTGAAGAGGGCTTCGTCTACCGCTTTGCACACTGCGCCAGGCACCACACGCTGATCGTTACCGATCGCCTGCTATCGCTTGGGTTGCTCAGCCGGGGCACGCTAAAGCCCGTAGATGATGAGGCGCTTTGGCTGGATGAAGATGATCTCGGCCCCGACAAGGTGCTGTACCACGCCAGTAGCGGTGGCGACCAGGCTCGTGCTTGCCTGCGGCGTTTGCGCTACTGCGAGCAGGTGCGTACTGCGCAGCAGGTGCAGCGCGACTACACCTTCACCAACCCGGCCTATCGCCAGGAGCACAAGGCTCAGGCCAGCGGAATCACGCACCAGTCGCTGGACTACGAGTTTTTTGATTACCCGGGCCGCTACAAGCGCGATGCGGTCGGCAAGCCCTTCACTGAGACGCGGCTAACGGCCCTGCGCCATGACGCCCGCCTGGCCGAAGTACAAGGCGATGACGTGCGCCTGCAGCCAGGCCTGAGCTTCACCCTCGTCGGCCACCCGCGCGAAGACCTCAATGTGCACTGGCGCATGATCAGCCTGTGCCACGAAGGTACGCAGTTCACCAGCCTGCAGGAAGAAGCCGCCGGCGCCGAACAAGGTACCCGCTATGTGAACGATGCGCTGCTGGTGCAAGGCATGGCCGAATGGCGCCCGGCCCCCTTGGCCAAGCCGCGCATCGATGGCCCGCACATGGCCACCGTGGTCGGGCCGCCGGGCGAAGAGATTTTTTGCGACCAGTGGGGGCGGGTCAAGGTCAGCTTCCCCTGGGACCGTGAAAGCAGCAACAACGAATTCAGTTCCTGCTGGGTGCGGGTGTCGCAAGGCTGGGCCGGTGGCAGTTGGGGTTCAATGGCCATTCCGCGTATTGGCCAGGATGTGATTGTTCACTACGTCAATGGCGACCCTGACCAGCCGATGATCACCGGGCGCACCTACTGCGGTGACCAGCTGCCGCCTTACGACCTGCCCGAACACAAGACCCGCATGACCATCAAGAGCCAGACCCATAAAGGCGATGGCTTCAATGAGTTGCGCTTCGAGGACGAACTGGGGCACCAGGAAGTATTCATTCATGCCGAGCGCGACCAGAAAACGTCGTGAAACACAACGAAACCACGCTCATCGGCAATGACCGTAGCGAGCGCGTCGAGCATGACGAAGTGGTGCACATAGGTGGCAACCGCAGTGTCAAGGTCGGCGCCAGCAAGAGCGAAACGGTCGCCCTTGGCAAGGTCGAAAGCATAGGCCTGGGCAAGTCGTTGGCCGTTGGCGGGGCGTTGAGCGTGATGGTTGGCCTCGAGGCCAGCGAGCAGGTCGCGCAGGACAAGCGTGTGCAGGTCGGCGGGCAACTGCGGGTCGATGCCAATGACGATGTGTCGATCACCAGCCATCACGGCCATGTGCACATCGATAGCCGAACGTCGCTGACCCTGAGTTGCGGCGGGGCGTTCATCAAGCTGGGTGATGGCCGCATCGAAATCGGTTGCCCCGAGCCACTGCTTTTGCATGCCATCGCCCAGGTAAAGGCGCCTGCACGTTACGGCGAGCCGCCTGCACCGTCGCAGGAGGAAATCGAGTTTCGCCTGGTGCATGCCGACGGTACGCCGATTGCGGGCACGGCCTACGTAGCGACGTTGTCCGATGGCACCCAGCGCCAGGGTATGGTCGACCAGAACGGCTATGCCCGCCTGGCTGGCGTTACCCCCGGTTGTAGCGCCCAGGTGCGCTACGAGGTTGGCCAAGGTTCGCTGCAGCTGACGACCGCAACCGAGCCGGATGCTGCCCTGCAGGCATTGCTTGCCGGCTGTACCTCGGCAGGTGGCCAGCCATGAACTCTGCTGCTGACTGGCTGGATGAAGCGGTGGAAAGGGTGGCAGGTGGCTTTGGCTGGCTGCGTGACCTGGTGCTGGGCGAGTTTGCCGAGGAACGGCCACTGAGCGTGGTCATTGCCGACATGCTGCTGTCGTTGGTGCCTGGGGTGGTGATCGTGCTTAGTGCCCGTGACCTGGCCGCAGTGTGCCTGCGCCTGGGTAAGCGCTACACGGCGAATGGCAGCCAGGCAACGGCGCAGCCGCCACAGTGGCAGGAGTGGGTGCTGCTGGTCGCCTGCCTGATTACCTTGATCGCGCCGATCATCGGTGCCGTGGTGGGGGCGGTGGGTACGCCCGTGGGCTCGGTGGCAGGTGCATTGGTCAGCCAGGAAGCGGCAGCGTTTCTGCGAGGTTTGTGCCTGCTACTTATCCGTGAAAGCCAGATCATCTTGCGGACCGTGGTTGCGTTTCTTGGCAAGTTCACCCGCGGCAGCGTGGAGTTCTGGCTGCGCCAGGTCAGGTTCACGAGCTATGAAAAGGATTTGCTGGCCTATCTGAACCAGTTCTTGACCAAGGTCATGGCTGCAACGGCAAAGCTTCGCAGCTACCTGGGCAACTGGCCCTTCAACCAGGCGGCCTCGCACCTGTTGGTGCGGCTGCAGGCCATGGAAGCGCAGTTCTACGCGGTGCAGGTGCATGCAGTGCGGGAAATCCCACAGGCGCTGATGCAACTCGACGCCAGGTTGGCCAAGGTGCTGGAACAGGCCAGCGATCTGCCCGCGCAGGTTGCGCAGGCCGGGGTGCATGCGCCTAAGCCGGTGCCCATGGCGATGAGTGGTGGGCGGGTGACTTCTGGCATTGGCATGCGTCCGCGTTACCTCGAGCGCCCCGAGGGTGCGCTCGGCCCGCCAGTGCCCACCTCTGCGGCTGCCGCCACGCATGGCGCCAATGTGCACGTGTTCGATCATTCGACGGCGACCCGGGCGCAGAAGGGCATTTATGGGGAGGTGGTCAGTGATCAGTACATGCTCGGCAAAGGCCATGAGAACCTGCTGTCGGCCGCTCGTGGGCCTCGCAGCCTGCAAATGAAACCCACCGGGCGCGGGCTGGATGGCGTCTATCGTAATGCCCATCCACCGCCGCCGTTCATCATTACCGAGACCAAGTATCGAACGGGGGGCGCGTTTTCGCCGGGTAGTTTGCCGGTTACAAAGGGGAGTAAGGGGTTTCCGAGTGCCAGGCAGATGAGTGATGCGTGGATTGTCCCCAGATTACAAAGCGTGTTGGGACGTAAGGAGGGAGATGCGATTCGAGAAGCGGGGTACGAGCGGTGGCTAATAGTAGTAAACGAAAACGGGGTCGTATCGAGTGTGACTAAGCTCGATGGGAATGCAAGTGCCATTGTTGATACTGTTCGCTAGAGGGATGTCATGGCGCATTTTGATCTGGTTAAAAGAGAGCCGCTTCTTCAAGAGAAGTTTTATCTTGACGATGTGTCGTATTTGAAAGAGAAGTACTTTGAGCGGAGTGCTGAGGAATTTTTGGCTAGGTCTTGGCCAGACTACGTTAATGTGGAGGGATTAAGTTGGGGGTGGTGCTTTCAGTCACTTGAGCTATTGATTGAATTGTATTCAGGGGGGGAGCCAATAGAGTCCCTCCGGCCCTATGCTGAACACGTGTTTTCCCAGTTTCAACGTCACAAGCAAGCTTATCCGAGTTTCAGCTTGAAACTGTGGGAGCCGGATGCCTATCAGTACACACTCTGGCTTCTATCGTTTGCAGTGCTGTTCAACAAGCCCGGGCGCATCAGGCAAATCGCAGGTTTTTTGAGTGAAGACCCAGATGACGGTGAGGACATCCTGTTGCGGCAACTGTTTTCCCGTGTGGGGGTGACGATTCCCGGGAGTACGTTGATTCATGAGCGCCCCTATCATGAATTGCTCAATGCCGTAACTACCGAGAAGGATGAGCAGCAACAGGCAGTGCGTAGTTACCTGAAGCAGTGGTATCGCGGCATGCGCAACTGTTATTGGCATGACCGGCACAAGGCACGAAGCGATGCGGGTTTCTTTGGCTATTGGGCCTTTGAGGCAGGATTGGTCACTGTGTTGTGGGGCGTCGACGATACGCCCTATAGAGATCTTCCTTTCTACCCGAAGGATTTGGTAGACGATGCTCGCAAGCGTCAAGTTATCAAAAGCTTCCCTGAACAACTGCAAAGCGCGCCGTATTCGGATGCGCTTGCCAGGTCGGGCGAAATTTGCCCGCGCACGGGCGTGTGGGTATGTGATGAATGGGCGGTGGGGCCTCAGACATTCATGCAAGGCGTAGAGATGCCGAGCGAAAATGGGCGCTCGCTGGTTTGGCGCTTGGTGAAAGGCTTATAGCGTGCGGGAGGGCCAATGGGCCAGTTCGACAGCATCAAGCGCGACCCGTGGATGGTCGAGCAGCATTACCTGGCTTCGACCCGTGAAAAAGAGCAGGAATTCGCCGACCCTGACGCCCAGGCATTGCTGAGCGGGCCAGCCGAGCACAGGCACCACTACCGTGGCCTTAGCCGTGACTGGGCCCACATGGCACTGGAGCTGGCAGTGCAGCGGTATTCCGGTGGCGAGCCGATGGAACTGGTAGAGGCCTATGCAGACTATGCGTTCGCCCAGTTCGCCCGGCATTTTTCGGCGTACCCGGCATCCAGCGAGCAGTTGCGCCCTTGGGTATCGGATGAATACCGGCTTGCCTTGTGGCTGCTGTCGCTGGCGGTGCTGTGCGGTTACCCCGAGCGTGTCGACCAGGTACTGGGCTGGCTGAACCAGGACGACGAGCGCAGCCCCGACCTGCTGCTGCATCGCCTGTTCCAGCGGCTGGGCAAGGCCTACCCTGGCACCTCATTGCTTCACCCCGAACCTTATGGCGCCTTGCTGGAGAGCCTCGACCTGAAAGGGCCCGCGCAGCATGACGCGCTCATGCACTATCTCGGGCAGTGGTACGCCAATGCGCACGTTTGCTACTGGCACGAGCGCCACACCCGGGCACAGAGTGACCACTTGGGTTACTGGGCCTTCGAGGCCGCACTGGTGGCGTTTTTATGGTCTGTGCAGGGTGATGGCCTGAAAAGCGCTCCTCACTTTTACCCGCAGGCGCTCATCGAAAGGGCGCATTACCGACGCCTGGGCAAGCAGTTCCGCGACCCGGAAACCGCCAGGCGCGAGGATGCCCCAGGCTGGCCTTCCGGCACGCCTTGCCCATGGCCCGGGTACTACGTCTGCGTCGAGCGCATGGTGGGCGAGCAGGTGTTCATGCACCAGGCACCTTTCCCTGAGATCGATGGCCAGGTCGTGCACTGGCGGCTGTCGAGAACGTTCTGATTGGCGCTGCCGGCATGCGTGCCTGGCGCCTCACATGATTCGGGAGTGGCAACAATGCCCGCCATCGTTCTGCTGGGTCACCCTCACCACTGCCCATTGTGCGGCCCGACCAGCATCAGCAGCGGCTCCAGTCTGTTCTTCGTCAACGGCAGGGCAGCCGCCAGGGTTGGCGACAGGCTCGGGTGTGGGGCGGTGATTACCAGCGGCTCGGCACTGATGATGGATGGTGGGCAGCCGCTTGCCAGGGTCGGCGATGCCACCAGTCATGGCGGTACCCTGGAAAATGGCGATAATAGCTGGCTGCTCGATTGAGCGATGTGGGAGCAGTTCAGCTCCCACAGGGACGGGGCAACTTCAGAGGCTGACGGCCTTGCCGTCTGTGCGTGCTTGCGCCAGCAGCAGGTTCAATTGGGCGACCTGCTGGCGCAGCTGGTCACGTTCGTCCTTCAGTTTACGCAGCTCATCACGGCGCACGGAGACATAGAGGGTCTGGGTTGGGGTTGCAGGCATCAAGGTACCCATGAGCACACCTCGCGGTTTTGGCTGGTGACAAGTTAAAGCGTAGACGCTTCAGGCGGGCGCATTTTGAATTCTTTCGCAGGTCTTGGGAACTTTTTTGTTTATCGTTGTCTCGCCGTTCGTCGCTGAACCCTCGATCGGTTCGCTGGACTAATCTGAAAAGCTGGATTGTGTTGTCATTTATTTCGAAAGGGGAGCATCGGCTCATGCAACTGGGAATCATCGGGCTGGGCCGCATGGGCGGCAATATCGCAAGGCGCCTGATGCGCGCCGGCCACCGTACGGTGGTGCATGACCGTAACCGCGAGGCCATCGACGGCCTGGAAGGCGAGGGCGCCCAAGGCGCGCACGACCTCGGTGCGCTGGTACAGAAGCTGAAAGCACCGCGTGCGGTGTGGGTCATGCTGCCCGCCGGCGAGCCCACCGAGCAGACCATTGCTCAACTGGCCGAGCTGCTGGAGCCGGGCGATGCGATCATCGACGGCGGCAACACCTTCTACAAGGATGATGTGCGCCGCGCCGCCGAGCTGGCCAAGCGCGGGCTGCATTACCTGGACGTCGGCACCTCGGGCGGCGTGTGGGGCCTGGACCGTGGCTACTGCATGATGATCGGTGGCGAAAAGGACGTGTTCGAGCGCCTGGAGCCTCTGTTCAAGGCGCTGGCCCCGGGCGTGGGTGACATCCCGCGTACCCATGGCCGCAGCGGCGAGCACCAGCGTGCCGAACACGGCTACATCCACGCCGGCCCACCCGGTGCCGGGCACTACGTGAAAATGGTGCACAACGGCATCGAATACGGCCTGATGCAGGCCTATGCCGAAGGTTTCGACCTGCTGCGCAGCAAGGGCGGCAACGAACTGCCGGAAGACCAGCGTTTCGACCTGAACGTGGCCGAAATCGCCGAAGTGTGGCGGCGTGGCAGCGTGGTCACCTCGTGGCTGCTCGACCTCACCGCCGATGCGCTGGTGGCCGACCCGCAGCTGTCGCAGTTCAGTGGCTCGGTGTCCGACAGTGGCGAGGGCCGCTGGACCATCGACGCCGCCGTCGAGCAGGCGGTGCCGGTACCGGTGCTGTCCAGCGCGCTGTTCGCCCGCTTTCGCTCGCGCCAGCAGCAAGGCACCTATGGTGACAAGATTCTCTCGGCCATGCGCCTGGGCTTCGGTGGCCACGTCGAGAAAAAAGCCGAATGACCAAACAGAGCATTCCGGCTGCTCCGCCATGCACCCTGTTCCTGTTCGGCGCCAATGGCGACCTGGTCAAGCGCCTGCTGATGCCGGCGCTTTACAACCTCAGCCGTGACGGTCTGCTGGACCGTAACTTGCGTATCGTCGGTGTCGACCACAACCCGGCCACTGCCGAGGAATTCGCCGAGCGCCTGCATGCGTTCATGGTCGAGCGTGACAAAGGTGGCGAGGGCACGGCCAAGTGCCTGGATGAGAAGCTCTGGGCACGCCTGGCCAAGCGCCTGGATTACCAGACCGGCGATTTCCTCGACCCGGCCACCTACCAGGCCCTCGCCAAGCGCATCGACACAACCCGCCACGGCAACGCCATCTTCTACCTGGCGACCTCGCCGCGCTTCTTCCCCGAAGTGGCGCAGCGCCTGGGGCAGGCCGGGCTGCTCGACGAATCGGCCGGCGGCTTTCGCCGCGTCGTGGTGGAAAAGCCCTTCGGCACCGACCTGGCCAGCGCCGAGGCGCTCAACGCCTGCCTGCTGAAGGTGATGGGCGAGCGGCAGATCTACCGCATCGACCATTACCTGGGCAAAGAGACGGTGCAGAACATCCTGGTCAGCCGGTTCTCCAACGGCTTGTTCGAATCGTTCTGGAACAACCACTACATCGACCATGTGCAGATCACCGCCGCGGAAACCGTCGGCGTCGAGACCCGTGGTGCGTTCTATGACAGCACCGGGGCGTTGCGCGACATGGTGCCCAACCACCTGTTCCAGTTGCTGGCGATGGTGGCCATGGAACCCCCGGCCGCGTTCGCCGCCGATGCCGTGCGCAGCGAAAAGGCCAAGGTGGTCGGCGCCATCCGCCCATGGTCGGCGAAGATGGCCCTGAAAAACTCCGTGCGTGGCCAGTACAGTGCCGGCAAACAGGGGCGCAAGCAGTTGCCTGGCTACCGCCACGAGGCCAACGTCGCGGTGGATAGCCAGACCGAGACCTATGTGGCGCTGAAGGTGATGATCGACAACTGGCGCTGGGCCGGCGTGCCGTTCTACCTGCGCACTGGCAAGCGCATGAGCGTGCGTGATACCGAAATCGCCATCTGCTTCAAGCCGGCGCCTTATGCGCAGTTCCGCGAGTCGGAGCTGGAGCGGCCCAAGCCCAATTACCTGAAGATCCAGATCCAGCCCAACGAAGGCATGTGGTTCGACCTGCAGGCCAAGCGCCCCGGGCCGGAGCTGGTGATGGAGAACGTCGAGCTGGGCTTTGCCTACAAGGACTTCTTCAAGATGACCCCGGCGACCGGCTACGAGACGCTGATCTACGACTGCCTGACCGGTGACCAGACCCTGTTCCAGCGGGCTGACAACATCGAGAACGGCTGGCGCGCGGTACAGCCGTTCCTCGATGCCTGGGCCCAGGGCGGCGAGGTGCATGAGTACCCGGCCGGTGAAGACGGGCCCGAGGCCGGCAATGAATTGCTGGTGCGGGACAAGCGCGAGTGGCATCGGTTGGGGTGAGTTTTTTGTAGAGCCTGTGCCGGCCCTTTCGCGGGCACGCCCGCTCCCACAGGTATTGCACCGCCTTCACGGGCTGTGGTGCACCTGTGGGAGCGGGCATGCCCGCGAAGAGGCCGTCACAGGCAAACACACAAAGGAGCCCCAATGCCTGCCCACATCGAAGACTATGCCCTGCTGGGCAACTGCCGCAGCGCCGCCCTGGTCAGCCGCGATGGCTCGCTCGACTGGCTGTGCCTGCCACGCTTCGACGCCCCCGCGGTATTCGCCGCACTGCTGGGCAACGAGGAAAACGGCCGCTGGCGCCTGGCCCCCTGCGACCCGGTCGAACACAGCAGCCGCCAATACCTGGACGACACCCTGGTGCTGGAAACCACCTGGGTCACCGCCACCGGCCGCGCCCGCGTGCTCGACTTCATGCCGCTGGGCGAGGTTAACGCGCTGGTGCGCATCGTCGAGGGCCTCGCTGGCGAAACCAACTTCGAAATGGACCTGATCATGCGCTTCGACTACGGCCGCAGCGTGCCCTGGGTGGAACGGCTCGACCCGCTGACCCTCAGCGCCGTCGCCGGCCCCGACCGGCTGATCCTGTGCAGCACCGTCCCCCCGCATGCCCGCGACCAGCACACCGTCGCGCGCTTTCGCGTTGGTGCGGGTGAACGCCAGGTGTTCAGCCTGCGCCACCAGCCCTCGCACCTGCCGGTGCAGCCCGGCTGTGATAGCGATGAAGCGCTGACGCAGACCATCGACCAATGGCAGGCCTTCGCCGCCCGCTGCCCACAGGTGGGCCCATACTCCGCCCTGGTGCGCCGCTCGCTGCTGACCCTCAAGGCCATGACCTACGCGCCCACCGGCGGCATCGTTGCCGCCGTCACCACCTCACTGCCCGAGCGCATCGGCCACGAGCGCAACTGGGACTACCGCTTCTGTTGGCTGCGCGACGCGACCATGACCCTGCTGGCCTTCATGAACCTCGGCTACTTCGACGAAGCCCAGGCCTGGCGCGAGTGGCTATTGCGCTCGGTGGCCGGCAACCCCGAGCAGATGCAGATCATGTATGGCCTGGCCGGTGAGCGCGACCTGCAGGAATACACCTTGCCGTGGCTGGCCGGTTACGAGCACTCGCAACCGGTGCGGGTGGGCAATGCAGCGTCAGCGCAGATGCAGCTGGACATCTACGGCGAACTCGCCGATGCCATGACCCAGGCAATCAAGGGCGGCTTGCCCCGCCACCCGCGCAGCGCCGCCATCGCCCGCTCGATCCTGCCTTACGTAGAGCGCATCTGGCGCCAGCCGGACGAGGGCATCTGGGAGGTGCGTGGCGGCCGGCGGCAGTTCGTGCACTCCAAGGTCATGGCCTGGGTGGCCTTCGACCGTGCCGCTGGGCTGGCCGACACCACCGAGGAAGGCCGCGAGCGCGGCCAGCATTACCGCCAGGTGGCTGACGAGATTCGTCGTGAAGTGTGCGCGCAGGGCCTGGACCCCAGCGGCCGCTTTTTCGTCCAGGCCTATGGCTCGACCGAGATGGACGCCAGTTTGTTGCACATTGCCCTGACCGGCTTCCTGCCGGCGGATGACCCACGCTTCTTGCGCACGCTCGAACAGGTCGAACAGCGCCTGCTGAAAAACGGCCTGCTGCTGCGCTATGACAGTGACCGCTGCAGCGACGGCCTGACGCCCGGGGAGGGCACCTTCCTGGTGTGTTCCTTCTGGCTGGCCGACGTGTATGTATTGCTGGGCCGCCAGGCACAAGCGCAGGCACTGTACGAACGCCTGACCGGCCTGTGCAACGACCTTGGCCTGCTGGCCGAACAGTATGACCCGGCGGGCCAGCGCATGCTTGGCAACTTCCCCCAGGCGTTCAGCCATATCGGCATCATCAACACCGCACTGAACCTGCACCGCGCACAGTGCCCGGTGCGTGATCGGGCGAGTTGCGGATAGAGCCGCATCCTTCGGTAATTAATGTGTGACGCATTGCGTCACACATGATACTTTGCTTCGTGTGATGCATGGGGTCACACTTGGCTCGTCTCCCAAATGGACACGGCGAGCTACCCATGATCATCAGTTTTCGACACAAGGGACTGCGAATTTTTCATGAAACGGGCAACACCCGAGGGATCCAGGTCTCTCACGCAAAGCGCTTGAAGCGGCAACTCCAGTTTCTTGATTGCGCCATGTCTGCGCAAGATTTGAGCGTTCCAAGCTGGCAGTTGCATCCGCTCAAAGGGGAGTTATCGGACTTCTGGTCAGTCAGTGTCTCTGGTAACTGGCGGCTGATCTTTCGCTTCGTGGGTTCGGATGTCGAACTGGTCGATTACCTTGATTACCACTGAATAGGAGAGCTGAGCATGCCTTTGCACAATCCGCCACATCCAGGCGAAACCTTGCGTGAAGATGTTCTGCCCGCGTTAGGTCTGACGGTGAAAGCCTTCGCATCGCATCTTGGGTTCTCTCGAGAAGCGCTTTCGCGGGTATTGCATGGTCGCGCGGCGATGTCTCCAGACTTGGCAATACGCCTGGAGATGGCTGGAATCAGCACCGCCCGGTTGTGGTTGGCCATTCAGGCTGATTACGATATCTGGCAGGCGCGTCACCGACAGCAACCTGTGATTACCCGGTTGTTTCAGGCCGCCTGATGTAAAAGTGTGAAACGACCGGGGTAGACTAGGGCAAACCCCTTCGGCACGGAGCACACATGGGCATTTGCGGTACTGATCGGCAGATCGACAACATCGAGTTCAATTTCATCTACCCAGACGGTTATGAGCTGGCGGTGTGGACGGCGCAAGCCTGATGGCCAACCACAAGATCGAAATCCGCCGGCGCAATATCGAGAAGATTCTGCAGGCGGCGGAAAAGGTGTTCGCCGAGAAGGGCTACGGCGCCACCTCGATGGGTGATATCGCTGAGCAGGCCGAGTTGCCGCGTTCCAACCTGCATTATTACTTCAGCACCAAGGACGACCTGTTCCGCGCGGTGCTGCAGGACCTGCTGGATGTGTGGAAGCAGGACGCGCTGTGCTTCGAGAACTTCGACGACCCGCGCGTGGTGCTGACCAGTTACATCCGGGCGAAGATGGGCCACTCGCGCTCGCGGCCGCTGGGCTCGAAGATCTGGGCCGAAGAGATGCTGCATGGGGCGCCAGTGCTGGGGGTGAACCTGGATGAAAGCCTGGTGCCCTGGGCCAAGTTGAAGGAAGCCAAGATCCGCCGCTGGGTGGAGGAGGGGCGCATCCTGCCGGTGGAGCCGTCGGCGCTTTTGTACATGATCTGGGCCTCGACCCAGCACTATGCCGACTTTGGTTACCAGGTGACGTTACTCAATGGCGGGGAGGCGTTGTCGGACATGGCCTTTGAAAATGCCGTGCAGACGGTGACCAGCGTGATCTTGCGGGGGATCGGGCTGGAGCCTTGAGGCCGGTGTACGTGGAGCGATTGGGGCCGCTTTGCGGCCCTTCGCGGGCACGCCCGCTCCCACAGGTGTTTCGCTGCCCTCCCAAACGGCGCGATCCCTGTAGGAGCGGGCGTGCCCGCGAAGGGCTGCAAGGCAGCCCCAATTGCCTCAACTGGCCTCGCGGTAGGGATTACGCGGGTCCTGCGTCCAGTTCAGGTACGGCTTGCCGGTATCCTGAGCCACCATCTCGATGCAGTTCTCCACCGGACAGGTGATCTGGCACAGATTGCAGCCCACGCATTCCTCCTCAATCACGCTGTAGGCATGCGTGCCATCTGCATTCAGCGTACTGGCAATCGCCTGGTGCGAAGTATCCTCGCAGGCAATGTGGCAGCGCCCGCAGCCAATGCATGCTTGCTGGTCGATGTGCGCCACCGACTTGTAGTTCATGTCCAGGTACTTCCAGTCGGTGGTATGCCCCACCGCCTGGCCGCGGAACGCCTCGATGTTGCGGTGCCCGTGCTGGTCCATCCAACGCGCCAGGCCGTCCTTCATGTCCTCGACGATGCGGAAGCCGTGCAGCATCGCCGCCGTGCACACTTGCACGGCGCCACTGCCCAGGGCCATGAACTCGGCTGCGTCACGCCAGCTGCCGATTCCGCCAATGCCGCAGATCGGCAAGCCGCGCGTTTGCGGGTCGCGGGCGATTTCCGCCACCATGTTCAGGGCAATCGGTTTCACCGCCGAACCGCAGTAGCCGCCATGGGTGCTCTGGTCGCCAACGATGGGGTGGGCGACCATGCGGTCGAGGTCGACGCTGGTGATCGAGTTGATGGTATTGATCAGCGACACTGCATCGGCCCCACCACGGTGCGCGGCGCGCGCCGACTGGCGGATGTCGGTGATGTTCGGCGTGAGTTTGACGATCACCGGCAGCGAGCAGTACGTCTTGCACCAGCGGGTGACCATTTCCACGTACTCCGGCACCTGGCCAACCGCCGCACCCATGCCGCGCTCCGGCATGCCGTGCGGGCAGCCGAAGTTCAGTTCGATGCCATCGGCCCCGGTGGCTTCCACCAGCGGCAGGATGAACTTCCACGAGTCTTCCACGCACGGCACCATCAGCGACACGATCAGCGCGCGGTCGGGCCAGTCCTTCTTCACCTGGGTGATTTCGCGCAGGTTGATGTCCAGCGAGCGGTCGGTGATCAGCTCGATGTTGTTGATGCCTTGCACCTGGCGGTTGGGGCCGTAATGCGCCGAGTAGCGCGACGACACGTTGACTGCCGCCGGGTCTTCGCCCAGGGTTTTCCACACTACGCCACCCCAGCCGGCCTCGAAGGCGCGGACCACGTTGTAGGCCTTGTCGGTTGGCGGTGCGGAGGCCAGCCAGAAGGGGTTGGGTGCCTTGATGCCGGCAAATTCGATGGACAGGTCGGCCATTTACGCAGCCTCCACGTTGAGCATGAGTTGGGCATGGATGGCTTCGGCGGCCAGCTTGCCGTGTTGCACCGCCTGGACGGTAAGGTCCTGGCCCAGGGCGGTGCAGTCGCCGCCGGCATATACGCCAGGCAGGCTAGTTTGCATCCTTTCGTCGACGCGGATGCGCTCGCCTTCGCGAGCCAGTTGCGCGGCTACCGGGTCGCCGAGGCTGGCGTCGTCGAAGCGTTGGCCGATGGCCTTGAAGATGGCATCGGCGGCCAGTTCGAAGGTTTCGCCGGTGTCGCGCAGGCGGCCGTCTGCCAGCTCGGTGCGGGCAAAGCGCATGCCGCGCACCTGGCCGCTGTCGTTCAGCAGCACGGCATCGGGGCGGGCCCAGGTATGCAGGCGCACCTGGTTGGCCTTGGCGATGTCCTGCTCGTGGCCGGTGGCACCCATGTCGGCATGGCCACGGCGGTACACCAGGTTGACGTCACGGGCACCCAGGCGGCTCATCTGCACGGCCATGTCGATGGCGGTGTTGCCGGCGCCGATCACCAGGCAGCGGTCGGCCAGGGGCAGCTGGCTCAGGTCGTCGGCCTGGCGCAGTTCGCGGATGTATGCGGTGGCGGCGAGCAGGCCGGGGGCCTCTTCATCCGGAAGGCCGAGCTGGCGCACGGCATTCAGGCCGAGGCCGAGGAACACTGCGTCGTACTGATCGCGCAGTTCGCCCAGGCCGAGGTTGCTGCCCAGGCGCTGGCCATGGCGGATCTCGATGCCGCCGATGCCGAGCAGGAATTCCACTTCACGCTGGGCGTAGTCGTCCACCAGCTTGTAGCGGGCGATGCCGTACTCGTTGAGGCCACCGGCCTTGTCGCTGGCCTCGAACACCACCACATCATGCCCGTGCATGGCCAGGCGGTGGGCGCACGACAGCCCGGCGGGGCCGGCACCCACTACGGCGATGCGCTTGCCAGTGGCCGGCGAACGCTGGAACGGGTGCTCGGTGAACTGGGCGTTGTCCAGGGCATAGCGCTGCAGCTGGCCGATCAGCACCGGTGCACATTCCTGCGCGTTGTTGCGCACGCACGCTTGCTGGCAAAGGATTTCGGTGGGGCAGACGCGGGCGCAACTGCCGCCGAGGATGTTGGCCGAGAGGATGCGCTCGGCGGCGCCTTGTAGGTTTTCGTCGCTGATGCGGTGGATGAACGACGGGATGTCGATGTCGCTGGGGCAAGCGTTGACGCAGGGGGCGTCATAGCAATACAGACAGCGTGCGCTTTCGACGGCGGCCTGGCGGGCGGTGAGGGGTGGGGCCAGGTCGCTGAAGCGCTCGGCCAGCTGGTCGGCGCCGGCCCGTGGGCGCGGCAAGTGGTTCAGGGCATCGATCACGGTTGTAGCCTCTCTTTTTATATGGGGCTTGGAATGGGGGCGCGGTGCGCCCCAATCGCCGGCAAGCCAGCTCCCACAGGTACAGTGTTGTCCGTGAGAGCAATGCCATCCCTGCAAGAGCTGGTGCCATCAGGAGGCCCATGCCCTTGAGAGCTGGTTCCATCAGGAGAGCCATGCCCTTGAGAGCAGCACTATTCCTGTGGGAGCTGGCTTGCCGGCGATGGGCTGCGCAGCAGCCCCAATGGCTTCAGCGCTGCACGGGCGTCGGCCGCTGCACTTCGGCCCTGCGCCCCAGCACCTCGTACACCGACGGATACGCCGGCCGTTCCACATACCGGCCCGCGCCTTTTTTCGCACGCAGGTCGCCATCGGCCCAGAGCACCTTGCCCTGGCTGATGGTGTGGCTGGGGATGCCGCGCACGGTACGGCCTTCGAAGATGTTGAAGTCCACCTTCTGGTGGTGGGTCCTGGCCGAAATGGTGCGCGTGCCTTGCGGGTCCCACAGCACCAGGTCGGCGTCGGCACCAACGCGAATGGCACCTTTGCGCGGGAACAGGTTGAAGATTTTCGCGGTGTTGGTGGAGGTCAGCGCGACGAACTCATGCATCGACAGGCGCCCGCTGTTCACCCCGGCATCCCACAGCACCGCCATGCGGTCCTCGATGCCGGCAGTGCCGTTGGGGATACGGCTGAAGTCGTCGCGGCCCATGGCTTTCTGCTCGGCGCAGAAGCAGCAATGGTCGGTGGCGGTGGTGTGCAGGTTGCCCGACTGCAGCCCGCGCCACAGCGCCTCCTGGTGTTCACGCGGGCGGAACGGTGGGCTCATCACGTAGCCTGCGGCGGTGGCCCAGTCCGGGTCGCGGTAGACGCTGTCATCCAGCAGTAGATGGCCTGGCAGCA
This sequence comes from Pseudomonas sp. UBA6753, assembly GCF_002453565.1. Lineage (NCBI taxonomy): Bacteria > Pseudomonadati > Pseudomonadota > Gammaproteobacteria > Pseudomonadales > Pseudomonadaceae > Pseudomonas > Pseudomonas sp. UBA6753. Next base: position 49,279 of record NZ_DKHD01000058.1, on the reverse strand, counting down.
CTTCGCCGTACACCGGCTGGCCCTTGCCCCTGGCATAGGCGATTTCGTCCAGCGCTTCGCGGCTGGAAACATGCACCAGGTACAGTGGCGTGCCCAGGGTCTCGGCAATGCGGATGGCGCGGCTGGCCGCCTCGCCCTCGACCTGGGACGGGCGTGACAGCGGGTGGGCTTCCGGCCCGGTCAGGCCCTGGGCCAGCAGTTTTTTCTGCAGGTGGTACACCAGTTCGCCGTTCTCGGCATGCACGGTGGGCACCGCACCCAGTTGCAGGCAGCGTTCGAAGCTGGCCACCAGGGTGTCGTCGGCGGCCATGATCGCATTCTTGTAGGCCATGAAGTGCTTGAAGCTGTTCACCCCATGTTTGGCCACCAGTTCGCCCATTTCTTCGGCCACCTGCTCGCTCCACCAGGTGATGGCGACATGGAAGCCGTAGTCGCTGGCGCTTTTCTGCGCCCAGCCGCGCCAGGTGTGGAAGGCATCCAGCAACGACTGCTGCGGGTTGGGGATGACGAAGTCGATGATCGAGGTGGTGCCACCGGCCAGGCCCGCGGCGGTGCCGCTGAAGAAGTCCTCGCTGGCCACGGTGCCCATGAACGGCAGCTGCATGTGGGTATGCGGGTCGATGCCGCCGGGCATCAGGTACTGGCCGCTGCCGTCGAGGATCTCGCAGTCGGTGGGCGGTTCGAGGTTTTGCCCGATGGCGCGGATCAGGCCATCGGCACACAGGACATCGGCGGGGTAACTCTCTTCGTGGGTGACCACGGTGGCGCCACGGATCAACAGGGACATGCCGTTTTCCTCGCAGGCTGACCGGTCTGGGCCGGTTCTTGGAATTGTCTGGGTGCAGGGCGTGCAGGGCGGTTAATCCTGTCAGACCTGACAAGATTGGAGGCTAGATGCAGATACGGCATTCAGCAAGAAAATTTTCCCATTAATTTTGTGGTTTTTAACTCATTGAAATTAAGGAAATTATTTATTTTGCAGTGCTGACTACGGGGCTTTTTGAAACTTTGACTGACTTGACAAGATGAAAATCTGGTCGAGATTTTCAAGCACATAAAGCGTGTGTACTCCGGCCATCGCATCAACCCGATGGGCAAACAACTACAAGAAAATCTGGAGAAGGCCCCATGCAGCAGAGCAGATCGGAAGTGGTCGAGCAGGATGGCCTGTTCGAGCTGTCCGAGGGCAGCGATGTCCTCGACAGCCCGCGCTACAACCACGACATCGCCCCGACCAAGGTGCACCAGCGCACCTGGAACAAATGGCATATCACCGCCCTGTGGGTGGGCATGTCCATCTGCGTGCCCACCTACACCCTCGGCGGCGTGCTCACCGCCTACTTCGGCCTCAGCGTGGGCGAGGCCCTGCTGGCGATTTTGCTGGCCAACCTGATCGTGCTGATCCCGCTCACCCTCAACGCCTTCCCTGGCACCAAGTACGGCATTCCGTTCCCGGTGCTGCTGCGTTCGTCGTTCGGCATCCTTGGCTCCAACGTGCCATGCCTGATCCGGGCAGTGGTCGCCTGTGGCTGGTTCGGCATCCAGACCATGTTCGGCGGCCTGGCCATCCACCTGTTCCTCGGCTCGGTGTTCGACGGCTGGAAAGCTTTGGGCGGCACCGGCGAGGTGATCGGCTTCATGATCTTCTGGTGCCTGAACCTGTGGGTGGTGCTGCGCGGCGCCGAGTCGATCAAGTGGCTCGAAACGCTTTCGGCACCGCTGCTGGTGGCGGTCGGCGTCGGCCTGCTGTTCTGGGCCTTGCCGCACATGTCGATGACCGAACTGCTGGCCCAGCCGCCCAAGCGCCCGGAAGGGGCGAACATGCTCGGCTACTTCTGCGCCGGGCTTACCGCCATGGTCGGTTTCTGGGCCACGCTGTCGCTGAACATCCCCGACTTCAGCCGCTACGCCCGCAGTCAGAAGGACCAGATTCTCGGGCAGATCTTCGGCTTGCCGCTGACCATGTTCCTGTTCGCCGCGCTGGGCGTTGTGCTCACCGCTGCTTCGGCATCGCTGGTTGGCGAGACCGTGTCCGACCCGGTCAGCCTGATCGGCAAGATCCACAGCCCGTTCTGGGTGGCCCTGGCCATGGCGTTGATCGTGATCGCCACGCTGTCGACCAACACCGCAGCGAACATCGTGTCGCCGACCAACGATTTCCAGAACATCGCCCCACGCCTGATCGGGCGCAGCCGCGCGGTGTGGCTGACCGGCTTCATCGGCCTGGCGCTGATGGGCCATGAGCTGCTGAAGAAGCTGGGCTGGATCGTCTCCGACCTGAGCCTGGAGAGCGTGTACTCCAACTGGCTGCTGGGCTATTCCAGCCTGCTGGGGCCGATCGCCGGGATCATGGTGGTGGACTACTTCCTGATCCGTCGGCAGAAGCTGGACCTGGCCGGGTTGTACCGCGACGACGTGTACCCGGCGTGGAACTGGGCCGGTTTTGCCGCCTTTGCGTTGCCGGTCGCGCTGACCGTGATGGCCATTGGCAACAGCAGTTTCAGCTGGTTCTACGACTACGGCTGGTTCACCGGTTCGCTGCTGGGCGGGGCGCTGTATTACCTCTTCGCCGGCGTGGTCGCGCGCAGCCCGGCGCGGGTGGCCAAGCCCTTACCGTGAGACCGCGTTGGCTCCTTCGCGGGCTCGCCCGCTCCCACAGGTACTGCACGGTTTTCCAGACCTGTGGTGATCCTGTGGGAGCGGGCATGCCCGCGAAGAGGCCGGCACAGACAACAAAAAGCCTGAAGGAGAAACCCGTGACCCCAGTCAAAGAGATCCTGAAGACCACCGCCCACCACATCGACAGCACCCGCCTGTGGCAGTCCCTGATGGACCTGGCCCGCCTCGGTGCCACCGCCAAGGGCGGCGTGTGCCGCCTGGCCCTGACCGACCTCGACCGCCAGGCCCGCGACCTGTTCGTGCAGTGGAGCGAGGCCGCCGGATGCACGGTCAGCGTCGACGCTGTCGGCAACATCTTCGCCCGTCGCCCGGGGCGTAACCCCAAGCTGCCCCCGGTGATGACCGGCAGCCATATCGACACCCAGCCCACCGGTGGCAAGTTCGACGGCTGCTTCGGGGTGATGGCTGGGCTGGAGGTGCTCCGCACCCTCAACGACCTGGGCATCGAAACCGAAGCACCGCTGGAAGTGGTGGTGTGGACCAACGAGGAAGGTTCGCGCTTTGCGCCGTGCATGATGGGTTCCGGGGTGTTCGCCGGCAAGTTCACCCTGGAGGAAACCCTGGCCAAGCGCGACGCCCAGGGTGTCAGCGTTGGCGAGGCGTTGAACGCCATCGGCTACGCCGGCCCGCGCGCCGTATCAGGCCACCCGGTGGGGGCCTATTTCGAAGCGCATATCGAGCAGGGCCCGATCCTCGAAGATCAGGCCAAGACCATCGGCGTGGTGCTGGGCGCGCTAGGTCAGAAGTGGTTCGATCTGACCCTGCGCGGTGTCGAGGCCCATGCCGGCCCTACGCCCATGCACCTGCGCAAGGACGCCCTGGTCGGCGCGGCGGCGGTGGTGGAGGCAGTCAACCGCACCGCCCTCGGCCACCAGCCCCATGCCTGTGGCACGGTGGGTTGCCTGCAGGCCTACCCGGGCTCGCGCAACGTGATCCCGGGCGAAGTGCGCATGACCCTGGATTTCCGTCATCTGGAGGGTGAGCAGCTGAATGCGATGATTGCCGATGTGCGCGCGGTGATCGAGGCGACCTGTGCCAGGCATGGCCTGAGCCACGAACTGGTACCCACAGCCGATTTCCCGGCGTTGTACTTCGACCAAGGGTGTGTCGATGCCGTGCGCGAATCGGCGCAGGCGCTGGGCCTGCCGCATATGGATATCGTCAGCGGCGCGGGGCACGACGCGATCTTCCTGGCCGAACTGGGGCCGGCGGGGATGATTTTCGTGCCGTGCGAGAACGGTATCAGCCATAACGAGATCGAGAACGCCACGCCCGAGGACCTGGCCGCGGGCTGCGCGGTGTTGCTGCGCGCGATGCTGGCGGCGTCGGAGGCGATTGCCAGTGGGCGATTGGCGGCCTGAGCAGAGATAGAAGGCGCCTGCGCCGGCCCTATCGCCGGCAAGCCAGCTCCCACAGGTACTGCATATGCCCCAAAGGCCAGTTCCCATAGGTACTGCATATTCCCCACAGGTACTGCGTATGCCTCTGGGTCAGTTCCCACAGGATGCACTGGCCCTGAGGCATGTGCAGTACCTGTGGGAGCTGGCTTGCCGGCGATTAGGCCGGAACAGGCAATGAGAGGCTCGCCAGAAACGCCGCAATCTGCCGTTCACCTCGCAAATGCACCACCGGCACCTGCGGCCCTGTGGCCTGGCGGCTCGCCTCTATCCCCGGCCGATACCCCCGGTCGAACGTCCATACGAATTTCAAAAAGGTCAGAAACGCCCGGTCCAGCCGCTCGGTACATCCTGCCGGCAGGTCCGGTCGGGGCTTGTTCAGCACGCTGCGCAGGATCACCCGCTTGAGGCAGGTCAGTCTCGGCGTATCCAGCCAGATGACCAGGTCGGCCCGCGGCAGACGCAGGTCGAACGTGCGGCGGGCATAATTGCCCTCGCATACCCAAGCCTCCCCAGCCACCGCATCGCGCACGCGGGTACGGAAGGTCTCGGCATCCGGCTCGACCCAGCCGGTCTCCCAGAACAACGTATCGAGGTGCACCACCGGCACGCCCAAGCATGCGCCTATCTGCCGGGCCAGGGTCGATTTGCCACTGCCGGCGTTGCCCAGAATCACGATGCGTTGCATGGCCAAGTCCTTTTGGAAAACCGGCCATGCTAAATCATCCGGCCGGTTCGAGACAGCCATCGCGCCCGATGTGATAGCGCTGCAGGTCCTGCGCCAGGGTCAGCTGCCCGCTGTAGTGGGCGAGGGCTTCGTCGCGCACGTTGTCGATGCTCGGGCTGCGCCGTGGGTCGTTCTGGTAGCGGGCGCTGAAATGCGTCAGCACCAGGTTGCGCACGCCCGCAGTTTCGGCAAAGCGCGCCACCGCAGCCGCGGTGCTGTGGCCGAAGGTTACCCCCGTGCGCTCGACCACCGCCTGGGTGAACGTGGCCTCGTGCACCAGCACGTCCGCGCCCTTGGCGACGTCGGCCAACAGCTCGGGGTTGTCGTTGTCGCCGCACACGATCACCCGCCGTGGCGGGCGCGAAGGGCGCAAGTAATCACAGCCGTGCAGCCGCTGCCCGCCATGCTGCACCGTCAAGCCCTTGGCCAGCTCGCCCCACAGCGGGCCGCGGGGGATGCCGTCGGCTTCCAGGCGCGGTATGTCCAGGCGCGGTTCGGGGTTGAGCTCGGTGAACACGAAGCCGACGCTCGGCACCCGGTGCGAAAGCTGCACGCTGGTCACCTGCAGGGCGTCACTGCTCCATTCCACCAGCTCTTCCACGGCCAGCAGGCGCAGTTCGAACGGCAGGAAGGTATCGCTGGCCACCAGCCCCTGGCGCACCCAGTCGTGCAGGGCGGCGGGCAGGACAAGGTCCAGTGGCTGGGTGCGCCCGCTCATGCCGGCGCTGGCCAGCAGGCCCGGCAGGCCGAAGCAATGGTCGCCGTGCACGTGGGTGATGAAGATGGCCCGCAAGTCGCGGATCGACAGCGGCGTATGCAGCAGCCGGTGCTGGGTGCCTTCGCCACAGTCGACCAGGTACCAGTGGCTGCCACTGGCTTCGATCACTGCGGTGGCGCTGACGTTGCGTGCCTTGGTCGGCACGCCGGCGGAGGTGCCCAGGAACAGCAAATCCATGGTCTGGCTCCTTGTTTCAGTCCAGCAGTGACGTCAGCACCAGCGGGCGGATGGGTGTCGGACGGATAAGGGGTGCAGGTAGCGGCGTGGTACTCAACGGGCTCGTTCCTTCGAGGTAGTAAGGGCGCACACCTTAGCCGGATTGCCGCATGTCGTCGATGGCCCGCCAGGTGTTGCCTACTCGGCCTGCCGCCAGATCAGCTTGCTGGTGTCATAGCCTTGCTCCCGGGCGATCGTCAGCAGTTGTTCGCGCAGCTGGTCGGTGACCGCGGGCGTGCGCGAAAGCAGCCACAGGTATTCGCGGTTCGGGTGGCCGACCAAGGCTACGCGGTAGTCCTGGTCGTGGTACAGCACCCAGTACTCGCCCTTGGTCAGGCCGGGCGCGAGGCGGCTGAACCAGTTGTCGAAGCGCACCCAGAGTTTGTCGGTGCTGCCCGGTTGCTGGGCTTCGGCGATGCCCTTGGCCTGGTTCCACTGGCCGTCCTTTTCCTGGCAGCGGTTGGTCACGTCGAGGCGGCCGTCCTCTCGCAGGCCATAGTGCGCTTCGGACTGCACGCAGTTGCGCTGGAAGAACATCGGCAGCCGCGCGAGTTCGTACCAGGTGCCCTGGTAACGTTGCAGGTCGACCTGCTGGGTGCGCGGCGGCGCCGGGTGATCGTTGCCGGCGCAGCCGAGCAAGGCCAAGGTTATGCAGGAAAGCAGCAACGTGGTGCGTAGCGCCATGGTGAACCTCCTTGATACGGACGGGGCTTACTTGGGTTTCGATGCGAACGAGAGGCAAAAGTTGTACAGGATTATGCCTTTCAGAACGAACCGGTCTGCACTTCGCCTGCACGCACGTAACGGGCGATGACCACGCCCTCCTCGGCGTAGGGCACGATCCAGCCGCCGTTGGTGAAGCCGCCGCTGGTGCCTTCCTGCGGGCCACCGGGGTGGCTGGGGGCATGGGATAGTCGAATGGCTGGCGGCAGAATCGACAGGGCCTTGTGCTGTGTCTGCACTGGCCCTATCGCCGGCAAGCCAGCTCCCACAGGTACACCACAGTCCTTGAGTTCAGCGTAAAACCTGTGGGAGCTGGCTTGCCGGCGATAGGGCCGGTACAAGCTACATCACAGCCAGTAGGTCACCGCCCACCACCCCAGCCCACCCATCACTACGGTATAGGGCAAGGCCATCCACACCATTCGCCCATACGACAGCCGGATCAGCGGCGCAATCGCTGAAGTCAGCAGGAACAGGAACGCCGCCTGCCCATTCGGCGTCGCCACGCTCGGCAGGTTGGTGCCGGTGTTGATCGCCACCGCCAGCGTTTCGAAATGCTCGCGGCTCATGCTGCCATTGAGGAACGCCTGCTTCACCTCGGTGATGTAGATGGTGGCAACGAACACGTTGTCGCTGATCGCCGACAGCACGCCGTTGGCCAGGTACAGCATGCCCGGTTGCTGCTCGGCCGGCAGCGCCAGCACCCAGGCAATCAACGGGCTGAACAGTTGCTGCTGATGAATCACCGCCACCACGGCGAAGAACACCACCAGCAATGCAGTGAACGGCATGGCGTCCTGGAAGGCACGGCCCAGGCGGTGTTCGTCGGTAATGCCGGTGAATGCCGTGATCAGCACGATCACCATCAGGCCGATCAGGCCGACCTCGGCAACGTGCAACCCCAGGCAGACGATCAGGATCAGTGCGGCGAACCCTTGCACCCACAGCGCGATGCGCTGGGCAGTGGTGCGTGCTGCATCGTCCTCGGCGGCGTAGGCGGCCAGTACCTGACGCACCGGCTCGGGCATCAACGTGCCGTAGCCGAACAGGCGCAGCTTCTCCAGCAGCACGCAGGTCAGCAGGCCGGCGCCCAGCACCGGCAGCGACACCGGTGCCACTTTCAGGAAGAAATCGGCGAAGTGCCAGCCCATCTCATGGCCGATCAGCAGGTTCTGCGGCTCGCCCACCAGCGTGCACACGCCGCCCAGGGCGGTACCCACCGCGCCATGCATCAGCAGGCTGCGCAGGAAGGCGCGGAACTGGTCGAGGTCTTCACGGTGCAACTGTGCGACCTGCTGGTCGCTGTCCAGCGCACTGTCTTCGCGCGGGTTGGCCCCGGAGGCGACGCGGTGGTACACCGCATAGAAACCGACCGCGGCGCTGATGATCACGGCGGTCACGGTCAGCGCATCGAGAAACGCCGAGAGGAATGCCGACAGCACGCAGAACAGCAACGCCAGGATCGCCTTCGAACGCACCCCCAGCAGGATGCGCGAAAACAGGAACAGCAGCAGTTCCTTCATGAAGTGGATGCCCGCGACCATGAACATCAGCAGCAGGATAACCGGGAAGTTGTGCTGCAGCTCTTCGTACAGGGCTTGGGGGGTGGTCATCTGCAACAGCAGGGCTTCGACCAGCAGCAGGCCGCCAGGCATCAGCGGGTAGCACTTCAGGGCCATGCCCAGGGTGAAGATGAATTCGAGCACCAGTGCCCAGCCGGCAGCGACCGGGCCGACGGTCACCAGCAGCAGCGGGTTGAGCACCAGGAACAGGCAGATGACTGCCTTGTACCAAAGCGGCGACTGGCCCAGAAAGCTGTGGGCGAGGGCGCCGGTCAGTGAGCGCGACATGAATTTGTATCCTTATGATTCGGCGATGGCGCACGGTGCCGGATCAGCGCGTCTTAGGCAAGGCGTACAGTCCCGTTTTTGGCACAAGTGCGGTCATCGGGGTGGGTTACCATCCGTGCCATGAACCCTTCACCCGCAGGAGTGCCGCCCGTGACCGAGTACAGCGCATTCAAGGTCGAACTGACCAACAGCATCGCCCACGTTCAGATCAACCGCCCGGACAAGCGCAATGCGATGAACGCTGCCTTCTGGGAGGAGATCATCGACATCTTCCAGTGGGTCGACGACACCGACGCGGTGCGGGCGGTGGTGATCAGCGGTGCCGGCAAGCATTTTTCCGCTGGTATCGACCTGATGATGCTGGCTTCGCTGGCAGGGCAGATGGGCAAGGACGTGGGCCGTAACGCACGCTTCCTGCGCAGCACCATCCTGCGCCTGCAGGCGTCGTTCAATGCCGTGGACAAATGCCGCAAGCCGGTACTGGCCGCGGTGCAGGGTTACTGCATTGGCGGCGCCATCGATCTGATCTCGGCCTGCGACATGCGCTACTGCAGCAGCGACGCGCAGTTCTCGATCAAGGAAATCGACATGGGCATGGCCGCCGATGTCGGCACACTGCAACGTTTGCCTCGTATCATCGGTGACGGCATGATGCGTGAGCTGGCTTTCACCGGGCGCAATGTCGAGGCCGAAGAGGCGCTGCGCATCGGCCTGGTCAACCGGGTCTATGATGATCAGGCCGCGCTGATGGACGGGGTCTTTGCCATCGCCGGCGAGATTGCCGCAAAATCGCCGATCGCCGTGGCCGGCACCAAGGAAATGCTCAGCTACATGCGTGACCATCGCGTCGACGATGGCCTGGAGTACATCGCCACCTGGAACGCCGCGATGCTGCAGTCCGAAGACCTGCGCGTGGCGGTGGCGGCACACATGAGCAAACAGAAACCGACGTTCGCCGACTGATCAGGCCGGGGGACGCGCAGTAAGGGAACCCCCGACATGTCAGCACGCTGGACTACCGCAGTAATCGACCCGCAGATCACCGGGGGGCTGGCCGTGGCCCGCAGCCCGGAAGGGTTCCTGGTGGACGACAACGGCGCGCTGTTCCCTCGCGACTGGCTCAAGCGCCAGGACCTCGATGTGCTGTGCGAGCACGGCATCGGCCACTTCGACGGCCAGCCGGTGTTCCTGCTGGAGCTGCGCAGCGCCACCGACGTGCCCGGCTGCGCCTGGCGCGGCCTGCGCGCGTTCATGCTCGAGGGTGACTTCGACACCTACAAAGTGCTGGGCTATGCCGCGCAGATCGGCACCTGGGCCCGCGAGCACCGTTTTTGCGGCAGCTGCGGCCAGGCAATGACGCAGATCCGCTGGGAACGGGCAATGTACTGCCAGCCTTGCGACCTGCGCAGCTACCCGCGTATTTCGCCAAGCATGATCGTGCTGGTGACCCGTGGCGACGAAATCCTGCTGGCGCGTTCGCCACGCTTCGTCACCGGGGTGTACAGCACCCTGGCAGGCTTTGCCGAGCCGGGCGAGTCGGCCGAGGACTGCCTGGTGCGCGAAGTGCGTGAAGAGGTGGCGGTGGATGTAAGGAACATCCAGTACGTCGGCAGCCAGTGCTGGCCGTTCCCGCATTCGATGATGCTGGGCTTCCATGCCGAGTATGCCGGCGGCGATATCGTCATGCAGCCGGACGAGATCGAGGATGCCAAGTGGTTCAGCGTCCACGACCTGCCGCCGCTGCCGGCCGGGCGGTCGATTGCCCGGTACCTGATCGACCTTTATGTAGCCAGACGCTTAGGCCTGCCCGAACCAGTGCTGCCACGCTAGGCGCACGGTTAATGCCAGCACCACGGTGATGAACACCGGGCGGATGAACTTGCTGCCGCCACTGATCGCCGTGCATGCGCCGAAGAAGGCGCCAACCATCACCGACAGGCCCATGCACAGGCCGACGATGTAGTCCACCTGCCCGGAAATGATGAATACCGTCAGCGCTGCGATGTTGCTGACGAAGTTCATGCTGCGCGCCACGCCGCTGGCACGGACCAGGTCGATGGGGTAGAGCAGCAGGGTGCTGACCGTCCAGAACGCCCCGGTACCCGGGCCGGCCACGCCGTCATAGAAGCCCAGGGTGAAGCCTTGCGGTACTTGCCACTTTTTCCTGATCGGCGCATCGGCATCCAGCGGCGCCTTGGGCGTGCCGCCGAACAGCAGGTAGACGCCACAGGCGAAGACGATCACGGGCAGCATCTTGTTCAGCCATTCGGCAGGCATGTAGTGGGCGATCACTGCACCGAGCAAAGCACCGACCAAGGTGGCGAACAATGCCGGGCGCCATTGCGCCGGGTGGAACAGCTTGCGCCTGTAGTAGGTGAAGCCGGCGGTGGCCGAGCCGAAGGTAGAGCTGAGCTTGTTGGTGCCCAGTACCAGGTGTGGCGGCATGCCGGCGGTGAGTAGCGCCGGGGTGGTGAGCAGGCCGCCACCGCCGGCGATGGCATCGATGAAGCCGGCGACGAAGGCGACCAGGGCCAGGATCAGCAGGGTGAGGGGTTCTACGGTGAGTTCGAAGGGCATGGGGTTTTGGCAGGCAGGGAGGCAGGGGGCGGCAAAGGGCCGCACTAGAAGGGTGACATGGTAATCCTGGGGGAGGTGTGTTGCCAGTGCCGGCCCTTTCGCGGGCATGCCCGCTCCCACAGGTTACCTGCACATTTCGATACCTGTGCAGTACCTGTGGGAGCGGGCGCGCCCGCGAAAGGGGCGGTACAGGCCATCACATCAGCTACGGATAAACGCCAGCAAATCCGCATTGATCACATCGGCATGGGTGGTCGGCATGCCATGCGGGTAGCCTTTGTAGGTCTTGAGTGTGCCGTTAGGCAGTAGCTTCGCCGACAGCACCCCGGAATTTTCATACGGCACGATCTGGTCATCGTCGCCGTGCATCACCAGCACCGGCTGGGTGATGCCCTTCAGGTCTTCGGTGAAGTCGGTCTGGGAAAACGCCACGATGCCATCGTAATGGGCCTTGGCACTGCCAATCATGCCTTGGCGCCACCAGTTGCCGATGATGCCTTCGCTGGCTTCTGCACCGGGGCGGTTGTAGCCGTAGAACGGCCCGGCCGGTACATCCCGGTAGAACTGCGCACGGTTGCTGGCGACCTGGGCCTGGAAACCGTCGAACACCGATTTGGGCAGGCCACCGGGATTAGCGGGCGTCTGCACCATCAGTGGCGGTACGGCGGCGATCAGCACGGCCTTGGCCACCTTGTCTTCTGGGTGCCGGGCCATGTAGCGCACCACTTCACCGCCACCGGTCGAGTGGCCGACATGCACGGCGCCCTGGATGCCCAGGTGAGCGACGACCGCCGCCACATCGTCGGCGTAGTGGTCCATGTCGTGGCCGTCCCATACCTGGCTGGAGCGGCCATGGCCGCGACGGTCGTGGGCGACCACGCGGTAACCATGGGCGAGGAAGAACAGCAACTGGGCATCCCAGTCGTCGGCGCTGAGCGGCCAGCCGTGGTGGAAGTGAATGACCGGCGCGTCACGCGGGCCCCAGTCCTTGTAGAAGATCTGTACGCCATCCTTCGTGGTTACATAGCTCATGGTCGGGTCTCCTGTGTGCAGGAAGCGAAGGGAGCTATTGAGAATAGGAGGGATTTGGCTTGGCACTGGAGATTATGGGTGCGGATTTGCACGGTCCCCTGTGGGAGCGGGCGTGCCCGCGAACACCGGCGAAGCCGGTGCCATCCATCGCGACGCTTGTTTCGCGGGCATGCCCGCTCCCACAGGGGAGTTGTGTCAACTAATCAGACGCGGTCGCGCATCCGGTACCAGGCCTTGGCTGCAGCTTCCAGCGGTGCTGCCAGCATGTCTCCGCCGGGGAAGCGGCCGTTGTCGATGCCTTGGTACAGCGTCAGCAGGTCGTCGTCGCCAAGAATGGCATCGCTGACCGCCCGCGCCGCCGCCAGTGTAGGCAGCACGCCATGGCCAGAGAAACCCTGCAGCCAGTAGCGCTGGCCCTCGCGACCGACATCCGGGGTGCGCTGGATGCTGCAGTCGATATGGCCGCCCCAGGCGTAGTCGATGGCCACCCCGGCCAGCTGCGGGAATACCCGCTCCAGGTAGGGGCGGGTAGCGCTGGCGACATCTTTGGGAATACCACCCAGGTAGGTGCAGCCGCCGCCGAACAGCAGGCGATGGTCCGGGGTGAGGCGGAAATAGTCGGGCACGAACTGGTTGTCGATCACGCAACTGTTGCGCGGCAGTAGCGATTGGGCGAAGTCGGCATCCAGCGGTGCGGTGGCTACCTGATAGGAGCCAACCGGCAACAGGCGGCGCGACAGGTTGCGGTCGAGGCGGTCGATGTAGGCGTTGCAGGCCAGCACCAGCACCTGGCAGCGTACTTCGCCGCGGTCGGTACGGGCCACATAGCCATCGCCGGCTTTCTGGTAGTCGAGCACCTGGCTCTGTTCGTAGATCCGCCCGCCAGCCGCCTCGATGGTGCTGGCCAGGCCCTGGGCCAGCTTCAGCGGGTTGAGGTGGGCGCCTTTGGCGTCGTATAGCGCGGCCTGGTAGCGCGGGCTGTCGATCCATTGCGGCAGCTCGTCGCGGCCGATCAGGCGCAGGGCGTCGTAGCCCCATTTGTGTTCGGCCTCATGCAGGGCTTCTTCCAGCATCTTCACCCGGCGCGGCAGCACGGCGGTCCACAGGCTGCCCAGCCGGTAGTCGATGTCGAAGCCATGGCGCTCGGGCAGTTCGCGCATTTCATCGGCGGCCCAGCACATGCTGGCCCATAAGCGTTGGGTGCGTTCGACGCCCAAGGCCTTTTCCAGCGGCGGCATGTCGCACGACCAGCCGAGCAGTGCCTGGCCGCCGTTGCGGCCGGACGCGGCCCAGGCCACGCGGCTGGCTTCCAGCAGCGTTACGCGCTTGCCGGCCTGGGTCAGGCATAAGGCGGTATGCAGGCCGCTGAAGCCGGCGCCAATGATCAGGACTTCGGTGTCGTGGCTGCCTTGCAGGGGAGGGTGCAGGGGAATGCTGGCGGGGTAGGTCTGGGCGTAGTAGCTGGCGACGTGCTGGGCGGATTGTTTGAACATGCAGGGGTCTCATGAAATTTGTTTTGATTATTTTCATGAAAATTTAGCATGAAAAATTCATGGTGCCAGTATGTTGGTCGGGTTTATGGTGTGCCTGGGTTTTTGTGTTGCCGGTACCGGCCTCTTCGCGGGCACGCCCGCTCCCACAGGGACCTCACAGTTTTCAAACCTGTGCCTGGCAAGTGAAGGCCTGTAGGAGCGGGCGTGCCCGCGAAGAGGCCGGACCTAATAGTGCAAAAACTTCAGGTTGCCGCCTTTCTCCGAGGCTGCCGCGGCTTGCTGGCAGCCTTGCTTCCCGCCGCTTTACTCTTCCCACTCCCCCGACGCTTCTTCTTCCACGGCGGCGCAGCCCCGGCTGCCGGCCCGCTGATGGTCATGCGCATGCCGCTGCACCGTTCGACCAGCTTGCCCATCCATGCCGACTGCCGGGCGACGAACTCCTCCAGCGTCATCTCGCCACTCTGCACCATGTCCAGCGCTTGCTCCCAGATAGCCGTGGTGCCTGGGTCGGCGATGGCGCGTGGCACGGCGTCGATCAGGCTGAAGGCCGCAGGGGTGGCGGACAGCGCTTTGCCGTTCTTCACCAGGTAGCCGCGGTCAAGCAGGCCCTGGATGATGCTGGCGCGGGTGGCTTCGGTGCCGATACCGGTGGTTTCCTTCAGCTTCTGCTTCAACCGCGGGTCGTCCACCAGCTTGGCCACGTTCTTCATTGCCTTGATCAGGTCGCCTTCGGTAAACGGCTTGGGCGGCTGGGTCCACAGGTCTTTCAGTTGCAGGCCCTGCACTGTGCAGTCCTGGCCTTCGCGCAGCGCCGGCAGCACCTGGGCCGGTGGTGCCTCGCGGCCCTTGGCCGGGGTCAGCGCCTCGGGCAGCGCACGGCGCCAGCCCGGTTCGACGATCTGCTTGCCTACGGCACGCAGGGCATGGCCGGCGCAGTCGAAGTCGGCCTGGGTGCGGTCGTACTCGTGGTTGGGCAGGAACTGCGCCAGGTAGCGGGCGCGGATCAGGGTGTACACCGCCTTGTGCTTGGCTGGCAGGCGCGACGGGTCGCTGGCGGCGGCGGTGGGGATGATGCCGTGGTGGGCGCTGACCTTGGCGTCGTTCCACGCGCGTGAGCGGCGTTGCGGCTCCAGGTAGGGCTGCAGCGGCGCCAGGCTGGCATCGGCCCGTTGCAGGGCAGCGAGGATGGCTGGCGCTTCGGCGTGCTGGCTTTGCGGCAGGTAGCCGCAGTCGCTGCGCGGGTAGGTGATCAGCTTGTGGGTTTCGTACAGGGCCTGGGCGATGTCGAGGGTTTCCTGGGCGCCGAGGCCGAACTTTTTCGAGCACAGCTCCTGCAGGGTGCCAAGGTCGAAGGGCAGGGGTGCCGCCTCACGCACGCGCTCGGTGGTCACCTTCACGGCCCGGGCAGTACCCGCATTGCCGATGTCGGCGGCAGCCTGCTGCGCCAGGGCCTGGTTCAGGCAGCGGCCCTGGTCGTCGCAGGCGTCCTCGGGGGCGCGCCACTGGGCGTTGAAGCCAAAGCCTGCGTGTTCGAGCTGCACGTCGATGGCCCAGAACGGTACCGGCACGAAGTCGGCGATGCTGCGGTCGCGGTCGACCACCAGGCGCAAGGTGGGCGTTTGCACCCGGCCCACCGGCAGCACGCCCTGATAGCCCGACTGGCGGCCCAGCAGGGTGAACAGCCGGCTCATGTTCATGCCGATCAGCCAGTCTGCGCGCGAACGGCCCAGCGCCGAGTGGTACAGGTTGAAGGTTTCGTGGCCCGGCAGCAGCCGCGCCAGGGCCTTGCGAATGGACGCGTCATCCAGTGCCGACAGCCACAGGCGCTGCACCGGGCCGCGGTAGCGGCAATGCTCGACCAGTTCGCGGGCGATCATTTCGCCTTCGCGGTCGGCGTCGGTGGCGATCACCAGTTCGCGCGCTTCGCCGAGCAGGCGCTTGACCGCCTTGAACTGGCTGGCGGTCTTGGGCTTGACCAGCATCTTCCACTTTTCCGGGATGATCGGCAGATCGGCCAGGTTCCAGCGCTTGTAGCGTTCGTCGTAGCTGTCGGGCGGGGCGGTTTCCAGCAGGTGGCCGATGCACCAGGTCACGCAGACGTCGGTGCCTTGCCAGCAGCCATCGCCCTTGCGGTTGGCGCCGAGCACTTTGGCGATGTCTTTTGCCTGGGAGGGTTTTTCGCAGAGGAACAGGCGCATGGCCGGGGACGCTTCATCGGGGGTGATGGGCGATAGGATGCGCAAGAGAGGGCGCGGAGGCAAGTTTTATCTGGATGGATGTACAGGTTTTTGTCAGGGAAGATGTATTTTGCTGTGCCGGCCTCTTCGCGGGCTTGCCCGCTCCCACAGGTACTGCACAGCATTCAATATCTGTGGGGTCCTTGTGGGAGCGGGCAAGCCCGCGAAGAGGCCGGTACAGGGATCAGGCGCGCGAGTCGCGCACCATGTCCACGTGCGGGATGCCGGCTTCGAGGAACTCTTCGCTGACTACGCGAAAGCCCAGCCGCTCGTAGAACGGCGTGGCGTGCACCTGGGCGCTGAGCATCTGCTGCTTCAGGTCGCGGTTCTGTGCTTCGACAATCACCGCGTTCATCAGCGCGTCACCCACCTTCAGCCCGCGCCAGTCCTTCAGTACCGAGACCCGGCCGATGGTGCCGTCAGGCAGCAGGCGCGCGGTGCCGATCGGGTAGTCGCCTTCCAGGGCCAGGAAGTGCGCGGCGGTCGGGTCATCCGAGTCCCACTCCAGCTCCGGCGGCACGTGCTGTTCGGCAATGAACACCGCTTCGCGGATGCGGCGGATGTCGGCGTTGTCCTTGTGCCAGTCGGCGAGGCGCACACGAATCTTATTCATTGGCGAATCCCAGGCTTCCTTGTTTGACCAGCTGCTGTACCAGCATAAGGCCATCTTCATCCTGCAGCCATTCGCCCAGGTTGTCGATGTGCAGGGCGTCGGCCGCGCAAACCAGCTTCAGCAGCTCGCGCAGTTTGCCCGGCAGCGGGCAGCTGCGGCCGCTGGCGAACAGCAGCAGGTCTTCTTCGAACTCCGACCAGGCCAGGCGGGCGCTCGGGTTGCGGATCAGGATGGCGCCTTGTTCCAGGGCATCGATCAGCTCTTCCTCGGACAGCTCTTCACCGACGATCTGCTCGGGGTAGCGTGGCTCGGTCATGAACTGGCCGAACCAGGTCAGCAGCAGGTCTTTGTCGCCCATGTGCTTGTCGAGCAGCGCCTTGAGGCGGTCGAGGGCGTCGTGCTGGATCTGGTGCGGGTCGCTGACCGGCTGGGCATCGGCGTCGCTGTAGCGTTCTTCGTCGGGCAGGAACTGGCCGAGGAAATCGGTGAAGTGGGTCAGCACTTCAGCGGCGCTTGGCGCGCGGAAGCCTACCGAATAGGTCAGGCAGTCGTCCACGGCCACGCCGTAGTGGGCCAGGCGTGGTGGCAGGTAAAGCATGTCGCCCGGCTCCAGGGTCCACTCATCGCTCTGCTCGAAGTCGGCGAGGATGCGCAGGTCGGCGTGCTCCAGCAGCGAGCTGTCGCTGCTGCACATCTGGCCGATTTTCCAGTTGCGCTGGCCGTGGCCCTGCAGCAGGAACACGTCGTAGTTGTCGAAGTGCGGGCCGACGCTGCCACCGGGGGCGGCGAAGCTGATCATCACGTCATCGATGCGCCAGCTGGGCAGGAAGCGGAAGTTTTCCAGCAGTTCGGCTACTTCCGGGACGAACTGGTCCACGGCCTGCACCAGCAGGGTCCAGTCCTTTTCCGGCAGCTCGGCAAAGGTATCTTCGGTGAACGGGCCGCGGCGCAGCTCCCACGGGTGCGCGCCGTGCTCGAGTACGATACGCGACTCTACTTCCTCTTCCAGGGCCAGGCCGGCCAGCTCGTCGGGGTCGATCGGGCTGATGAAGTCCGGGAAGGCCTGGCGCACCAGCAGCGGCTTCTTCTGCCAGTAGTCGCGCATGAATTCGCGGGCCGAGATGCCGCCCAGCAGCTGCAGTGGAGTATCAGGATTCATGTTCAACCTATTGAAAAAATGTAATTTTCGTTCGGGAATAAAAACGCCCGGCCAGGCCGGGCGTTGAACGCGACGGTCAGCTTAGATGCGTTTGGCCTGTGCTGCCGCGTTGCCGATGTAAGTAGCAGGGGTCAGCTGCTTGAGCTCGGCCTTGGCTTCGGCTGGCATGTCCAGGCCGTCGATGAAGGTCAGCAGCGCTTCCGGGGTGATGCCCTTGCCACGGGTCAGCTCTTTGAGCTTCTCGTAGGGGTTTTCGATGTTGAAGCGGCGCATCACGGTCTGGATCGGCTCGGCCAGCACTTCCCAGCAGGCGTCCAGGTCGGCGGCGATGCGGGCTTCGTTGACTTCCAGCTTGCCGATGCCTTTCAGGCTGGCTTCGTAGGCGATGACGCTGTGGGCAAAGCCCACGCCCAGGTTGCGCAGCACGGTGGAGTCGGTCAGGTCACGCTGCCAGCGCGAGATCGGCAGCTTGCTGGCCAGGTGCTGGAACAGCGCGTTGGCGATACCCAGGTTGCCTTCGGAGTTTTCGAAGTCGATCGGGTTGACCTTGTGCGGCATGGTCGACGAGCCGATTTCACCGGCAACGGTCTTCTGCTTGAAGTAGCCCAGCGAAATGTAGCCCCACACATCGCGATCGAAGTCGATCAGGATGGTGTTGAAGCGGGCAATGGCGTCGAACAGCTCGGCGATGTAGTCGTGCGGCTCGATCTGGGTGGTGTACGGGTTGAACTGCAGGCCCAGCTCGTCTTCGATGAAGGCGCGGGCGTTCTGCTCCCAGTCGATCTGCGAGTAGGCCGACAGGTGGGCGTTGTAGTTGCCCACGGCACCGTTGATCTTGCCCAGCAGCGGTACGGCGGCAACCTGGGCGATCTGGCGCTCCAGGCGGTACACGACGTTGGCCAGTTCCTTGCCCAGGGTGGTCGGCGAAGCCGGCTGGCCGTGGGTGCGCGACAGCATCGGCACGTCGGCGTGGGCGTGGGCCAGGGCGCGGATGGCGTCGGCGATCTGGCGCATCAGCGGCAGCAGCACTTCGTCACGGCCGGCGCGCAGCATCAGGGCGTGGGACAGGTTGTTGATGTCCTCGCTGGTGCAGGCGAAGTGGATGAACTCGCTGACCTTGGCCAGCTCAGGCAGCTTGGCGGCCTGCTCCTTGAGGAGGTATTCGATCGCCTTGACGTCGTGGTTGGTGGTGCGCTCGATTTCCTTGACGCGTTCGGCGTGCTCGAGCTTGAAGTCGGTGGCCAGGCTGTCCAGCAGGGCGTTGGCTTCGGCGGAGAACGCCGGCACTTCGCCGATCTGCGGGTGGGCGGCCAGGCGCTGCAGCCAGCGCACTTCGACCAGGGCGCGGAAACGGATCAGGCCGAATTCGCTGAAAATGGGGCGCAAGGCCTGGGTTTTGCCGGCATAACGGCCGTCTACAGGGGAAACCGCAGTGAGCGAAGAAAGCTGCATGGGGTGTTCTCGGACAGTCAGGCTTTTGGAAGGGCGCATATCATACATGAAAAATGCGCTCAGGTCGGGTGGCTGACCAAAGGTCGGGCCATAAATCAGCTGTGCATTGTGCATTGCCTGTTCTGGCCCTATCGCCGGCAAGCCAGCTCCCACAGGTACTGCACCGGTCTTGAGCACAGTGCGTATCCTGTGGGAGCTGGCTTGCCGGCGATGAGGCCGGAACTGTCAGCCCCTGTCAGGAGGGGCTGCGCATCATGTCGTACAGTTCGTTCAACAGCTTGCGCCGGCTGAATACCAGCTGCCAGCGGTGCCCGCCCAGCTGGCGCCACAGGCGTGCGGCGCGGATGCCGGCCAGCAGCAGGGCGCGGATCTTCGAGGCGTTGCTGGCCTGCTGCAGGAAGCGCATGTCGCCATGTACCTGGATGCGCTGGCGCAAAGTGCTCAGGGTGTCCTGGTACAAGGCTCCACTGGAAGCGATGACGTTTTCATGAACCAGGCCGAAATGCTCGGCCTGGGACTGGATTTGCGGCAGGCGGTTGCCGATGGTGTCGAGCAGGTCGCCGCGCTTGTTCAACTGGCGCTCCAGGCCCAGCATCGACAGGGCGTAGCGCAGCGGCTCGCGCTGCAGGCTGCTGGGGTCGCGCTCCAGCGCGCCGACCAGCGCGCGATAGCCGTCGCGCAGGTTCAGGTCGTCACCGCCGAACACCTCCAGGGTGTCCTTGGGGTCGCGGACCAGCAGGCTGCCGAGCATGCAGCCGATGTTGGCCTCGCTGGCCTGGCCGGTGCGGGCGATGCGGTCGACCAGTACGGCGGCCTGGAACACACCGCCCAACGCAATCAGCTGCTCCTGCAGGTTGCTCATGCGCGCGGGCTCCACGGCTCGGCGGCTTCGATCACGCCGCCGCCCAGGCACACTTCGCCGTCGTAGAACACCACCGACTGGCCCGGGGTAACGGCACGTTGCGGTTCGTCGAACACCGCACGGTAACCGCTTTCGGTCAGTTCCAGGGTGCACTGCTGGTCGCTCTGGCGGTAGCGCACCTTGGCGGTGAGCTGGCGCGGGCTGCCGAGGTCGACCGGGTTGACCCAGAAAATTTCCGAAGCGAGCAGGGCGCGGGAGAACAACCACGGGTGTTCATTGCCCTGGCCGACCACCAGCACGTTGCGGGTCAGGTCCTTGTGCAGCACGTACCACGGCTCGTCACCGGCGTCCTTCAGGCCGCCAATGCCCAGGCCCTGGCGCTGGCCGATGGTGTGGTACATCAGGCCGTGGTGGCGGCCGATCACTTCACCGTCGGTGGTCTCGATGTTGCCCGGCTGGGCCGGCAGGTATTGCTTGAGGAAGTCGCTGAAGCGGCGCTCGCCGATGAAGCAGATGCCGGTGGAGTCCTTCTTCTTGGCGGTGGCCAGGCCGTGCTTTTCGGCAATGGCGCGTACTTCGGGCTTTTCCAGCTCGCCAACCGGGAACAGGGTGCGGGCGATTTCCTTGCCGCCAACGGCGTGCAGGAAGTAGCTCTGGTCCTTGTTCGGGTCCAGGCCCTTGAGCAGTTCGGTGAGCTCGCCGGTGTCGCGACGGCGCACGTAGTGGCCGGTGGCGATCAGGTCGGCACCCAGCGACAGGGCGTAGTCAAGGAACGCCTTGAACTTGATTTCGCGGTTGCAGAGGATGTCCGGGTTGGGCGTGCGGCCGGCCTTGTACTCTTCGAGGAAGTGCTCGAACACGTTGTCCCAGTATTCGGCGGCGAAGTTGGCGGTGTGCAACTTGATGCCGATGCGGTCGCACACGGCCTGGGCGTCGGCCAGGTCTTCACGGGCGGTGCAGTATTCGGTGCCGTCGTCTTCTTCCCAGTTCTTCATGAACAGCCCTTCCACCTGATAGCCCTGCTCCATGAGCAGAAGGGCGGAGACGGAAGAGTCCACGCCGCCGGACATGCCGACGATAACGCGGGTCTTGGCGGGGTCTTTGTGTGCTGGGCTGGTCATGGTTACCGGTGTGTATCAAGGGGGAAAAACGCCGATTCTATCAAACCTGCGGCGGCGCGTCAGTCGCGCAGCAGGTCGAGGCTGTGCAAGGGGCCTTTCAGGTAGTCGTCGAGGCAGCGTGGTACCAGCTCGCTGCGCCAGCGGGCGGGGTCGGCCAGCAGTTCGTCGCGGGTCAGCCACACGGCGCGGACGATGTCGCTGTCCAGTGCCAGGTCGGCGTGATGGCGCACGGGGCGGGCGGCGAAGCAGATGCGCTGGTAGGTCACGCCGTTGCTTGGGGCGGTGTACAGGTAGATGCCGACCACGCCGGTGAGCTCGACTTCCCAGGCGGTTTCTTCGAGGGTTTCGCGCAGGGCGGCCTGGGGCAGGGTCTCGCTGGGTTCGAGGTGGCCGGCGGGCTGGTTGAAGACGTGCTGGTTGGCTTTGAACTCTTCGACGAAGAGGAACTTGCCTTCGTGTTCGACGATGGTGGCGACGGTGATGTGGGGTTGCCAGGTCATTGCTGTGTCCTTGTCGATTGAGGGGGCCGCTTTGCGGCCCTTCGCGGGCACGCCCGCTCCCACAAGTGGTGCGCCAGCCTGACTGAAAGCACTTTTCCTGTGGGAGCGGGCGTGCCCGCGAAGGGCTGCAAAGCAGCCCCGGGGGCCAGAAAGCACAAACCCCGGTGCGTGGCCGGGGTTTGTGCTGTTACTTCAAGCGAACCTTACAGGGCGGCAATGGCGCTGTTCAGGGTCTGGCTTGGGCGCATCACCTTGGCGGTCAGCTCGGCATCCGGGGCGTAGTAGCCACCGATGTCGGCCGGCTTGCCCTGGACGGCGTTGAGCTCGGCGACGATGGTCTCCTCGTTCTCGGTCAGGGTCTTGGCCAGTGGTGCGAAGCGTGCCTGCAGGGCAGCGTCGTCGTTCTGCGCAGCCAGGGCCTGGGCCCAGTACAGGGTCAGGTAGAAGTGGCTGCCGCGGTTGTCGATACCACCGACTTTGCGCGAAGGCGACTTGTTGGTGTCGAGGAACTTGCCGGTGGCCTGGTCCAGGGTGTTGGCCAGCACTTTGGCGCGCGGGTTGTCGTAGGTGTTGCCCAGGTGCTCCAGGGAAGCGGCCAGGGCCAGGAATTCACCCAGCGAGTCCCAACGCAGGAAGTTCTCTTCCACCAGCTGCTGCACGTGCTTCGGTGCCGAACCGCCGGCGCCGGTTTCGAACAGGCCGCCACCGCTCATCAGCGGCACGATCGACAGCATCTTGGCGCTGGTGCCCAGTTCCATGATCGGGAACAGGTCGGTCAGGTAGTCACGCAGCACGTTGCCGGTCACCGAGATGGTGTCCTTGCCTTCGCGGATGCGGGCCAGGGAGAACTTGATGGCGTCGACCGGTGCCAGGATGCGGATGTCCAGGCCGGAGGTGTCGTGATCCTTCAGGTACTTCTGCACCTTCTCGATCATCACGCCGTCGTGGGCGCGGGCCGGGTCCAGCCAGAACACTGCTGGGGTGTTGCTCAGGCGGGCGCGGTTGACGGCCAGCTTGACCCAGTCCTGGATCGGCGCGTCCTTGACCTGGCACATGCGGAAGATGTCGCCGGCTTCGACGTTCTGCTCGAGAACGACCTGGCCTTTGCTGTCGACCACGCGCACGACGCCGTCGGCCTTGATCTGGAAGGTCTTGTCGTGGGAGCCGTACTCTTCGGCCTTCTGTGCCATCAGGCCGACGTTCGGTACGCTGCCCATGGTGGTCGGGTCGAAGGCGCCGTTGGCCTTGCAGTCTTCGATGGTGGCCTGGTAGATGCCGGCGTAGCAGCGGTCCGGGATGATCGCCTTGGCATCCTGCAGTTCGCCGGCGGCGTTCCACATCTTGCCCGAGTCACGGATCATGGCCGGCATCGAGGCGTCGACGATGACGTCGCTCGGCACGTGCAGGTTGGTGATGCCTTTGTCGGAGTTGACCATGGCCAGGGCCGGACGCTGGGCGTACAGGGCCTGGATGTCGGCTTCGATCTCGGCCTGCTTCTCGGCTGGCAGGTCCTTGATGCGGGCGTACAGGTCGCCGATGCCGTTGTTGGCGTTGAAGCCTACTTCAGCCAGGGCGGCGGCGTGCTTGGCCAGCACGTCGTTGTAGAACTCTTCGACGATGACGCCGAACATGATCGGGTCGGAGACCTTCATCATGGTGGCTTTCAGGTGTACCGACAGCAGCACGCCGGAAGCCTTGGCATCGGCGATCTGCTCGGCGATGAAGGCTTTCAGGGCCTTGCGGCTCATGGTGGCGCAGTCGATGACTTCGGCAGCTTTTACCGCAGTCTTTTCTTTCAGTACGGTGGTGTTGCCGTCTTTGCCGACCAGCTCGATGCGCAGGCTGTCGTCAGCCTCGATCAGTGCGGCTTTCTCGCTGCCGTAGAAGTCGCCCTGGGTCATGTGGGCAACGTGCGACTTGGAGTCGGCAGCCCAGGCGCCCATCTTGTGCGGGTGCTTGCGGGCGTAGTTCTTGACCGACAGCGGCGCGCGGCGATCGGAGTTGCCTTCGCGCAGGACCGGGTTCACGGCGGAACCTTTGATGCGGTCGTAGCGGGCGCGGGATTCTTTCTCTTCCGCGGTGGCCGGCTCGTCGGCGTAGTCAGGGATGTTGAAGCCCTTGCCCTGCAGTTCCTTGATCGCGGCTTTCAGCTGCGGTACCGAGGCGCTGATGTTCGGCAGCTTGATGATGTTGGCTTCAGGGGTGGTAGCCAGCTGGCCCAGTTCCGCCAGGTGATCGCCTACTTGCTTCTCTGCGCCCAGTTGCTCCGGGAAGGCGGCGAGGATGCGGCCAGCCAGGGAGATGTCGCGGGTTTCGACGGCGATGTCAGCCGAAGCGGTGAAGGCTTCGATGATCGGCAGCAGCGAGTAAGTGGCGAGGGCGGGGGCTTCGTCGGTGAAGGTATAGATGATCTTGGAACGGGTGGGCATGCGGGTTAACTCTCTGTGTGCTGAGCGTGCTCGAGTCTCGTGGTGCGCAGGGTAGGCGCATCGCCCTGGCAACGCCATGAGCGGAAAGTCGAGAGGCTGCGAGCGGTGATGGTGGATGCATCAGTCGAGCGTCAAGTGCTGGGCTGCGGTAACAGTCCAGGCTTCGTGGCCAGGCTTTGTGTCCATTCATGGCCAAGGGCGGTCCGCATTTTTCCAAGGGATCGCCCCGATGACCCTTCGGTCGCGGCGGAGTATACCAAACCATTCGGGCTAATCAGCAAGGCCAAGTGATATCGGCCCATTTATAAGACCAAAGACTAAGCGGCAATGTGGCGAAATGCCGCAGCATCGGCGGTGCATCCTTCGCGGGCGCGTCGGGTCGCCGCACCGCCGCTCCCACAGCTTGCAGGTCGGCAGATGTGGTTTAGGCTCAGTGGATCGCATGATGTCCAATCACACCCGACAGCGGAGTAGTGCAAGCATGGGATACCAGAAAATCAAGGTTCCGACCGACGGCGCGAAGATCACCGTCAATGCAGACCATTCGCTCAACGTTCCTGACAACCCGATTATTCCTTATATCGAGGGCGACGGGATTGGCGTCGATGTCTCGCCGGTAATGATAAAAGTGGTCGACGCCGCCGTGCAGAAGGCCTACGGCGGCAAACGCAAGATCGCCTGGATGGAGGTGTACGCCGGCGAAAAAGCCACCCAGGTGTACGACCAGGACACCTGGCTGCCCCAGGAAACCCTCGATGCCGTACGTGATTACGTGGTGTCGATCAAGGGGCCGCTGACCACCCCGGTGGGCGGCGGTATCCGTTCGCTCAACGTGGCCTTGCGTCAGCAACTGGACCTGTACGTGTGCCTGCGCCCGGTGCTGTGGTTCCAGGGCGTGCCCAGCCCGGTGAAAAAACCCGGCGATGTGGACATGGTGATCTTCCGCGAGAACTCCGAGGACATCTATGCCGGCATCGAGTGGAAGGCCGGTTCGCCCGAGGCGAACAAGGTGATCAAGTTCCTCAAGGAGGAAATGGGCGTTACCAAGATCCGCTTCGACCAGGACTGTGGCATTGGCGTCAAGCCGGTGTCGAAGGAAGGCACCAAGCGCCTGGTGCGCAAGGCGCTGCAGTACGTGGTGGACAACGACCGCGAGTCGCTGACCCTGGTGCACAAGGGCAACATCATGAAGTTCACCGAGGGTGCCTTCAAGGACTGGGGCTATGAAGTGGCGCGCGACGAGTTCGGGGCCGAGCTGCTCGATGGTGGCCCATGGATGAAGTTCAAGAACCCCAAGAGCGGCCGTGAGGTCATCGTCAAGGACGCCATCGCCGACGCCATGCTGCAGCAGATCCTGCTGCGCCCGGCCGAGTACGACGTGATCGCCACCCTCAACCTCAACGGTGACTACCTGTCCGATGCCCTGGCGGCGGAAGTGGGCGGTATCGGCATTGCGCCGGGTGCCAACCTGTCCGACACCGTGGCCATGTTCGAGGCCACCCACGGCACCGCGCCCAAGTATGCCGGGCAGGACAAGGTCAACCCGGGTTCGGTGATCCTGTCGGCGGAGATGATGCTGCGGCACATGGGCTGGACCGAGGCGGCGGACCTGATCATCAAGGGTACCAATGGCGCGATTGCTGCCAAGACCGTGACCTATGACTTCGAACGCCTGATGGACGGCGCCAGGCTGGTGAGCAGTTCAGGCTTTGGCGATGAAATGATCAAGCATATGTAAGGCAACGGAAAACCGGCCGCTTCCAGTCAGGAGGCGGCCGGTTTTTTCGTGTACCGGCAGGCGGCGCGGCAGTTCAGGCGTCGGCAGTGCTGCTGGTGTGCGGAGCCCTGGCGGCCGCGGCGGCAGTGGCGCTGCTGATATTCACCGCGTGCAGGCCTTTGGGGCCCTGGACGATGTCGAAGCTCACGGCCTGGCCGGCCTTGAGCGTCTTGTACCCGTCCATCTGGATGGCTGAATAATGAGCGAACAAGTCGTCGGTCTTGCCCTCTTCATTGATGAATCCGTAGCCCTTGGCATTGTTGAACCACTTGACTTTACCGCTTGCCATCCCTATGTCCCTCTGCAAAGGACTCCATCACTGGAGTATCATCCACTTCATCCGCATACGAACCATGCGAAAAATCTGGTTGACTGCGCGGATCTTTATCGACCACGGTGGGTTCTTATTGGTTGTAACACCGTTTTGCCGATAGTCAAGGTCGCCCGGCGCCTGCGCTGGCCGTGCCCTTCGCAGTCAACCCACAACCTTAACCTGTCGCTCATGATGAAATTCTTTCCATGCATGCACCTAGTGAGATTCGACTAACATTCAATCAGGATCGCCCGCAATCGAATGAGGACGACGGCTCGGGTCTTGCAGTTCAGGAAGCCAAGCCGATCCTGCAGGCGCCACCGATGTACAAGGTGGTTTTGTTCAACGATGACTACACGCCGATGGATTTCGTCGTCGAAGTGCTCGAGACGTTCTTCAATCTGAACCGCGAGCTGGCGACCAAGATCATGCTGACCGTCCATACCGAAGGGCGGGCAGTGTGCGGATTGTTTACCCGTGACATCGCCGAAACAAAGGCTATGCAGGTCAACCAATACGCCAGGGAAAGCCAGCATCCGCTACTCTGTGAAATCGAGAAGGACGGTTAATCGCCGACCACTTGGGTATGAGGTGAAGCTATGTTAAACCGCGAGCTCGAAGTCACCCTCAATCTTGCCTTCAAGGAGGCTCGTTCGAAGCGTCATGAGTTCATGACCGTCGAACATCTGCTGCTGGCACTCCTTGACAATGAGGCTGCCGCGACCGTTCTGCGCGCCTGTGGCGCCAATCTCGACAAACTCAAGCACGACCTGCAAGAGTTCATCGATTCCACCACACCCCTGATCCCGGTCAACGATGAAGATCGCGAAACCCAGCCGACCCTGGGCTTCCAGCGTGTACTGCAGCGTGCCGTGTTCCACGTGCAAAGCTCCGGCAAGCGTGAAGTCACTGGCGCCAACGTGCTGGTGGCGATCTTCAGCGAACAGGAAAGCCAGGCCGTGTTCCTGCTCAAGCAGCAGAGCGTGGCCCGCATCGACGTGGTCAACTACATCGCCCATGGCATCTCCAAGGTGCCGGGCCATGGTCCGCATTCCGAAAACGACCAGGAAATGCAGGATGAAGAGGGCGGCGATACCGCCTCTTCGAGCAACCCGCTGGATGCCTATGCCAGCAACCTGAACGAACTGGCCCGTGCCGGCCGTATCGACCCGCTGGTAGGCCGCGAGCAGGAAGTTGAGCGCGTGGCGCAAATCCTTGCCCGTCGGCGCAAGAACAACCCGTTGCTGGTGGGTGAGGCAGGCGTGGGCAAGACCGCCATCGCCGAAGGCTTGGCCAAGCGCATCGTCGATGGCCAAGTGCCCGACCTGCTGGCGCAGAGCGTGGTGTATTCCCTCGATCTCGGCGCACTGCTGGCGGGTACCAAATACCGTGGCGATTTCGAGAAGCGCTTCAAGGCGCTGCTCGGCGAGCTGCGCAAGCGCCCGCAGGCGATCCTGTTCATCGACGAAATCCACACCATCATTGGTGCCGGTGCGGCGTCGGGCGGGGTGATGGATGCGTCCAACCTGCTCAAGCCGCTGCTGTCGTCCGGTGAGATCCGTTGCATCGGTTCGACCACCTTCCAGGAATTCCGCGGCATTTTCGAGAAGGACCGTGCCCTGGCGCGGCGCTTCCAGAAGGTCGATGTCAGCGAGCCGTCGGTCGAAGACACCGTGGGCATCCTGCGTGGCCTGAAAGGCCGCTTCGAAAGCCACCACAACATCGAGTACAGCGACGAAGCCTTGCGCGCCGCCGCTGAACTGGCCTCGCGCTACATCAATGACCGGCACATGCCGGACAAGGCCATCGACGTGATCGACGAAGCCGGTGCCTACCAGCGCCTGCAGCCGGAGGCCAACCGCGTCAAGCGCATCGACGTGCCGCAGGTCGAAGACATCGTCGCCAAGATCGCGCGGATTCCGCCGAAGCACGTCACCAGTTCCGACAAGGAACTGCTGCGCAACCTCGAGCGTGACCTGAAGTTGACCGTATTTGGTCAGGACCAGGCGATCGATTCGCTGGCCACCGCCATCAAGCTGTCCCGCGCCGGCCTCAAGTCGCCGGACAAGCCTGTCGGTTCGTTCCTGTTCGCCGGCCCGACCGGCGTCGGCAAGACCGAAGCAGCACGGCAGCTGGCCAAGGCGCTGGGCGTGGAGCTGGTGCGCTTCGACATGTCCGAGTACATGGAGCGCCACACCGTGTCGCGCCTGATCGGTGCGCCTCCTGGCTATGTTGGCTTCGACCAGGGTGGTTTGCTGACCGAGGCGATCACCAAGCAACCGCACTGCGTATTGCTGCTCGACGAAATCGAGAAGGCCCACCCGGAAGTCTTCAACCTGCTGCTGCAGGTGATGGACCACGGCACCCTGACCGACAACAACGGGCGCAAGGCCGACTTCCGCAACGTGATCCTGATCATGACCACC
This sequence comes from Pseudomonas sp. UBA6753, assembly GCF_002453565.1. Classification (NCBI taxonomy): domain Bacteria; kingdom Pseudomonadati; phylum Pseudomonadota; class Gammaproteobacteria; order Pseudomonadales; family Pseudomonadaceae; genus Pseudomonas; species Pseudomonas sp. UBA6753. The sequence continues at coordinate 20,918 of NZ_DKHD01000058.1, read as the reverse complement.
AACGCTGGCGCAGAAACCGCCGCGCGGGCCTCGATCGGCTTTACTCATCAGGACCATGCGTCCGATGCCATGGAAGTCATCCGCAAGAGCTTCACGCCGGAGTTCCGCAACCGCCTGGACACCATCATCCAGTTCGGCCGCCTGAGCCACGAGACGATCAAGAGCATCGTCGACAAGTTCCTTATCGAACTGCAGGCGCAGCTGGAAGACAAGCGAGTGTTGCTGGAAGTCAGCGATGATGCACGCGGCTGGCTGGCGGCCTCGGGCTACGATGTGCAGATGGGGGCGCGGCCGATGGCGCGGCTGATCCAGGACAAGATCAAGCGGCCGCTGGCCGAGGAGATCCTGTTTGGCGAACTGGCCGAGCATGGTGGCGTGGTGCACGTTGACCTGCGCGATGGCGAGCTGGTGTTCGACTTCGAGACCACGGCTGAGGTTGCTTGATAGATGGGGCCGCTTTGCGGCCTTTCGCGGGCACGCCCGCTCCCACAGGGGATAGCTATTACCTGTGGGGGCGGGCGTGCCCGCGAAGGGCTGCAAAGCAGCCCCTGCAATCCTGAAGGCACAAAAAAGCCCGGCACATGGCCGGGCTTTTTCATGGCTTGAGCTTAGCGCGCACGGTAGGTGATGCGGCCCTTGCTCAGGTCGTAGGGCGTCAGTTCGACGCGGACCTTGTCGCCAGTGAGAATACGGATGTAGTTCTTGCGCATCTTTCCGGAGATGTGCGCGGTTACGACGTGCCCGTTTTCCAACTCCACGCGGAACATGGTGTTGGGCAGGGTGTCGACGACAGTACCTTCCATTTCGAAGCTGTCTTCTTTCGACATGCAGTAGAGCCCTCGGATCCAGTGTTGGCCCGACGCATAACCGCACCGGGCAAAAAAGTGGCGTGGATTATGCCCGAAAACTGTGTGTCAAGCCAATGCCTTTCAGTTGAGGGTGACCCAGCGCTGATTTATCAACAGTTCGATAGGCCGATACTGCGTCTTGTAGTTCATTTTCTTGCAGTTCTTGATCCAGTAACCCAGGTAAACCGCCTCCAGGTCCTGGCGCAGGGCTTCGGTGATCTGCCAGAGGATGGCGAAGCGGCCCAGGCTGCGGCGTTCTTCGTCCGGCTCGTAGAAGGTGTACACCGCTGACAGGCCGTTGGGCAGCAGGTCGCATACCGCTACCGCCATCAGGCGGCCTTCCAGGCGGAACTCGTAGAACCAGCAGAACGGCAGGTCGCGCACCAGGAAGGTGGAGAACTGGTCGCGGCTGGGCGGGTACATGTCACCGTCGGCGTGGCGCGTTTCGATATAGCGCCGGTACAGCTCGAAGTACTCTTCCTTGAACGCCGGGCGTGCGGCGGTCACGGTCAGGTCGGCGTTGCGCTTGAGGATGCGCCGTTGCTGGCGGTTGGGGATGAAGCGTGCCGCCGGGATGCGTGCCGGCACGCAGGCATTGCAGTTCTGGCAATGCGGGCGGTACAGGTGGTCGCCACTGCGGCGGAAGCCCATTTCCGACAAATCGGCGTACACGTGCACGTCCATCGGCTGGCTGGGGTCGAGGAACAGTGTGGTTGCCTGTTCGTCGGGCAGGTAGCTGCAGGAGTGGGGCTGAGTGGCATAGAACTTCAACCGCGCCAACTCTGTCATGATCAACCCCCTCGGTGAGACTTTGCTTTAAGTGTAAGCCAGCTATGGGAACTCGCCTAGGGAAGCCATGTGGCGCTGTTGGGCTGGTCGAGGTGGCGTGCCAGGTAGCCGGCGAACTCGGCGCGGCTGATGGCGTGGGCGCCCAGGCTGTGCAGGTGGTTGGTCGGCATCTGGCAGTCGATGAGGACGAAGCCGGCCTGGCGCAGGTGGTTGACCAGGGTCACGAAGCCGACCTTGGAGGCGTTGTCGGCGCGGCTGAACATCGATTCGCCGAAGAACAGCTGGCCCATGGCCAGGCCGTACAGGCCGCCGACCAGCTCGCCATCCTGGCGCACCTCCACCGAATGGGCGATACCGCGCCGGTGAAGCTCGCAGTAGGCGGCGCGCATGGTGTCGGTGATCCAGGTACCGTCGGCGTAGTCGCGTGGCGCGGCGCAGGCGGCGATCACCGCCGGGAAGTCGGTGTCGAAGCTGACCTGGTAACGACCCTGGCGCATCAGCTTGGCCAGCGAGCGCGACACGTGCAGCTGGTCCGGGAGCAGCACCGTGCGCGGGTCGGGCGACCACCAGAGGATCGGCTGGCCGTCCTGGTACCACGGGAAGCAGCCATGGCGATAGGCCTGCACCAGGCGCTCGGGGCTCAGGTCGCCGCCGGCAGCGAGCAGGCCGTTGGGGTCGTGCAGGGCCTTTTCCAGTGGCGGGAAGGTCAGCGAGTCGCGGGTCAGCCAGGTGAGCATGGTCTATCGTGCGGTGGGGGAGGGGAGAGGGCAGCATGGCGCGGGTGAAAAGCAGGGTCAATCTCTTTGGCTTCTTCGCGGGCGCGCCCGCTCCCGCAGGCCATGTGCAGGCTCTGAAGCCTGCGGGGGTACCTGGGGGAGCGGGCAAGCCCGCGAAGAGGCCGGCACAGGCGATGAAAATAGGCAATTTCCTACACATTCATGAGACAGCAGGCACCATCCGCTACATTTGCTGTCACACCTGTGCAAAAACACAGCATAAGCCTTTGTCACAAAAGAAAATGCATGCTCAAATTGCAGCTATATGAAAGTCGCCCCCGGCCATACCCCCATCTGGCGTGCCGCCATGGCGGCTGGCGGGCAGTAATGTTAAAAGTAGTGGTTCATTGGCCGCACCGTCGGCTGATCACTATTGGACGCGCAGCACGCGCAGGAATAGACGCGTTTTGAAGAAATCCACCGCAACTCCAGCTCCCTTGCCCGTCCCCCTGTGGCGGCAGCAGCTGCATTATCGCCTCAAGGAAGGTGCGTTGATCGCTGTCGGCGCCCTGTGCCTGTACCTGTGGATGGCGCTGCTGACCTACGATACGTCGGACCCGGGCTTCAGCCACACCAGCAACGTCGACCAGGTGCAGAACGCCGCCGGGCGTGCCGGTGCCTACTTCGCCGACATCCTGTTCATGGTGCTGGGGTACTTCGCCTACATCTTCCCGCTGCTGCTGGCGATAAAGACCTGGCAGATCTTCCGCGAACGCCACCAGCCCTGGGACTGGAGCGGCTGGCTGTTCTCCTGGCGGCTGATCGGCCTGGTGTTCCTGGTGCTGTCTGGTGCGGCGCTGGCGCATATCCATTTCCACCCGCCTGCGAGCATGCCGTTCTCCGCCGGTGGTGCGCTGGGCGAGAGCCTGGGCGACCTGGCGCGCAACCTGCTGAACGTGCAGGGCAGCACGCTGATGTTCATTGCCCTGTTCCTGTTCGGCTTGACCGTGTTCACCGACCTGTCGTGGTTCAAGGTGATGGACCTGACCGGCAAGATCACCCTCGACCTGTTCGAGCTGGTGCAGGGCGCCGCCAACCGTTGGTGGGAAGCACGCAACGAACGCAAGCGCCTGGAGGCGCAGCTGCGCGAGGATGAACCGGTGGTCAAGGCCGCGCCGATGGCCGCCGACAAGCGCGAACCGGCCAAGCCGGCGCTGCGCGAGCGCATCTTCAAGCGTGAAGAAGCACCTGCCCAGTCGGTCGAACCACGTGAGCCAACCCTGTCGCGCGAGCCTGTGGTGCCACGCGAGTCGCCGGCACCTCGTGAGCCGGTAATCTCCCGCGAACCACCTGCCGCGGCCCCGATGATCGTGCCGCCGACACCCGCCAGGGCGCCGGAGCCGAGCAAGCGGGTGATGAAGGAGAAGCAGGCGCCGCTGTTCGTCGACAGCGCGGTGGAAGGTACCTTGCCGTCGATCTCAATCCTCGACCCGGCCGAACAGAAGAAGATCGAGTACTCGCCGGAATCCCTGGCCGGTGTCGGCCAGCTGCTGGAAATCAAACTCAAGGAATTCGGCGTGGAAGTGGCGGTGGACTCGATCCACCCTGGCCCGGTGATTACCCGTTACGAAATCCAGCCGGCCGCCGGCGTGAAGGTCAGCCGTATCGCCAACCTGGCCAAGGACCTGGCGCGTTCGCTGGCAGTGACCAGTGTGCGTGTGGTCGAGGTCATCCCCGGCAAGACCACCGTGGGTATCGAGATCCCCAACGAGAACCGGCAGATGGTGCGTTTCTCCGAAGTGCTGGCCACGCCGCAGTACGACGAGCAGAAATCGCCGGTCACCCTGGCCCTGGGCCACGGCATCGGCGGCAAGCCGGTGATCACCGACCTGGCCAAGATGCCGCACCTGCTGGTGGCCGGTACTACCGGTTCCGGTAAGTCGGTGGGTGTGAACGCGATGATCCTGTCGATCCTGTTCAAGTCCAGCCCGGAAGACGCGCGGCTGATCATGATCGACCCGAAAATGCTCGAACTGTCGATCTACGAGGGCATCCCGCACCTGCTGTGCCCGGTGGTCACCGACATGAAGGACGCCGCCAACGCCCTGCGCTGGAGCGTGGCCGAGATGGAGCGGCGCTACAAGCTGATGGCGGCCATGGGCGTGCGTAACCTGGCCGGCTTCAACCGCAAGATCAAGGACGCCCAGGAAGCCGGCGAAATCATCCATGACCCGCTGTACCGCCGCGAGAGCATGGACGATGAGCCGCCTGCGCTGAAAACCCTGCCGACCATCGTGGTGGTGGTCGACGAATTCGCCGACATGATGATGATCGTCGGCAAGAAGGTCGAAGAGCTGATCGCCCGTATCGCCCAGAAGGCACGTGCGGCCGGTATCCACCTGATCCTCGCTACCCAGCGCCCATCGGTGGACGTGATTACCGGCCTGATCAAGGCCAACATCCCGACCCGCATGGCGTTCCAGGTGTCGAGCAAGATCGACTCGCGGACCATCATCGACCAGGGTGGTGCCGAGCAGCTGCTGGGCCACGGTGACATGCTGTACATGCCGCCGGGCACCAGCCTGCCGATTCGTGTGCACGGCGCGTTCGTCTCCGACGACGAGGTGCACCGCGTGGTGGAAGCGTGGAAGCTGCGCGGCGCCCCGGACTACAACGACGACATCCTCAACGGCGTCGAGGAGGCCGGCAGTGGCTTCGAAGGCGGCGGCGGTGGTGGCGATGGCGAAGATTCGGAAAGCGACGCCCTGTATGATGAGGCCGTGCAGTTCGTGCTGGAAAGCCGCCGCGCGTCCATCTCGGCCGTGCAGCGCAAACTGAAGATCGGCTACAACCGCGCCGCCCGCATGATCGAAGCCATGGAAATGGCCGGCGTGGTCACCCCCATGAACAGCAACGGCTCGCGGGAAGTGATAGCCCCGGGCGGCCCGCGCGACTGACGAACACCTTGCCGGGCGCCAACGGTGGCGCCCGGCCTTTTCAATGCTCGATGAGGACTCCCATGCGCGCGATTCGCATGCTGTTGGTTTCTGCCCTGGCCGCGGCTTCTGTGTCGGCCACCGTATCGGCTTTTGCCGGTGAGCAAGACGTACAACGCCTGACCCAATTGCTGGAAAAGTCGCAGACCATCGAGGCCAACTTTTCCCAACTGACCCTGGACGCCGGCGGCACCAGCCTGCAGGAAACCTCCGGCAAGATGACCGTCAAGCGCCCGGGCCTGTTCTACTGGCACACCGATGCGCCGCAGGAGCAGGTGGTGGTATCCGACGGCAAGAACGTCACCCTGTGGGACCCGGACCTGGAGCAGGCGACCATCAAGAAGCTTGACCAGCGCCTGAACCAGACCCCGGCGCTGCTGCTGTCCGGTGACGTGTCGAAGATCAGCCAGAGCTTCGACATCAGCTCGAAGGAGCAGGGCGAAGTGATGGACTTCACCCTCAAGCCGAAGACCAAGGACACCCTGTTCGACTCGCTGCGCGTGTCGTTCCGCAAGGGCCTGATCAACGACATGCAGCTGATCGACAGCGTCGGCCAGCGCACCAACATCCTGTTCAATGGCGTGAAAGCCAACCAGGCGGTGCCGGACAGCAAGTTCAAGTTCGACATCCCCAAAGGCGCGGACGTCATCAAGGAGTAACCAGAACTCGCCATGGACCTGTTTCGAAGCGAACCCGTCGCCCAGCCCCTGGCCGCTCGCCTGCGCCCGTCCAACCTGGACGAGTACGTCGGCCAGGAGCACCTGCTGGCGCGCGGCAAACCGCTGCGCGAGGCGCTGGAGCAGGGTGCGCTGCACTCGATGATCTTCTGGGGGCCGCCAGGGGTGGGCAAGACCACTCTCGCGCGGCTGCTGGCGCAGTTCTGCGACGCGCACTTCGAAACGGTGTCGGCGGTACTGGCCGGGGTGAAGGAAATTCGCCAGGCGGTCGAGGTGGCCAAGCAGCAGGCTGGCCAGTACGGCCGCCGTACCATCCTGTTCGTCGACGAAGTGCACCGCTTCAACAAGTCGCAGCAGGATGCCTTCCTGCCCTATGTGGAAGACGGCACCCTGCTGTTCATTGGCGCCACCACCGAAAACCCGTCGTTCGAGCTGAACAACGCATTGCTGTCGCGGGCGCGGGTGTATGTGCTCAAGAGCCTGGACGAGGCGGCGCTGCGCAAGCTGGTCAACCGCGCGCTGACTGAAGAACGCGGCCTGGGCAAGCGCAACCTGCGGGTTGGTGACGACGCCTTCAAGATGCTGATGGCCGCCGCCGATGGTGATGGCCGGCGCATGCTCAACTTCCTGGAAAACGCCTCGGACCTGGCTGAAGACGGCAGCGAGATCGACGTCGAGATGCTGCAGAGCCTGCTCGGCGACAGCCGCCGCCGCTTCGACAAGGGGGGCGAGGCGTTCTACGACCAGATTTCCGCGCTGCACAAGTCGGTGCGCGGCTCCAACCCCGATGGCGCCCTGTACTGGTTCGCGCGCATGCTCGACGGCGGCTGCGACCCGCTGTACATCGCCCGCCGCGTGGTGCGCATGGCCAGCGAGGACATCGGCAACGCCGACCCGCGGGCGCTCAGCCTGTGCCTGGCGGCCTGGGATGTGCAAGAGCGCCTGGGCAGCCCCGAGGGCGAACTGGCGGTGGCCCAGGCCATCACCTACCTCGCCTGCGCACCGAAGAGCAACGCGGTATACATGGGCTTCAAGACCGCCCTGCGCGAGGCTGCCGAGCACGGTTCGCTGGAAGTGCCGCTGCACCTGCGCAACGCCCCGACCAAGCTGATGAAGCAACTGGGCTATGGCGACGAGTACCGCTATGCCCACGATGAACCCGACGCCTATGCCGCGGGCGAAGACTACTTCCCCGAGGAGCTCGAGCCGCGCCAGTACTACCAGCCGGTGCCCCGTGGCCTGGAACTGAAGATTGGCGAGAAGCTGCGCCACCTGGCCGACCTTGACCGCAACAGCCCCCGCCGCCGGAGAAAACCGTGATTGCACTGATTGCCGCCGTCAGCGCTGGCGGTATTGCCGGTACCTTGTTGCGCTTTGCTACCACCAACTGGGTGGCTGCCCACTGGCCACGGCACTTCTATCTCGGTACGCTGGCGGTCAACCTGGTTGGCTGCCTGCTGATCGGCCTGCTCTATGGCCTGTTCCTGCACAAGCCGATCGTGCCGGTCGAGCTGCGCGCCGGGCTGATCGTCGGCTTCCTTGGTGGCCTGACGACTTTTTCCTCCTTTTCGCTGGATACCGTACGCCTGCTGGAAAGCGGGCAAGTGCCGCTGGCTCTGGGCTATACCGGTATCAGCGTGGTGGGCGGGCTGCTCGCGACCTGGGCCGGCCTGTCCCTGACCCGATTCTGAACCAACACCTACACATAACGAGAGAACGATATGCTCGATTCCAAACTGTTACGCGGCCAACTTCAGGAAGTGGCGGATCGCCTGGCCTCCCGTGGCTTCAGCCTGGATGTCGCGCGCATCGAATCACTGGAAGAGCGCCGCAAGGCTGTGCAGACCCGCACCGAGCAGCTGCAGGCCGAGCGTAACGCCCGTTCCAAGTCCATCGGCCAGGCCAAGGCCAAGGGCGAAGACATTGCGCCGCTGATGGCCGACGTCGAGCGCATGGCCAACGAACTGGCTGCCGGCAAGACCGAGCTGGACGGCATTCAGGCCGAACTGGATGGCATCCTGCTGACCATTCCCAACCTGCCGGACGCCAGCGTACCGGTCGGTGCCAGCGAAGACGACAACGTCGAAGTGCGCCGTTGGGGCACGCCGAAGGCTTTCGACTTCGAAATCAAGGACCACGTCGCCCTTGGCGAAGTCAGCGGTGGCCTGGACTTCGAAGCCGCCGCCAAGCTGTCTGGCGCACGCTTTGCCGTGTTGCGCGGCCCGATCGCCCGCCTGCACCGCGCCCTGGCGCAGTTCATGATCAACCTGCACACCGGCGAGCACGGCTACGAGGAGCACTACACCCCGTACCTGGTCCAGGCCCCGGCCCTGCAGGGCACCGGCCAGCTGCCGAAGTTCGAGGAAGACCTGTTCAAGATCAGCCGCGAAGGCGAGGCCGACTTCTACCTGATCCCGACCGCCGAAGTGTCGCTGACCAACCTGGTGGCCGGTGAAATCCTCGACGCCAAGCAGCTGCCACTGAAACTGGTTGCCCACACCCCGTGCTTCCGCAGCGAAGCCGGTGCTTCCGGCCGTGACACCCGCGGCATGATCCGCCAGCACCAGTTCGACAAGGTCGAGATGGTGCAGGTGGTCGAGCCGTCCAAGTCGATGGAAGCCCTGGAAGGCCTGACTGCCAACGCCGAGCGCGTGCTGCAGCTGCTGGAGCTGCCGTACCGCGTGCTGGCCCTGTGCACCGGCGACATGGGCTTTGGTGCGGTGAAGACCTACGACCTGGAAGTGTGGGTGCCAAGCCAGGACAAGTACCGCGAAATCAGCTCGTGCTCCAACTGCGGTGACTTCCAGGCGCGCCGCATGCAGGCCCGCTGGCGCAACCCGGAAACCGGCAAGCCAGAGCTGGTGCACACCCTCAACGGCTCCGGCCTGGCCGTAGGCCGTACCCTGGTTGCCGTGCTGGAAAACTACCAGCAGGCCGACGGTTCGATCCGTGTGCCGGAAGTGCTGAAGCCTTACATGGGCGGTGTCGAGGTTATCCGCTAAATGGATTACCTGCCGCTGTTCCACAAGCTGCAGGGCGGCCGCGTGCTGGTCGTTGGCGGCGGTGAGATCGCCTTGCGCAAGGCGCGCCTGCTGGCCGATGCCGGCGCCGCGCTGCGCGTGGTGGCACCGGATGTCGACGGCCAGCTGGCCGCGCTGGCCCGGGAAGGTGGCGGCGAGGTGCTGGTGCGCGGCTATCAGGCAGCCGACCTGGTCGGTTGCCGGCTGGTGATCGCGGCCACCGACGACCCCGGGCTCAATGCCCAGGTGTCGGCGGATGCGCAGGCCCTCAGCCTGCCGGTCAACGTGGTGGATGCGCCGGCCCTGTGCACGGTGATCTTCCCGGCGATCGTCGACCGTTCGCCGTTGGTGGTTGCGGTGTCCAGTGGCGGTGATGCTCCGGTGCTGGCGCGTTTGATTCGCGCCAAGCTGGAGGCCTGGATCCCGTCCGCCTATGGCGAGCTGGCCGGCTTGGCCGCGCGCTTCCGCGACAAGGTCAAGGCCTTGTACCCGGATGTCAACCAGCGCCGTGGCTTCTGGGAAACCGTGTTTCAGGGGCCGATTGCCGAGCGCCAGCTGGCCGGGCAGGGCGCCGAGGCCGAGCGCCTGTTGCAGGCGATGGTCGACGGTGCGCCGGTGCAGCAGGGCGGTGAGGTGTACCTGGTGGGGGCGGGCCCGGGCGATCCGGACTTGCTGACCTTCCGTGCCTTGCGCCTGATGCAGCAGGCCGACGTGGTGCTGTACGACCGCCTGGTGGCACCGGCGATCATCGAGATGTGCCGCCGCGATGCCGAGCGTATCTACGTGGGCAAGCGTCGCGCCGACCATGCCGTGCCTCAGGACCAGATCAACCGCCTGCTGGTCGACCTGGCCCGGCAGGGCAAGCGTGTGCTGCGCCTGAAGGGCGGCGACCCGTTCATCTTCGGCCGGGGCGGCGAAGAGATCGAAGAATTGGCCGAGCATGGCATCCCGTTCCAGGTGGTGCCGGGCATTACCGCGGCCAGTGGGTGTTCCGCCTATGGTGGAATTCCGCTGACTCACCGCGACTATGCCCAGTCGGTACGTTTCGTGACCGGGCACCTGAAGGATGGCACCAGCAACCTGCCTTGGCATGACCTGGTGGCGCCGGCACAGACCTTGGTGTTCTACATGGGCTTGGTGGGCTTGCCGACCATCTGCGCCGAGCTGATTCGCCATGGCCGTGCGGCCAGTACCCCGGCGGCGCTGGTGCAGCAGGGGACTACGCGTAATCAGCGGGTGTTCACCGGCACCTTGGCGGACTTGCCGGACCTGGTGGCCCAGCATGAAGTGCATGCGCCGACCCTGGTGATTGTCGGGGAAGTGGTGCAGTTGCGTGACAAGCTGGCCTGGTTCGAAGGTTCGCAGAACAGTTGAAATCGTTGGGGCTGCAGAGCAGCCCCTGCAATCTCAAGCCTGCCAAATCCCCTTGCCTGCCAACCGCTCCCGATCATGCGGCAGGTTGAAGTCTTGCAGCGGCCCCTTGGGCACGATCCCGTTCGGGTTGATGGTCTTGTGGCTCATGTAGTAGTGCTTCTGGATATGCTCCATGTCCACTGTGCCCGCCACCCCCGGCCACTGGTACAGCTCACGCAGCCAGTTCGACAGGTTGTGATAATCGCTCAGGCGGCGCAGGTTGCACTTGAAATGCCCGTGGTACACCGCATCGAAGCGCACAAGGGTGGTGAACAGGCGCACATCGGCCTCGGTCAGGTATTCCCCGGCCAGGTAGCGGTTGCGGCTCAGCAAGTCTTCCAGGTAGTCAAGTTCGTTGAACACTTCGTCAAACGCAGCCTCGTAGGCTTCCTGCGTAGTGGCGAAGCCTGCGCGATACACGCCGTTGTTCACCGCCGGGTAGATGCGCTCGTTCAGCGCCTCGATGGTCGGGCGCAGCGGCTCTGGGTACAGGTCCAGTGTATTGCCGGTCAGTTCGTTGAACGCGCTGTTGAAGATGCGGATGATCTCCGACGACTCGTTGTTGACGATGCGTTTCTCTTTCTTGTCCCACAGCACCGGTACAGTCACGCGGCCAGTGTAGTGCGGGTCATCTTGGGTGTAGCGCTGGTGCAGGTACTGCAGCGCGTCGAGGTGGTCACCGCTGGAGCCTTGCTGCTGGTCGAAAGTCCAGCCATGGTCCTGCATCAGCCAGCTGACCACCGACACATCGATCAACGGCTCCAGGCCCTTGAGGGCACGGAAGATCAGGGTGCGGTGTGCCCATGGGCAGGCCAGCGAGACGTACAGGTGGTAACGGCCAGCTTCGGGAGCGGGCAGCTGATTGCGGCGTTGGGCGTTTTCGCGTTTGAACGTGCCGTCCTTGCCGTTTTCATACCACTGGTCATGCCAGCGGCCATCGATCAAAAGGCCCATGGTGAGCTCCTCGGAACAAAGTTGTTTGTCGTTGGAGCCCAGTCTAGGGGAAAACGTTCGAATAACTAGCGCAAAGACTGCACTCTTACTATCTAGTTATTCGATTGGTTGCGTGCGCCCCAGTAACCACATGCCGTGGCGAAAGCCTGCTCGCGGTCCTGGCCCAGGCCGCGCAGGGCCAGGGCGATGGTCGCGACCACAGCCATTTCACCGTAGCTGTCCTCGGCCTCGCCGCGCCAGACCGCCAGCAATTGCTCGGGCTGCAGGCTTGGCGGCTTCACGTGGCGGCGTTCGCTCAGCGCTGGCCATTCCTCGTCCCAGGCTTCGCCGGCAGTGGTGCCGTACAGATGGCTGATGACATCGGGGTTAACCTCGATCTCGCCGCCATCGCCCTTGATTACCAAGGCATGGTCGCCCAGCAGGCGGCTGGCCTCGCGGTGCACCGCCTGGTAACCGGGGTGGAAGATGCTCTGCAGGCCACAACGCGCAGCCAGCGGGTTGAGCACCCGGGCCAGCGAATGGATGGGCGAACGCAGGCCCAGGGTGTTGCGCAGGTCGATCATGCGCTGCAACTGCGGCGCCCAGTCCTGCAGCGGGAAGAAGGCCAGGCGCTGCTGGTCCAGGGCCCGGCTGACCGCAGCCCAGTCACGGCATAGCGGGATTTCCAGCAAGGACAGCAGTTGCTCGGTGTACATGCGCCCGGCAGTGTGTGCACCGCCACCGTGCATCAGGATGCGCACGCCATTGTTGGCCAGGCATTTGGCAGCCAGCAGGTACCAGGGCAGGTGGCGCTTCTTGCCGGCGTAGGTGGGCCAGTCAAGGTCAACGGCGATGCGCGGCGCCTGCAGGTGGGCGCGCAGGGCCTCGGTGAAGCCGGCCAGTTCTTCGGCGCTTTCTTCCTTGTGCCGCAGCAGCATGAGAAAGGCACCGAGCTGGGCATCTTCGACCTTGCCTTCCAGCAGCAGGGTCATGGCCGTGCGGGCCTCTTCACGGGTCAGGCCACGCGCGCCGCGCTTGCCTTTGCCAAGAATGCGCACGAACTCGGCGAACGGGTGTTCGGTAGGGGTTTCCAAGGTAAGCGGGCGAGGTTCTGTCATATGCAGTTGGTCGGCTTGGGCAGGCCCGCCAGCTTGGCGGCCAGTTTGGCGGGAGTGCCGTTGAACAGGCGGTTGAGGTGCGGGCTGTTGCCCTTGTCCGGGCCCAGTTTGAGGGCCGTGTACTTGATCAGCGGGCGCGTGGCCGGGGACAGCTGGTATTCCTGATAGAACTGGCGCAGCAGTTCGAGGATTTCCCAGTGGTCCGCCGTCAACGGGATGCCCTCGCGCGCGGCCAAAGCCTCGGCGGCGGCATGCGACCAGTCTTGCAGGTCGACCAGGAAGCCGTCCTTGTCCAGGGCGATCGCCTGATCGCCAACGTTGAGGGTATTCATAGCCAGCTGTTGACCTTGTCGTAATGCAGCGACAATTCGACGAACCCGGCGTAGTCCACGGCCTTGGCCAGCTCGTTGCCGACCGCGCGGGCCTGCACGTCTTCTTCCAGGGCGAACAGGCGCTGGGCCAGGCCGGCGGCTTGCAGCTGTTGGTGCGGTTCGCTGCCGCTGCGCAGGGCATATACAGCATCGCCGCACAGCAGCAGGGCGTCGTCGGTGCCGAGCAGGCGCAGGCAGCTGGCCAGGCGCTCGTCGCCAAACGGGGAGTGGGCAATTACATGCAGGGTCGTCATCAGAGCGTTACCACCTGGTCGAAACGGGCGATCAGTGCGGTCAGGGCCGCGTCGTCCAGCACTTGCACCGGCAGTGTCAGAGTGTCGGCTACCAGGCCGCGGCGAGTGAGGCTGTGGCTGCAGGCGAACAGTTCCTCGACGCCGAACATTGGCAGCGCCTGCAAGTTGGCGGCCAGGTTCTTCTGTTGCACGGCGGTGGGCTGCTGGTCCGCAGCGAGCTGGAACACGCCGTCATCGAGGAACAGCATGCCCAGTGGCAGATCGAACGCGCCGCCAGCCAGGGCGATGTCCAGTGCTTCACGGGCCGATGGGCCGTTCCAGGGCGCCTGGCGGCTGATGATCAACAAGGATTTGGCCATTTCAGTCGCCTCCGAAGCAGACAAGCCGATCGGCAACTTGCGCCGCCTCATGCAGCTGGCCAAGCCCCGACAGCTCCCAAGGCTTGGGCAGGTTCACGGCCGGGCGCTGGTAGCGGTTGGCCTCGGCCTCGTCGAGCACGCCACGGCGCAGGGCGGCGGCGATGCACACCACTGCGTCCAGCTGGTGGGCTGCAATGAACTCGCGCCATTGGCTGGCAACATCCAGCTCGTCCTGGGGGGCGACCACGTTGGCCGAGGCACTGTGAACCCCGTCCTGATAGAAGAACAGCCGGGCAATCTCATGCCCGCCGGCCAGCACCGCCTCGGCGTAGCGCAGGGCGCGCCGCGAGGAGGGCGCATGGGCCGGGGAGAACACCGCGATAGCGAATTTCATGGATAACTCATGCAAAAGGAATGGTGCCATGATAAAGCAAAAAAGCCCGCGCCCGCTTGTACATGGCGGGGCGGGCTTTTTGTCTTGAACCAATCTGAAGGCCGGCGCTATCCCTGTAGGGGCAACGGCCTTGTGTTGTCTGTACTGGCCTCATCGCTGGCAAGCCAGGCTCCTACAGGGACTGCGCATGGCTTCAGATCAATGCGGTCGAGGTGGGAGCTGGCTTGCCTGCGATGGGCTGCGCAGCAGCCCCATGGCCCTGACAGAAGGACTCCAGGCTCAAGCCTGTTCCTTGCTCTCCGGCAAGAACCAGTTCAACACCAGGGCACAGATACCCCCGGTAGCCACGCCCGACTCCAGCACATTGCGAATCGCCGCCGGCATGTGCGCCAGGAACTCCGGCACCTGCGCCACACCCAGGCCCAGGGCCAGGGATACAGCGATGATCAGCAGGGCACGACGGTCCAGGCGGGTGCTGGCCAGGATATTGATCCCCGAGGCCGCAACCGCCCCGAACATGACCATGGCCGCACCACCCAGCACCGGCTCCGGCACCGCCTGAATCACCCCGGCAACGCTCGGGAACAGCCCCAGCAGCACCAGCATCACGGCAATCCACATACCGATATGGCGGCTGGCGATCCCGGTCAGCTGAATCACGCCATTGTTCTGGGCAAAGATCGAGCTTGGGAAGGTGTTGAACAAACCGGCCAGCAGCGAGTTGGCCCCGTTCACCAGCACACCGCCCTTGATCCGCTGCATCCACACCGGCCCTTCGACCGGCTGGCGCGACACCTTGCTGGTGGCGGTGACATCACCGATGGCTTCCAGCGAAGTTACCAGGTAGATCACCAGCATCGGGATGAACAGTGCCCAGGAGAAGCCCAGGCCGAAGTGCAGCGGCGTCGGCACCTGGAACAGCGCGGCTTCGTGCATGCCGGTGAAATCCAGGCGGCCCAGGTAACCGGCCAGCGCATAGCCGACCGCCAGGGCGATAACGATGGCGCAGCTGCGCATCCACACCACCGGAATGCGGTTGAGGATGACGATGATCGCCAGCACCACGCCCGACAGCAGCAGGTTCTCGCCATTGGCGAAGGTGCCATTGGCCATGGCGCCGAAGCCACCACCCATGCTGATCAGGCCGACCTTGATCAGAGTCAGGCCGATCATCAGCACCACGATGCCGGTTACCAGCGGGGTGATCAGGCGTTTGACGAAGGGCAGGATGCGCGACACGCCCATCTCGACGAACGAGCCGGCGATTACCACACCAAAGATGGCCGCCATCACGCCTTCTACCGGCGTACCTTGCTTGACCATCAGCGCCCCGCCGGCAATCAGCGGGCCGACGAAGTTGAAGCTGGTGCCCTGGACGATCAGCAGCCCGGCACCGAACGGCCCGAAGCGTTTGCACTGGACGAAGGTGGCGATACCCGAGATGACCAGCGACATGGAGACGATCAGGTTGGTATCACGTGCGGAAACCCCCAGCGCCTGGCAAATCAGCAGGCCAGGGGTGACGATCGGCACGATGATCGCCAACAGATGCTGCAGTGCTGCCAGCAGGCCGATCAACAGCCGTGGCTTGTCCTCAAGACCAAGCACCAGTTCATTGGCAGGCGCCGCCGCGCCTGGGCTGTGTTCGTGTGAGCTCATTGCGAAAAGCTGCCCCGGAAGAAAAAAGGAGCGCATTCTACGGGGTGATGGCGAATTGGGGTAGAGAAAAGCACGATGGCGGCATGATCGACGACCATTTGCCTGATTATCTGACCTTATGGTCAGTTATTGTGCGCTTTTCCCAGGAGTCGAACCTGTGGGAGCGGGCGTGCCCGCGAAGAATGCGACTCGGTGTATGGCACCGGCTTCGCCGGTGTTCGCGGGCTCGCCCGCTCCCACAAGGCTCTACCTGAATCGATGAGTTGAGTGCCCACAAAAAAGCCCGCCGAAGCGGGCTTTCTCTTGCAGCAATCAATCAGTCATCACGACCCATGATGCCAAACAGCTGCAACAGGCTGACAAACAGGTTGTAGATCGACACATACAGGCTGATGGTCGCCATGATGTAGTTACGCTCGCCACCGTGAATGATCGCGCTGGTCTGGAACAGGATGCAGACCGACGAGAACAGCACGAAGCCAGCGCTGATCGCTAGTTGCAGGCCGCTGATCTGGAAGAAGAAGCTGGCCACTACAGCACCCAGCAGGACAAAGAAGCCCGCAGTGATGAAGCCGCTGAGGAAGCTCATGTCCTTGCGGGTAATCAGCACATAAGCCGACAGACCACCGAACACCAATGCAGTCATGGCAAATGCCGAGCTGACCACCTCGGCGCCACCGGCCATGCCCAGGTAGCGGTTGAGGATAGG
Source organism: Pseudomonas sp. UBA6753 (assembly GCF_002453565.1). Lineage (NCBI taxonomy): Bacteria > Pseudomonadati > Pseudomonadota > Gammaproteobacteria > Pseudomonadales > Pseudomonadaceae > Pseudomonas > Pseudomonas sp. UBA6753. The sequence goes on along the minus strand of NZ_DKHD01000058.1, from coordinate 4,662 downwards.
GCCGAGGATAAAGCCCATGAAGCCGGTGAGGGCGAAGGTGGACACCAGGCCCCAGGCCGAATCACGCAGTTTGTTGGTAAGGAAGAACAGCCCGTAGAAGCCGATCAGCACTACGAACACGTTCGGGTAGCCGACGCGCATCTGCTGGGCCACGAAGGCCATGACACCGCTGAAGGCGAGGGTGAGCGCCAGCAGACTGTACGTGTTGCGCAGGACCTTGCTGATCTCCTGCTGCTCGACCTGCTGGCCGTGGTGTACGGCGTAATCCTGTTCGCGCATGGCGACACTCCTTGGTAAACCTGTGGTTTTCAGACGTTCAGATGCTAGGAGTCTATCAGAGCTCCCGCAACCCGCGACACAGAGAGTTTGACAGCTTGTTTCATTACGGTATTATGGCGGCCGCAAAACGAGCTGGAAGCGTGGCCGAGTGGTTTAAGGCAACGGTCTTGAAAACCGTCGATGGGCAACTATCCTAGAGTTCGAATCTCTACGCTTCCGCCATATTTTTCATCAAAGCCCCTGAAAATGGGGCTTTTTTGTGGGTGGCTGCTTTTCTACCCATGTTTGTACCCACTCCAGAGAGGCTGCCATTGGCGTGGTTTTAGGCTTGAACTCGAGTTGAGTGCCCTGACCAGCGTGGGTTGGGGCTGTACAATTTTGCAAACTTGTCAAATGCGGACGAAACCATGAGCACCATGAACACCTGTCTGCCAGTTGCCCTCAAGTCCTTAGTCGATGATCAGATTAGCCAGCGAAGCTACGGCACCAGTAGCGAATATGTGCGGGAACTGATTCGCAAGTACCAGGATCGGCATCATCTACGTAGCTTGCTATTGGCTGGGGCTGAATCGGCCCAGGCTGCTCCTGTGGATGGTGATTATTTCGAATCTCTGCGCGCGAAGGTTCGTAAGGCTCGAGGATGAAGGTCAAGCCCGTCATTCCACGAACTCTTGCCAACAAGACGTAGAAGACGCTATCAGCTATTACCTTGGCGAGCAGGCCGAGCTGGCTGTACTCGGTTTTATCGATGCCTTGGAAAGGACTTATATCCACATCAGTCGGCATCCGGCCCTGGGTTCAGCTCGGGACGCTCATGGGTTGGATCTGCCGGGATTGCTCTATTGGCCACTGAAGCGCTATCCCTACTTGGTGTTCTATGTCGAACGCGATGACCATGTCGATGTTCAGCGCATTTTACACGGTATGCGGGATATTCCTGAATGGTTGGTTGAAAGCGCTTCCCATTAGTGGCAGTAGAGGTTGTGCTTGGATGGTGGATATCTTCTGCTTGCGCTCAATTGGTTTCGATAAGCAGTCTGTCGGTCGCTTAGGGAAGAGCATCTGCTCTGATTTGGTTGAGCCTTATCGAGGTGTCTATCCGGCCGTGCTTGGTTGTAAAAATGCGAAGCGCGTCTTCAATTCGTGTCTCTAGCATGTTTCATCGGCGTGTAACTGGAGCGCCTGAGATTGGAAGGTCAATTACGAATGCTCCCGTTCGGTTGTTATGGTATCTCTGAAGGCGATGTAGGTTAGCGCGTTGTTGAGCTCCTTCATTCTGGGCTCAACGAGTTGTTTGATGTCATCGTCGCTGGCTGCAGGTGGCTTATCTTCAGGCCACATGAGTTCCCAGCGAGCAAGAAGCTCTAGACATCGTTTCAGGTGTTTCAGCGTCTCATCCCGCTGAGCCGTTAGGAAGGCAGCGCGCTGCTGACCATTTTTACGTTCCAGGGCGACTGCGGTCTTGAGCTGCTTTTCATAATTCTTTTGGATTTCGACGGCCTCGCCCTCTTGGGTGATGAGCCTAGCGACCAACGCCGCCTCGCTAACTTTGTGTCGCCTGGCGAGAGAGGTCAGTTTGCTGATTGTCTCCTTGCTAAGGGTGAGCGTCAGAGGCTTCCTGCCATTGCTATCCGAGCGATAGCGGCGTTGCCGTATGGTCCCTTGCAGTCTGAAAACAACGTCCGGCCGTTCCCTCTGGAGTTTCCTGATCACAGAAACCACGCTCTCGTACGTGTCAAGGCGTGTGAACGGATTGGGCGCTAACGACTTTATGTGATCGGGCTCAAGCGCTTGCACGAGATAGTCGGCAGCCCAATGCCACTCACCACCTTGCTTGCGTAGCCACCTCAAAGGTTTTTCAGGTTCTGACATTCCATCCTCCCAGCGGGAAATCGGGCCTGTACCGAAGCCTCGCGCTTAGCTGGAATATATAGCGTTACTGTAACGTTATCAAACGTCACATGCCACGCTTTGGCTTTGCTGGTGCTGCGAGGGTGATCGTTGCGTATTTCGTTTCGTCTCCTAGATATAGGGTATATTTACGGTGAAAAAATAAGGTGTTTCTCGATGCTTCCCAGAATTCTCGACGCAAGGCTGAGGTTTGTTAACTCTGATTCGAAGTTCTTCCTGATTGCTTTCTGGAGTTGCTACGGTGCTGCCACCCCCCGAAGCTGCTCGGTGAAGCAACTCGCCGAAGACCTGAAGCTTCCGGGGCACACTGTGTCCAAGGTGTTGGCTCATCTGGTTGAAGCCAGGGTGCTGACGGTATCCGCACGGCCTGAAGGAAAGGGGAGACCCAAATGCATCTTCGAGGTGAGTGAAGCCACTCAATCTCTGCTACGGGAAATTGAGGAGAGGCATTTGGGGCATCCGGAGTTGCTTGAGCGGCTTTTGAGTGGCGAGCGCATCAGGGCAACTTGGGCAGGTTGGAAGGAAGGCCTCGACCCGACGTCAACCTCCAATCATGGTACGCGGGAAGGGAGGCAAGTGGCGCCTGTGCGGTTGGGGCAACTCAGTTTGGCGAATCGTTTGCTACTCATGATCTTGATCAGCCACGCAGATCCGTTCGGGGTTGTCAGGGGACTGAGCAGTCGAGAGCTCTGCTCACGGGCTGGGATGGAGGGCAACTGCTTGAAGCAACGCTTGCGAAGACTGATCGAGCTGGGCTTCATTCGTAGGCATATCCCTGGGATTGCGAGTTCCGTCTTTGCCAGGAAGCTCACCAGCATCTATCTGCTCAATTTGAACCACCTGCAGCTATCTCCGGTGCGTGATGTGGTATCCACCGCTGTGCATCAGGCACTTGATGACCCAAATCGAGACTGTAATCACGTGACGGCTGTTTGGCGGGATCGGGAATCCTTTTTGAACCAGCGTGAATACCACATCCCTCAGAGCGTGGTGCGCCTTTTCAGGAAGGCGCCCAAGCACACCTTTGATCAGCTTGAGTTCTTTATCTGTGACTGCGCATCAGGCTTCCTCTCACGCCACTGGGCTGGTGCTGACCCGGCTGCGTGGAGAAAGGTGCGTGATGTTGATTTAGCGGTGAAGAAGCAGATCGCTGATTTCTTTCGGCAGCCAATGGTTGATCCGAAGAATGGGGCCACCTTGGATCACGACGAGCTTATCGACTTTTTCGAGCGACTGGTATTTCAAGTCGCAAACGAGTACGCCAAGCGCTTTTCAGAGTTAGCTGCCGTTTCCTTTGATGAAGTCGATTTCATGCTGCTGCCGGGCCATGTGTCGATAGGTCACGAGCACGTCGCTATGTTGTTTAAAGGGCCGCCGGATCGTGACCAGGAACATTGGCTGGTCACTAGAGCGTACGACGATCCGGAAGTCACGAGAATGGCTAGAGAGGCGGATATAGAATTGGACGTTCGTCAAAATGCGGGGCTGCTTACACCGCCTTGAGCGGTTGGTGAGGCCGCGTTTTTATATACCGACCTTGCCCATCCTCTGAACGAATACGAGGAGCCCGTTCATGAGGATCATCCGCCTGAAAGAAGTCATCGACTCGACCGGCTTGGCCCGGTCGACCATCTACAAATACATCGGGGAGGGCACTTTCCCGAGGCCGGTCCCGCTGGGGGAGCGTCGTGTCGCCTGGGTCGAAAGTGAAGTCCATGACTGGATCCTGGCAAGAATTGAGGAGCGCGATTCAACCGAGGACTCGCTAAGTCGACATAGCCGCCTGGGAGGCGTCGGTTAACCATCAATCATAATTGCCATGGCTGGCTGAGGCTGGTCATGGCAATTATGCGAGGTGAGGCGATAGGCCTCAGAAGCCACTGTCATTCGATGGGCCCTAATGCTGCACCTCATTGATATCTATCGGGAGGGTAGGAGGTCAGTATCTAGCTGTGCCAAGCCCGACGAGAGATGGTTTATTTCCGGAATGACTCTGGATGGAAATTTACCGGCGTGGCCGGAGAAAAGCACTCCTCGACCACGGCATAGCCGGGAGCATCATGTGCGGTGTGGGTAATATGCTTTTACTGGTTATTTCTGACCCGGCACTTTAGAGCGAAGCGCTTCCTACCGGTAGAGTTCTGCCTGATGCATGTAGCAGCTAGGGCGAGAGCACGGTAAAAAAATACATAACAACAAACAGGTTATGAACCAAGCCAGGAATCATAACCATGTCCAGTCTTCTCAATAACTCTAAACGTCAACTGCTTCGTCATCCCGACAATGCAAATCTCAGACTGTATTACGACGACACCTTTGAAGGTTTTCCCCTGATGGTCGAGAAGGGGCCCTTCATTCGAGAGTACTTGTCCTGCCTCCGGCACACCATCGACCTCACGCTAGATCAATATCCAAGGGTGGTAGCGTTCAGAGTAGATCTTCACCTTCCCCTAGGGAAACTCCGAACAAGTT
>NZ_DKHD01000011.1:170369-174873 GCF_002453565.1 Pseudomonas sp. UBA6753 | reverse complement strand
CAACTTGTTCGGAGTTTCCTTAGCACGCTTTCTTTCTTGATTGCTAAAATCATCGAACCCATTTTGGAGAATCTTATGTCCCGTCTCGCTGAATTCCGCCTGCTCGAACAACAGCTCGCAGCCCAACTGGCGGAGCTGGAAGCGCTGAAAAATGACTCTGCCCTGAAGCAGGAAATGGAATTTGAAACGAAGCTGCGCAGTTTGCTCAACGAGTATGGCTACGGCCTGCGCCAAGTGGTGCTGATCCTCGATCCGCAAGCGGTGGCTTCCACTGATATGGCCCCAAAAACCTCTCGGAAACCACGCGAAGTGAAGGTCTACAAGAATCCACACAGCGGAGAGGTTGTTGAGACCAAGGGTGGTAATCAGCGTACGCTTAAGGCCTGGAAAAACGAGTATGGCGCTGAGGTAGTCGAGTCTTGGCTCGCCAATTGATTGCACTGCAGGCGGCTTCTGGCACGAGATGAATCGTGGTGCGCCCCGAATGCAAATTCCCATTCTGGGGCGTGACGAAATTTTCTGCGGGTGGTGGATTTAGAGAATTAAAACTGTCGCTAGAGGGTCCCGTCTTTCGCGGCCTGCAGCCATTTGGAGAGGAAACGCAAAACTGTCGCAATCACCCAAAACGCCGGTTCAGACTGATTCGCTAGAGAATTAAAACTGTCGCAGCCTGAAACGACGCGGCTTTCACGTGTATTCAGAGCCATCATTATCGATAGCCTGCTTACAAACATGTAATTCCTGGATCACGTGGATGACAGCTCCCAGTCGGTAAGCTTCACTCATGTCTTCATGGAGTAACAGAAATGAACACCGCTAAAAGCATTGCCGCCCTCATGCTCGTAATCGCCTCCTCATCCGCTTTAGCTGAAGGAGGATCTGATCGCTTACACGGAAAGATGATTCAGGCAAATGAGCAAGCAATGCGTGCCTACGCCGCTGCCAATGGAAAAAAACCACCTGAAGTGATCCATTATCGCTACGGAATGAAACTGGATGTGGCGAGAGTTATCAGTATGACTTCGCTCAAAGGTAGCTGCGACGTGATGCCGACACAGATGAATTACGAGGACTCAACAGGTGAGTTGAAAATCCTCGAATATCGCTCTGCTGGAATTAACTGTAGAGGTCAAAACTGACCGAAGGGACAGGGTAAGTCTTGGAGTAAGCTGACCACGACCAGCGCTGCAGCTGGTCGGCTGGCCGGCAGAAGCCCTTCCCCCGGGGCATCTTGCATTACGTGTCAGGATAACTGGCAACTACTTGATCGTCCCCACTCTTGGTGAGGCCGATGACTTGATAGGCGTGTTTCATGCCATCAACCTCCATACCTGGTGAGCCAGCGGGCATGCCAGGTACCGCGACGCCTGCCAGGTCGTTGCGCTTTATGAGCTCCTGCACCTGGGCTGCGGGGACGTGACCTTCCACAAACTTGCCATCGATAACCGCGGTGTGACACGAAGCCAGCCTCGGAGCTACTCCTAGCTCTTGCTTCACCGCCCTCATGTCCGTTTCAACGTGGTCGACGACCTTGAAGCCGTTTGCCTCCAAGTGCGCTATCCATTTCTTACAGCAACCGCAATTAGCGTCCCGGTGCACATCGATAGTCAGGGGCTCCGCAGCAAAGGCGGCTGAGGCGATTAGAAGTGACGCTGCGGTACTTAAACCGAGGAAGCGGCGCTTACTTGTCATGAGTGTGCTCCTTCCCGTCTTTGTGCACATGGGTTTTGGGAGTAGAACCTGTGTGGTGGTCCGAGTGCGCCTCGCCGGACTCGTGTTCACCGTGGTGCTCCGCTACTGATGAAGACTCCGAATGCGAACTGCCATGATCATGACTTTCCTCAGCCACGCCGTTTGCTGCGGAATCATCATGATTTCCATGACCTGATTTCGCACCACCGTGTTGGCCTTCATGGTTATGCATATCGCTTTCGCCACCGCCATGTTGGTGACCACCACTGGAAGCGACCATCATCTGGTACTGCTCAGCATTGAGTTGCGGTAGCTGGTCCAGGAACGCGACGATTCCCCAGATGTACTGGTCGTCCATGCTCTTACCCCAGGCTGGCATGCCTGTCGCTTTGATACCGTGCTTGATGGTCCAAAACGCAGCAGCAGGGTCACCGCTTACACCTATCTCGGTGAGGTTTGGTGGGGATGGGTATAGGGCTTGGCTGAGTTCAGTTTTCTCCACCCCTGGCGCGAGGTGGCAACCGATACACATGGCGTTGTAGTTGCCTGCCCCTGCTTGGATGAGAGCAGGATCTTTAAGGTTTGGCACCTCAATGTCGCTTGCTCGGACTTCAATCGAGCGATCCCGCGCCATGGCCAAAAACGCATGCACAGCGGGGAAGTGTGGGTCGTCCGCACCAACGTTCACGAGACCGAAGTAAGCAGCACCTAGCACTGCTGCGCTAGTAACAGCACCTGCCGCCACCAGCGTTGTAATTGTTTTTTTCATGTTGAGTTCTCAAAACCACATCCGAATACCGGTCACAAAACGAGCTTCGTCCACGTCCCCGCCTTCATCCCGAATGAAATCGGCGGTTTTGCCGTAGGAACGGCTCCAGGTGACACCTATGTATGGCGCGAACTGGCGAACAATCTCGTACCGTAACCGCAGCCCGACTTCGGTGTTTGCCAGGCCAGAGCCGACGCCGCGTTCCGGGTCGTTCTTGCCATAAAAGTTGGCCTCAGCGGTTGGCTGAAGAATTAAACGATTGGTTAGCAAGATGTCGTACTCGCCCTCCAGACGGGCAGCGGTTTGACCGTTCTCGCCGATAAAGGCGGTGGCTTCAGCTTCGAAGTCATACAGGGCCAGGCCCTGAATACCGAACGCAGCCCAGGTCTGCGGATCCTCCGGTTTGAAATCCTGCCGGACGCCGGCGACAACATCCCACCACGGGCTTACCGAGCGGCCATAGAGGAGCTGCAGCTCAGCATCTTCAGTCACACCATTGGTTCGTTCACCTTCCGAGCGAATCCAGAGCCTATTGATATCGCCGCCCACCCAGCCGGATGCATCCCAAGCAAGCGTGCTACCTTCATCGGCATCTTGGTATTCCAGTTGGTCTAGCAAGAAAAAGCTGTTGAACCCGCTGTCATCCATTTTGTGCCCGTCAAGCGGGGGGAAGGCAGCCTGCCGGTCGGCATCAGTCAGCACCGGGATTGGCGTACGGCTGGTCGGGGTCGGCGAATCAGCGTTCCCGTTTCCCATCGTGGAATGACCCATCGCGCCATGATCCATGCCTTCCATGGACCCGTGATCCATGCCTTTCATGCTTCCATGGTCCATCTTGCTGTGGTCCATCGAGGCGGGTTTCGCTTTGGGCTGGCCATGGCCCATTTTGCTGTGATCAACGGGTGCAGGTTGCGTGGGTTGCTTGCTCGCGCCCATCTGGCTGTGGTCCATGCCCGGCATCGCAGCCTGTGATGAGGCGTGGTCCATCTGCATGGCACCGTGGCCCATTGCCGAGTGGTCCATTCCGGAATGATCCATTTCAGCGGCGAAGCTGGGCGAAACGCCCAGCACACCTAAAGAAACGGCGAATGCCAGCAGCGATGGTCGTGCAACGCTATTGGCCATTTTTCCCTGCCTTAGCTTTGTCGCTGCCATGCGATTCCATCATTTTGCTGTGATCCATTCCTTCCATGGAACCATGATCCATGCCCTCCATAGAGCCATGATCCATGCCTTTCATGGAGCCGTGATCCATGCCTTCATGGTTCATGCCCTGGGCTTGCTTGCTCTTCGAGCCGTTCGATTGCGCCGCGTTGGACGACTTTTGAGAGTGCTGATCATGGTTGTCACTGGACCAGGAAGACGGGGCGTACACCGCGAGCAGGCCAACCATCGCGGCAGAGAGGAAAAAGGCGCTTCGTTTCATTGGTTTGCTCATCTCGTATCTCCAGTTCATTCGTCCACGCGGACTTCTCGGAACATGCCCATCTCCATGTGGTACATGAGGTGACAGTGATAGGCCCAGCGCCCGAGTGCATCTGCGGTTACGCGATAGCTTCGTTTCGAGCCAGGCGGCATATCGATCGTGTGTTTTCGCACCATGAAATTGCCGTCCTCATCCTCCAGGTCACTCCACATGCCGTGCAGATGGATGGGGTGAGTCATCATGGTGTCGTTGACCAAGGTAATACGCAGGCGCTCGCCGTACTTGAGCCGCAGCGGCTCTGCGTCAGAAAACTTGATCCCATCGAAGGACCAAGCGAACTTTTCCATATGCCCGGTAAGGTGCAGTTCGATTGTCCGGCCAGGTTCCCGGCCGTCAGGGTCGATGAAGGTGCTACGCAAATCCGAATACGTGAGAACCCGACGCCCGTTATCGCGAAGCCCGATCCCCGGATCGCTCAGCTTTGGCGTAGGGGTCATGGTCTGCATATCGACCAGAGGGTTGTTTGTTTCGGAGGCGGGATGGTTCTGCATGGCACCGCTGGCGGCCATATTGCTTTGGTCCATACCGGTCATGTTGCCGTGGTCCATGCCAGCCAT
>NZ_DKHD01000011.1:0-170278 GCF_002453565.1 Pseudomonas sp. UBA6753 | reverse complement strand
GGTCCATGCCAGCCATCTTGCTGTGGTCCATACCGGCCATGCTGCCGTGATCCATGCCACCCATGCTGCCGTGGTCCATCCCCATATCACTCATGGAGATGAGAGGCCTTGGATCTACAGCCGGCACCGGTGCCTGCAGGCCCTCACGGACAGCCAAGGTACCCCTTGAATAGCCGGTGCGATCCATGGATTGAGCAAAGATGGTGTAAGCCTGCTCGTTTTCAGGCTCGACAATGACATCGTAGGTTTCAGCAACGGCAATCCGGAATTCATCGATCGACACTGGCTTAACGTACTGACCGTCGGCTGCGACAACCGTCATTTTCAAGCCGGGGATCCGCACGTCGAAATAGGTCATCGCCGAGCCATTGATAAAGCGAAGCCGGATTTTCTCCCCTGGCTTGAAGATTCCCGTCCAGTTCCCATTTGGCGCCTGGCCGTTCATGAGGTAGGTGTAGGTGTGCCCGCTCACGTCAGCGAGATCGGTTGGGCTCATCTTCATCTCGGCCCACATCTTTCGATCGGCCACAGCAGCAGACCAACCTTTCTCGCTCACGTCGTCGACGAAGTCGCCAACGGTGCGCTTGTGGAAGTTGTAATAGTCCGACTGTTTTTTGAGCTTGGACATAACCCGCGCCGGGTCTTCGTCGGTCCAATCACTCAGCATGACGACATAGTCACGATCGTAGGTGAAAGGCTCTGGATCCTTGGCATCAATCACCAGCGCACCGTAAACACCGACCTGCTCCTGGAAGCCCGAATGGCTGTGGTACCAGTAGGTGCCGTTCTGGTGGACCTTGAACTTGTACTCGTACATGCCGTCGGGAGCGATGCCATGGAAGCTTAGACCCGGCACGCCGTCCATATTCGCCGGCAGGATGATGCCGTGCCAGTGGATGGACGTGTCCTGCTTCAAGCGGTTGCGAACCCGTAGCGTGACCGTGTCGCCTTCGCGCCAACGGAGTATTGGTCCTGGCAGCGAACCGTTGATGGCCATCGCCGTTCGAGCTGCCCCGGTAATGTTCACCGGGAGCTCCCCGATGTACAGGTCAAAATCGGTGCCGGTCAGTACGTTAGGCTGGCCAGGGCTGGTTACGGCCCAGACCGGCGCGCGCCACATGCCCAGCCCACCCAGTAGTCCGGTAGCAGCCAGGCCTTTGACGAATGAACGTCTCGTGGTTTTGCTTTGCATGCCGTTGCGTCCAATCAGGTAGATCGCTGATATCCAGACTGCGGGATCCGCAGCCATCTGGTTTCAATTGAGCTCCCCCAAGCCTCGTAGACTTTCGCCAAAGCACAAGGATTGCGGGAGGCAATACCCCGAAAGCTGACATAGTTCAGATTCCGGGGTGATTACATTTCTGTAAGCTAAGCTCAGCAGCTCTCGTGGCCGGGGTGCTTTTGGCTTTGGGCGGTAACAGGAGCCTCTGCTTTTTTCTCCTGAGCAACCTGGTAAGCCTGCATGGAAGATGCACGTGCAGCTTCCATCCTGGCGAAGGTGCGATCCGCGCCGCCTTCAGCCAGGGCGAGGCTCGCCATGCCGAAGGTGACTACCATCACAATCGCTTTGATCATGTTCATTTGCGTTTCCTCTAAGGGTCAGTTTCGCCTGATTGGCGCCGTTCACAGTGCTCAAGCTAGCTACCCGGCACTGTCAGCAAGCTGAGCCCGACATTACTTTTCCGTCAGCTTCTGGTTGGGTGCCTTTTTTGCTGCACACTGAAGGGCATCCAAGGGGGCGCAGCAGATGAAATTACTCGTAGCCGAAGATGAGCCAAAAATCGGGGCCTACCTGCAGCAAGGGCTGACGGAGGCAGGCTTTACCGTCGATCGTGTGGTCACAGGGACCGACGCGCTGCAATACGCTTTGAGCGAGGCGTATGACCTGCTGATTCTTGATGTAATGATGCCGGGGCTAGACGGCTGGGAGGTGCTGCGGATGGTACGTGCGGCAGGGAAAGAGGTCCCAGTCTTGTTTTTGACGGCCCGTGATGGCGTGGACGATCGCGTGAAAGGGTTAGAACTCGGGGCTGACGATTACCTGGTCAAACCCTTTGCATTCTCGGAACTGCTAGCGCGTGTGCGCACTTTGCTGCGAAGAGGCAGCAGTGGCTATGCTCAGACCACTATGAAGATGGCTGACCTGGAGGTAGACCTGCTTAAGCGCCGGGCCACCCGAAATGGCAAGCGGATCGACCTCACAGCCAAGGAGTTCTCCTTACTGGAACTACTCATGCGCCGACGCGGCGAGGTACTGCCGAAGTCCCTGATCGCATCGCAGGTGTGGGATATGAACTTCGACAGCGACACTAACGTGATCGAGGTTGCTGTTCGTAGGTTGCGGGCCAAGATTGATGACGATTTCGCCCCCAAGCTCATACATACAGTTCGTGGCATGGGCTATCTGATGGATGTTCCCGAGTAATGCGCGCCCAATCGTCGCTCGTTAAACGCCTTACCCTCATGTTCATGTTCGCGGTCATCGCCGTATTGGTCGTTGCCGGCGTGAGCTTCTACATGCTCAGTCAGCACCATTTCCAGATGCTGGATGAGCAAGCCCTGGCCGAGAAACTCGAATCCACCCGGCACATCCTTTCACTTTCAGCAGCACGTGATGAACTTGAGGATCAGGAGCCTCAACTGCGTGCTTTGTTGGGGGCTCATCAGGACCTTTCTGCGGAGATTCTTGATGCTGACGGTACTGTCCTGTTCTCGGACTCCAAGGCATCCCGCATCCCTGAGCGCTTTAAGCAGGCCTCTTCTGGCGCCGTTTGGGACTGGCAAATCGACTCGCGGAACTTCCGGGGGATTACCTCTCAACTGGCTATAGCGCAGGCGCAGGCGCCGGTAACAGTCATGTTGATGCTGGATGTCACCAGCCATGCCCACTTTTTCAAGACGCTGCAATGGTGGTTCGGCATTGGCTTGGTCATCAGCGCTCTGGTTAGTGCAGGATTGGGGTGGATCGTGGCCAAGAGCGGTCTTCGGCCGGTTGGGCAGATCACCAAGGTGGCGACATCCATGTCTGCCCGGTCCCTTCGCGAGCGAATTCCATTGGAGCCCGTGCCGCTTGAATTGCAGGAGCTGATCCTCTCCTTCAACGGAATGCTTGCACGCCTGGAAGACGCGTTCGTCCGGCTATCAAACTTCTCAGCCGACATCGCACATGAGCTGCGGACTCCGGTAAGTAATCTTCTGACGCATACCGAAGTCGTTCTGACCAAAAAACGCGACCTCGATGCCTACGAAGACAACCTCTACTCCAATCTTGAAGACCTCAAGCGCATGTCGCGCATGATCGATGACATGCTGTTCCTGGCAAAAGCTGATAACGGCTTGATCATCCCCGAGCAGGTTGATATCGATCTGGTCGGGCTAGTGTCCAGACTGATTGAGTACTACCAGCTTGCAGCCGAAGACCGAAGCATTCGGCTTGCCCTTCAAGGCGAAGGTACGATCCGTGGTGACCGGCTAATGATTGACCGGGCGGTTTCCAACATTCTATCCAACGCTTTGCGCTATACCCCCGAAGGCCACGATATCGCCGTCCGGATTGTCGAGGCGGCTGATCAAGTGAACCTGTCCGTCCAGAACAATGGGGCCACGATTGATCCGGAACATATCAACAAAATCTTCGACCGGTTCTATCGCGCTGACCCTGCAAGGCGGGAAGGAAGCCCAAGCAACGCCGGCTTGGGTCTGGCCATAACGCGTTCGATCATCGAGGCTCATGGTGGGCGAATTTGGTGTACCTCCGCTGACGGCGTGACGAGTTTTCACATCGCTCTGCCGCACGCCAAACAATCCACTTCCAAGCCTCAAACGGCTTAATGCTCATTTCATGCGTGTAACCTATACTCGGCCATCATGAACCGGCTCCTACGACTGTTCACCATCCTGCTTCTAATCGCATCGCTTCCTCTCAACGGCATGGCGGGAGTCGACTCAGCCATTGAACCATGCCCCATGCAAACCATGGGGATGGAGATGATGGCGGGGATGGATCACGATTGTTGCCAGGATACTGATCCAGGATCAGCTGCCGACCACTCCAAAGCCTGCAAAGTGGGCCAGGAGTGTAGAACCGCGAGCACAGTTCAGGTCGAAATAATTAACCCCACGCTCACCTATTCTGCGCCTAGGCCAGTAGATACCTATGCGGTGAGCCTCGTAAACAGGGCGCCTCCTGACCCTTGGCGGCCACCCCGCGCCTGATTACCTCTTAAATTCACCCCATCGTCCTGTTTTGCAGCCGGATGATGGCATGCGCTTGCGCGCTGATTTTTTGAGGAATCATTTCCATGACTCCCCCACGTTACCGATTAGGGATGGCATGTCTGGCCGCTCTGATCAGCCTGTTGTCGACGTTACCGGCTCAGGCTACACCGTTGTCTCTGGAGGAAGCGCTTCAACTTGCCGAACGCAATGCCCCCATCCTCCAGGCCAGGCAAGAGCAAATGACGGCCGCTCGACACGCTGTGATCCCAGCAGGCGAGCTGCCTGATCCACGTCTCAACCTAGGAGTGCAGAACCTTCCTGTTGACGGCAGTGATCGTTGGAGCATGAACCGCGATTTCATGACGATGCAGGTTGTCGGCCTCTCCCAGGAAGTACCAAACCGGGACAAGCGGGAGGCACGAGTTGAGACGGCACGAGCGAGCGTTGAGCGAGCCGATGCAGAGGCGGTGTTCGAGCGCTTAAAAGTGCGTGCTGCCACAGCCCAAGCTTGGGTCGCGGCGTACACCGTTCAACGGAAACTGCAGCAGTTTGAGGACTTCTACAAAGAAAACCGTCTGTTGGCCGCAGCAATCCGCGCACGCCTGGCCGGCGGTACCGGCGCGACGGCCGACGCACTTGCTCCTGACCAGGAAGCTGCGCAACTCGATGAGCAAAAAGATGTTCTGCTCACACAGGCCGCTCAGGCACGGGCTGCACTCAAGCGATGGATTGGAGAGGATGCTGATCCGCAAGCTCAAGCATTTCCGCGCTGGCCAGTGAGCGCGCCGGACTATCTACACGCTATACATGCACATCCAGAATTGGCGACCTACAACGCCCTTACGCGGGAAGCACAAGCTCAAGTGCACCAAGCCTTGGCAGAAAAGAAGTCGGACTGGGGGTGGCAGGTGGATTACCAGCGGCGCGGGCCTGAATTCAGCAATATGGTGAGCCTGCAGGTAAGTTTCCAACTGCCCTTGTTCGCTGGCTCACGGCAGGACCCGATGATCGCGGCACGTCGCGCACAAGTCCGGCAACTGGAGGACGAACAGGAAGCGGCATTGCGTGAGCATAAAGCGCAGCTGGAGACAGATCTTGCGGATTACCAGCGATTGCAGCGAGCAGTGCAGCGCAGCCGTGAAACATTGTTACCGCTAGCGGAGGATCGAGTCCGCCTCGCCCTTGCTGACTATCGAGCCGGTAAATCACCCTTAAGTGAGGTTCTCACCGCTCGACGTCAGCGGGTTGAAACACGACTGCAAGACATCGATCTGCAAGGACAGTTGGCCGCGACAGCTGCACGGCTGCACTTCGCGTATGGAGAGGTGCGCGCATGAGAAATTCAACTATCAGCCTTGTGGTATTGGCCGCGTTGGCTATCGGCGGTGGCGTTGGCTATCAGCTAGCAAAGCGTGGGCAGGTGTCCACTGCCTCCCCTGAAACGCTACAGAAGGTGCTGTATTGGTATGACCCGATGTACCCCCAGCAGCACTTTCCAGCACCGGGCAAGTCGCCCTTCATGGACATGCCACTGGTGCCGAAGTACCAGGAAAGCACCGCTGCTGAGGTGAGCCCCGCAGTTCAAGTTTCACAGGGGCTCCAACAAAACCTGGGGGTCCGTCTGGCTACCGTAGCGAAAGGGCAGCTTGCTCGAACCCTCCAGGTGAGCGGCGTGCTTACCTTCGATGAGCGGGATTTTAGCGTTCTGCAGGCTCGTACCGGTGGCTACGTCGAACGCACCTATGGCCGCGCTACAGGCGACGTGGTTGCCAAGGGCGCCCCATTGGCAGATGTGTTGACGCCTGAATGGGCGGGCTTGCAGGAAGAGTACCTGGCGCTTCAGCGATCTGGGGACAATGAATTGCGCGCTGCAGCTCGGCAACGACTACTGCTGGCGGGTATGCCTGCCGATCTTATCAACCGGATTGACCGTACGGGAAGGGTCCAGAATTCGGTAACGCTCTTGGCCCCAACAGCAGGCGTCCTTCAGGCTCTGGAATTGCGGCCAGGCATGACAATGACACCGGGTGCAACGTTGGCGAAGATCAATGGTATCGCGAACGTCTGGCTTGAGGCCGCAGTACCTGAAGCGCAAGCCCAAGGCCTACAGGAAGGACAGGCAGTGCAGGCGAATCTGGCAGCGTTCCCAGGCGAACCTGTTCCCGGCAAGCTGACCGCATTGCTGGCTGATGCGGATCTGCAAAGCCGCACCTTGCGGCTTCGTATAGAACTGCCCAACCCCGGCGGCCGGTTGCGCCCAGGCATGACCGCGCAGGTTTCCCTCCATCCGTCCGGGCAACAGGATGACAGCCTACTGGTGCCAGCCGAGGCGATCATTCGGACGGGGAAACGCGATCTCGTAATGGTGTCAGAAGACGGAGGTCGATTCCGGCCGGTGGAAGTAGTGCTCGGCCAGGAAAGTGCTGGCCAGGTGGTCGTGCTGCGAGGCCTTCAGGCGGGCCAGCGCGTTGTGGCGTCCGGGCAGTTTCTGCTGGACTCCGAAGCGAGCTTGAAAGGTATCGAGGCCGTTACTGCTGGCGATGCTCCACTTGCGCAACCTGTACAGCCGGCTCTACATCAGGCCAATGGGCGCATCGTTCAAATAGAAGGTAATCAGCTGACCATCGCTCATGGACCGTTCGTGACGCTGGGCATGCCTGGTATGACGATGACTTTCCCTGTGGCAGATCCCCGCTTGATTGCCGGACTCAAGGTTGGCGAACGCATCCGGTTTGGAGTGCGCGAGCGCGATGAAGGCATGGTCATCGAGCAAATAACCCAGCAGGAGAACCAGCCATGATCGCGAACCTGATTCGTTGGTCGGTTGGCAACCGCGTCCTGGTCCTGCTGGCAACACTGTTTGCCGTAGCTTGGGGCGTTTTCTCTCTGCGCAGTTTGCCGATCGACGCGTTGCCTGACCTGTCAGATGTGCAGGTGATTATCCGCACCTCCTACCCAGGGCAGGCACCGCAGATCGTGGAAAATCAGGTGACATATCCCCTGACCACCACAATGCTTTCCGTACCCGGAGCCAAGACAGTGCGGGGCTTTTCAGCATTTGGAGACAGCTTCGTATATGTGTTGTTTGAGGACGGCACAGATCTCTATTGGGCGCGGTCCAGGGTGCTCGAATACCTAAGCCAGGTTCAGTCTCGATTACCGGCGTCCGCTAAGCCAGTGCTCGGACCCGATGCCACTGGTGTAGGCTGGATCTACCAGTATGCGCTGGTGGACCGCAGTGGTACCCATGACCTGGCACAGCTGCGCAGCCTTCAGGACTGGTTCCTGCGCTTCGAGTTGAAAACTCTTCCGGACGTTGCCGAAGTGGCGACGATAGGCGGGATGGTCAAGCAGTACCAGGTAGTGCTCGATCCGCTGCGCATGGCCAGCTTGGGAATCACTCAAGTTGAGGTTTCGGACGCCATCGCCAAGGCCAATCAGGAAACCGGTGGCGGCGTGCTCGAACAAGGCGAAGCTGAGTTCATGGTAAGGGCTTCCGGCTATCTGAAGTCACTCGATGATTTCCGAGCCATTCCCCTGCGCCTGGCTGCGAAGGGTATACCCGTAACACTGGGCGATGTAGCCACTGTACAGCTGGGCCCTGAGGCACGTCGCGGCATCGGCGAGCTTGATGGACAGGGCGAAGCGGTGGGCGGCGTAGTAATTCTGCGCAGTGGCAAGAATGCGAAAGATGCCATCGCTCACGTCAAATCCAAGCTTGAATCGCTGGAAAAAAGCCTGCCTGCCGGGGTCGAGCTGGTCACTACCTACGACCGTAGCCAGTTGATCGATCGTGCTGTGGAAAATCTGAGCCAGAAGCTGATTGAAGAGTTCATCGTGGTCGCACTGGTGTGCGCTGCATTTCTTTGGCATCTGCGCTCATCGTTGGTCGCCATCGTCTCGCTTCCGGTTGGTGTCCTCATTGCCCTGATCGTCATGCGCCACCAGGGCATCAACGCCAACATCATGTCGCTTGGGGGCATAGCCATTGCAATCGGTGCGATGGTGGACGCCGCTGTGGTGATGATTGAGAACGCGCACAAACGGGTTGAGGCTTGGCATACGTGGCACCCTGGAAAGTCGTTGCGTGGCGAAGATCATTGGAAAGTGATGACTGAGGCAGCAGTCGAGGTCGGGCCTGCGCTGTTCTTCAGCCTCATGATCATTACGCTGTCCTTCATACCGGTATTCACCTTGCAGGCTCAGGAGGGAAGGCTGTTTGCGCCCCTCGCATTCACCAAGACTTATGCAATGGCAGCAGCAGCGGGCCTTTCGGTTACCCTGGTACCCGTGCTGATGGGGTACTGGATTCGGGGTCGTTTACCGGCAGAAGAGCGCAACCCACTCAATCGAACCCTGATACGGCTCTATCGCCCAGCATTGGAGATCGTTCTACGCCGGCCAAAGCTCACGTTGGCGGGTGCACTGTTGATTTTGCTCAGCAGTGTCTGGCCCCTGAGCCAGCTCGGCGGCGAATTCTTGCCGCCACTGGATGAAGGCGATTTGCTGTACATGCCGACTGCCCTGCCAGGTCTTTCGGCGCAGAAAGCCTCTGAGCTTTTGCAACGTACGGACCGGCTGATCCGAACGGTACCGGAGGTCGCCAGTGTCTTCGGTAAAGCGGGCCGGGCTGAATCAGCGACCGACCCGGCCCCGCTGGAGATGTTCGAGACGACTGTCCGACTTAAACCGAAGGATCAGTGGCGAGCAGGGATGACCACTGAGAAGCTGATCGAAGAGCTGGACCGTACCGTGCAGGTACCTGGGCTAACCAATATCTGGATCCCACCGATTCGAAACCGTATCGACATGCTCGCAACCGGTATCAAAAGCCCGATCGGCGTAAAGGTTGCCGGCAGCAATTTGAATGAGATCGACCGGGTGACTCTGGCTATCGAGAAGGTGGCCAAAACGGTTCCAGGGGTGACTTCCGCCCTCGCCGAGCGATTAACCGGTGGACGCTACATCGATCTGGATATCGACCGCCAATTCGCAGCGCGTTACGGCCTGAACATTGCTGATGTCCAAGCGATTGTTGCCGGCGCCGTTGGGGGCGAAAACATCGGCGAAACCGTAGAAGGCCTGGCGCGATATCCCATCAGTGTTCGGTACCCACGGGAGTGGCGTGACTCTGTTGATGCCCTGCGGCAGCTACCGATTTACACCAGCCAAGGGGGGCGAATCACACTGGGAACCGTGGCACGGGTGCGTATTGCGGACGGTCCACCCATGCTCAAGAGTGAAAACGCGCGCCCCTCGGGCTGGGTGTATATCGACGTGCGGAGACGGGACCTGTCCTCCGTCGTTGCCGACCTGCGCCGGCTAGTCGATCAGCAGGTGAAGCTCGATCCTGGCATAAGCTTGAGCTATTCCGGGCAGTTCGAATACCTGGAGCGCGCCAATGCGCGCTTAGCATGGGTAGTACCGGCGACGCTGGCCATTATTTTCGTCCTTCTCTACCTCACGTTTGGCCGCCTCGGTGAAGCGCTGCTGATCATGGCTACCTTGCCATTTGCGCTAACCGGCGGCGTATGGCTGCTGTACATGATGGGCTACAACCTGTCGGTGGCCACGGGTGTCGGTTTTATCGCCTTGGCTGGGGTCGCAGCAGAGTTTGGAGTCATCATGCTGATCTACCTCAACAATGCCTGGACTGAACGAAACGGCAACGGTACGCAGGGGCAACCTGCGCTTCTGGATGCTATCCGCGAAGGGGCCGTGCAGCGCATCCGCCCCAAAGCCATGACCGTAGCAGTGATCGTCGCAGGCTTGATGCCAATCCTCTGGAGTAGCGGTACCGGCAGCGAAGTCATGAGCCGGATCGCTGTACCCATGGTCGGCGGCATGCTCACCGCGCCTTTGCTCTCACTATTTGTAATCCCTGCGGCTTACTGGCTCGTCAGGCGCCGCGGACTCGCTGTACACGATAACCCCCAAACAGGAGTAACCCGATGAAGAAGCTACTGATCAGCGCTGGCCTGGTGTTCGCCGTTGCGGCGGCGGTGCAGGCCCAAGACATGTATGGCACGGATATGAAGAATATGCCCATGGAAGGCAACGAGACCCAAGGCAGCCAGGCGGCTCCGACTGCATCGGCTGAGGGAACCATCAAAGCTTTGGAACCAGGTAAAGTTACCTTGGCGCATGGACCAGTATCAGCCCTGAAATGGCCGGCAATGACCATGGGCTTCAGCGCTACCGAGCAGCAACTCAAGGGACTCAAGGTAGGCGACAAGGTCAGCTTCGATTTCCGAATGAATGGGGGCACAGCGACGATCGTAGGCATTCGCAAGCAGTGACGGATTGACTTCTAACCCTGCCTATTAGAGCTGATAGGCAGGGTCATTTAGCCAAACTTTGGAAAAAGTGCTGCCGCAATTCCTGACCGCGCCGCCTTCAGCTCTGTGCCTCGGGACGCTAGTTGGTCTTTGCGCTCTGTAGCCGGGATGCATTCAGATCAGAGTAGTAGCTGACGTTTGAGCAGAGATCTTCGTGCATCACGATCTATATGGGTCGAAAGCGGACAGGGCATCGCAAAGTCATCCAACTGCCTGAGTTATCCGAACGCCAACAAGGATTCCACCGAGCTTGTCGACAAGAAAACCCGCGACAACTCAGAGTGTTATCCGAGCAAACAGACTTTGGATACCCTATTCCCGCTAGAAACACTGCCGCTGAAACCCTCCTGGCATGTAGCTCCTTCGTCCTACGCTTCAGCCTCTATGACCCCCACCCAACCTTTCGCGCAGGTGCGGAACGAACCTAGGCGTAACGCGGGTATAAGCTTCGTAGGCAGCGCCAAACTGCTTGTGCATTTCCCGCTCTTCGGAAACCGCCAAACGCCCGTACATCACCAGCAACACCGGGAACATTGCCAGCGTCAGCAGCGTCGGCCACTGAAGGAGAAAGCCCAGAAGAATCAGCACAAATGCCACGTACTGCGGATGTCTGATCCAGCCATAGGGCCCGACCGTTGCAAGTGAACGGCGGCGTTGCGCGTGATATAGCACGTTCCAGGCGGCAGAAAGCAAATAGAAGCCGAAACCCAGGAATAGGTAACTGGCAATGTGCAAAACACTGAAGTGTGGGTTGCCCTGGTCACCGAGCAACGTCGACCACAGATGGCCGGATTCGTGGGAAAGCAGATCGAGGTTGGGGAACCTGGCCTGCAACCAGCCTGACAACAGATAGATCGTCAGGGGGAAGCCATACATTTCCACAAACAGGGCAACGATGAAGGCCGAGAATGCACCGAAGCTCCTCCAGTCTCTCGCCGTTGCCGGCTTGAAGAAACTGAAGGCAAACATGATGAAGATCGCGGAGTTGATGAAAACCAGCGACCAGAGGCCATACGCGCTTTCACCATGATTCATGATGGATCTCCCGGCTTATGGATATCAGCCTTATCGGAGGGGGCCGGTTTGCTCTGGCCCTGGTGATGGTGTCCCCCATGTCCTCGATGCATGAAGACATGCATCAGCGGACAGGCGAGCAACAACAGATAAGGCAGGGCTCCAACGACATGGGCAAGGTGCTCGGTGAGCAGGAAGTAGACGGCGATCCCACCGATTACCACCAGGCCGATTGCATAGCGTGAACGCCAGAAACTGTGTGGTGAGCCGTTTTCATCGAAGTGAGGGTTCATAGCGACTCCTGGGAAAGGAGATGGGTTACTTCGATGCAGCAGATGGCATGCGGTCCATCATCATCTGCATCATCGACTCCATCATGTCCATGCGCTTTTCCATCATCTGGTGGCGGGCGGCCATATCCCCGCCCATGCCGCCATGCATGCCCCCCATTTCAGGCATGCCACCCTCCATGGACTTCATCATGGCCATGCCATTTTTCATCAGCGCCATATGCTCGGCCATCAACGCCTGACGGGCTTCCGGCGTTTTGGCTGCAGCCATCTTTTCGTGCATGGCTTGCATGGCCTTCATTTGCTGGTCCATCGCCGCCATTTGCCCTTTGTCCATTGGCTGAGAAGGCGTCTTCTCGGTAGCCGCCGCGCTTGGCGCATCGGCCGGGTGATGTGTCGAGTGTTCATCGGTGTTTTGCGCCATGGCGCCCACGGACGCTGCGGCCAAACAAAGTCCGATCAGTAAATTTCGAACGTTGTTCATCATCATCTCCTTAGCACTGTTTTAAAGCCGGATGCCTTGGTCTGGGCGCTAGGCCTCACCTGGCACGACAAGCAAATTACTGCGCCGGCGTGAATGCTCATTTTTCGCGTCGTGCTCGGGTTGTACACCGACGGGCTATTATTGGGCACTCGGCGGCTCGAAGCTGATCCCGTTTGGCCCGGCGCCAACCTTATGGGTAGCAACGACCTTTCGGCTGCTCGTATCGATGACAGATACGGTGCCCGCTTCAATATTGCTGACAAACACATAAGCGCCGTCGCTGCTGATGGCCACACCATGGGCACCCTTGCCGGTGGTCACGGTGCCCAGGCTGCTACGCGTCTGGAGATCTACGATGGAGACTCGGTCGTCCGGATTCTGGCCACTGCCCTGATTCGCGACATAGACCTGGCGACCGTCAACGGTGGCCATCATCTGGATTGGCGTGCGGCCGACATCAACCTTGCTGATCACCTTGCGTCTGGCCGTGTCGATGATGCCAAGCTGATTTGTCGCACTGAGCGAGACGAATGCCAGGCGACCGTCAGGGGCAAAGCCGACCTGGACAGGGCCTTTGCCCACGGGAATCTGCGCGGTTTCTTTGAGTGTGACGACATCGATAAGCGATACGCTGTCGCTCTTCATGTTCGCGATATAGAGTGTCCGGCCATCAGGGCTCAAGCGCAGCCCATGGGGATAACGCCCAGTTGGAATACCGGGCAACTCGATTCGCTGCTCAAGGTCAAATACTCGCACCTGGTTGGCAGCGGAATCGGTCACAAAAGCTCGCAGCCCGGTGACGTCGGTGACCACATGAGCCGGGTGATCGCCTGCCGGGAAGCTGAACGGTGGCCTGTCCAGCGCGCTGGTACTGAACACCAGCAACTGCCCACCGGGCTTTTCACCGCTCGAATGCCCCGCATGTCCAGCCACTCCAACAACCAGAAGCAAGCTGCCGTCGGGCGAAACCTGTAGGTTGTGGGGTGCGATCGGCAAGGCGACCGTGCTCACATCACCTGTCGCAAGATTTACCTGGCTAATGGAAGCGGACCGTTCATTGGCCGTGTAGACGTTACCCGTAGGGTTTGCCATGACCAGCCCCAGAGGGATGAGCAGGGATATCCCCAAGGCCATAGAACTAAACCGCTTGGCAGTCATCATTGTGAATGAGCTCCAACGAGGGGCCGGGGTATGTGAGCCAGGCTGGCCTATACATTTACTCAAGATAAACACCAATCGCGAAGCATTTTCTTGATCAGCGTCAACGTCCACAGCTTGACTCGGCACTGGGTGATCGAAGGCCGTCCATTTCTTGGGGAGTATTGCTGGCTATCCCGACCCGGAGTCAGTCGACATCAGGCTGTATATGAAGAAACCGCGCCATGAAACATGGCACGGCGGCTTGCCATCTGAGCGGTAACGAGACTTAGCGACTGACTTTGGTTGGGTAACCAAGCGCCTGGACCAGTGCACCGACGCGTTCCGCCTCGATGTTGCTTTGGACACTCACTGTACCGGCAGCACGATCAACGATCACCTTCGCGTCGCCATCGGCAGCCTGGATGGCCTTGGTGATCTTGTTGACACAACTGCCACATCCCATACCGGAAACTTCCAAAACGAACATAGCGGGCCTCTCATGCTGGTACGGCTTTTCTCGCCGCATTTACAGCTTCAACCTTGACACGATGACAAGGTCAAGGCCCGGTCAAAGGATTTATCTTCGCCCTGAAATCTTGTCCAACTCCTCTGGCGGCGGCCCCTGCTGCATCACAATTGTCCCTTACGATCTTGGCAGAAGATGGCGGACGTCGCAGTTGCCCGATGTCCTCCATCAGGACCAGATTGGCGCCGAACTCGCGGACATACCCGCTAAGGCCAAAGCCCTAGACAGTCAGTCATATGGATCAGGCGTTGAAACGCTGATGGCGGAACTTCCTCTCATAGGTTGCGGTGTGCCCATTTCAGTCTGTGACTACGCGCTTCAGCCGCAGTGCGTTGAATACCACGGAAGCCGAACTTACGCTCATGGCCAATGCCGCAATCATCGGTGACAATAGATGGCCGGTAAGCGGGTAGAACAAACCTGCCGCCAGCGGTATGCCCATAGCGTTGTAGAAGAATGCGAAGCCCAAGTTTTGACGCATGTTCTTCACCGTGGCCACGGATAGTGTTCTGGCCCGCAGGATGCCCATCAGGTCGCCCTTGACCAGCGTCAACTGGGAGCTGTTCATGGCAACATCGGTGCCAGTTCCCATGGCGATCCCGACATCAGCCCGGGCCAGCGCAGGGGCATCGTTGATCCCATCTCCTGCCATGGCAACCCGGCGCTTATCGCCCTGCAGGAGCGCCACCAGTTGCTCCTTGTCCTCGGGTTTCACTTCTCCGTGGACTTCCTCGATGCCGAGTTGTTTCGCGACCGCACGTGCCGTAGTCAGGCCGTCGCCGGTGGCCATGATGACCTTCACATCTTCTGCCTGTAGCCGGGTTACCGCCTCCTTGGAGGTGGGTTTGACCGGATCGGACACCGCTAGCAGGCCAGCGAGCACGCCATCGACGGCCAAGTACATGATACTCATGCCTTCCAGACGCAGCTGCTCGGCGCGGTCTCGCAACGGACTGGTGTCGAGGCCAGCCTCTTCCATCAAGGTCGTGTTGCCAAGCTGCAGCCGTTTGCCGTTCACCTGGCCACGTACACCGATCCCAGAGCCCGACTCAAACGCCTCTGGCTTGGACAAGCTGTGTCCATGCGCTCGCGCATGATCGACAATCGCATGTGCCAGCGGATGCTCGCTGCCTTGGTCCAGGCTGGCGGCAAGGCGCAAGACTTCGGGTGGCATGAACTGCCCGGTACCGACCACGCTATGAAACACTGGCCGGCCCTCGGTGAGGGTCCCGGTCTTGTCGACGATCAGCGTGTCGATCTTGCAGAGGTTCTCGATAGCACTGGCGTCTCGGAAGAGCACGCCACTGCTGGCAGCCTTCCCGGTAGCGACCATGATCGACATGGGAGTGGCTAGGCCGAGCGCGCAGGGGCAGGCAATGATCAGGACCGCGACCGCATTGATCAGGCCGAAGACCCAGCCAGGCTCCGGTCCGAAAAGCCCCCAGCCGAAGAGCGTGACCAGCGCGACCAGAATCACCCCCATGACGAAATAGCCGGCCACGGTGTCCGCCATCCGCTGCATCGGGGCTTTCGAGCGCTGAGCCCGCGCGACCATCTGCACGATTTGCGAGAGCACTGTCTCGGCGCCGACCTTCTGCGCCGCCATCACAAGGCTGCCGTGGGTATTCAGCGTGGCACCGATGAGTGCATCCCCAGCTTTCTTCATCACTGGCACGGGCTCGCCTGTCAGCATGGATTCATCGATAGCACTTTCGCCTTCCAGGACCACCCCGTCGACCGGCACCTTCTCGCCAGGGCGAACGCGCAGGTGGTCGCCCGTATGCACGTGGGTGAGCGGAATATCTTCCTCCTGACCATCGGCCCCGATGCGACGGGCCGTCTTGGGGGCAAGACCCAGGAGCGACTTGATGGCGGCGGAGGTTTGTGAGCGCGCCTTGAGCTCGAGCATTTGGCCGAGCAACGTTAATGAGATGATGACTGCAGCCGCTTCGAAGTAGACACCGATGCGGCCATCCTGCATGAAAGTCGTCGGGAAAACCTGCGGGAACACTGTGGCCGCAACGCTGTATAGGTACGCCGCAGCCGTTCCCAAACCTATCAGGGTCCACATATTCGGGCTGCGATTACGAATCGATGCGACCCCACGCACGAAAAACGGCCAGCCAGCCCATAGTGTCACGGGAGTGGCCAGAATCAACTCCACCCAATTCTGTGTGGCACCATGCAGCAATTGGAGTTGGTGGGCAGTCATGGCCAACACGGTCACGATGACCGTCAGGGGCAAGGTCCACCAGAAGCGGCGGGAGAAGTCCTTGAGTTCCGGGTTCTCGTCTTCCTCAAGCTCCGGTATTACCGGCTCTAGGGCCATGCCACAGATTGGGCAACTGCCCGGCCCACGCTGGCGGATTTGGGGATGCATCGGGCAAGTGTATTCGGCGTCCGCCGCGTTGCTTGGCTGCGGGGCAGCCGAGTGGAGATGGCCCGCGTGTTCTTGGTCCTGGGGAGGGCTAAGATAATGCACAGGCGCTGCGCGGAATTTCGTCAGGCACTTTTCACTGCAGAAGCGGTATGTCCTTCCCTCGTATAGCTCGAAGTAGCGACTATCCGGTGGCACCGTCATACCGCATACCAAATCGCGCTGACTACCATCCGGTTGCTCATGCGGGTGCGAGTGGTCATGGTCATGGTCATGGTCATGGTCATGCTGGCACGATTCGGTGTGCATGAAGTAGTTCCCTTTGTTGTCCGGTTTGGACGAGTTTTCACCCTTCTGGTGAGAATACCCGCCATGGTTGTGCCCGAAGAGTTGCGTCAGCGGACAGAGCAACAAAATTAAATAACTGTAGTGCCTGTGACAGGTGGCCATAGTGCACGAGCCACATAAAACAGGCCAAATATGGCCAGCATGATCAGTGCAATACCGCCTTTAGTCCGCCAAAAAGGTATTGCCAGATCTGTACCACGGCGATGGGCTCCGTCATGATCAACTCCCAAGCTGGGTGGGAAATATCGGCCGCTGCCGTATTGTCCAGCCTAGACAACATCTCCTTGAACAGCTGTGACGCCAATCAATGCTCCTGTAAGCGTGTCGATTATTGTTGTGGTGTAGCGTCATGGCATAGATCATTTCTGGAGGTTGCTGATCCTGCTGCTGCACCAGTGGTTGCCCTTCGACAATGCGCTGGCTGCCTTGTACCCCGGCGAGGGAGTGCCCAAGCCGCTGGAGGAGTACGACGCCGGCTCCCGGTGGGGAACGCCGTCCATGCTTTCCTGCCTGGACGGCCTATACTTGCTCGACCCCTTCTACCAGGCCTGTCAGGAAGGCCTGCCCAGTGGGCTGTAACGCCTGGAGGAGATC
The DNA here is from genome assembly GCF_002453565.1 of Pseudomonas sp. UBA6753. Classification (NCBI taxonomy): domain Bacteria; kingdom Pseudomonadati; phylum Pseudomonadota; class Gammaproteobacteria; order Pseudomonadales; family Pseudomonadaceae; genus Pseudomonas; species Pseudomonas sp. UBA6753. The sequence goes on along the minus strand of NZ_DKHD01000011.1, from coordinate 152,949 downwards.
GCTTCTGACCAGTTCCGTCAAAGCGAGTACTTCCTCAGTTACTTCCACGCCAACGCATTGGAAGACGAGGTGCAGTTCGTTCTCCAGTTGCCGGCCAAGGTAGCCTTATGCGATCTAACAGCTCAAGCCCCAGACCTGATACATGCGGTGCGGTACAGCGCTGATCGGGTCACTCTTCGCTGTTCCCCTTCCAGCTTTGCCTTTGCCCACAGCAGACGTCGGAGATGAAACTGCTCGGCGGACTCACAAACCTGCTCCAGTGCTCTCGCACAAGGCTTTGATCTGGCCATCTTTGCTTGAATGGCTGACCCGTGGCAGGGCGTTGGCCGTGTTTTCTTCGTGCGTGTTGAGCCCAAGGCGAGCGCGATCCACCATCCACAGGCCGCTACTGCCGCGCGCCAATTCTATGCCGGCACTACTCGTCAAAAAATAGGTGAGTGCTTACCCGGCAGGCAATGGGCTACTATCGAGCCCTATATCTATCCGAAAGGGTTAGCTCCGTTGCCAGGGAATTGCATGCAGGCCATCGATATTGAAAACGCGATCGTTCTTCCTTGGGGGCTTGGCTCAAGATCGCCCCATGACCTGTTTTCTGTGTGCGCAGAAATCATTAACTGCCCTGGTGACATCGTTTTAGACGCTAGCAACCTCTCGTATATCGATCCGTTAGGGATGGCCACGCTGCGAGCGTTGTTTGAAAACCAGTTGGTCCAGAAGCGAGTTTCGATGCAGTTTTTGAGCAGAGACCTGACCTCCTACCTGGCCAGGATGGATTTTTTCAAGGACATTGATGTAGAGGGTGTAGATCTATCGGGGGTAGGACGTCGAAACGACCGAAGCACCTCGTTGGTGGAAATCACCAAAATCAGCGAACACCATCAAGCAGAGGCTGCAGCCTCTCGCCTCGCTAGAGCTATTACGGGAAGGTTGACTCAATCGGACCCGGATGCCCCAGTCGACGAGCACACGGGACGGAATGAGTTTGACTCCTACCGGGGCCCTCTGGAGTATTCGCTCAAGGAGCTATTGGAAAACTCGCTTACTCACGCCCGCAGAGAGGGACGTGGTGACGCCGCCGTTTGGCTGACCTGTCAGTTTTATCCAAAATTGAACCTTGTACGCATGGCCATCGTCGATAATGGGTGTGGGTTTCTCGCGACACTGAGGAATCACCCTGAGCTTCATGACCGCACGCATTTGCACGCGATCGAGGCGGCACTCAAACCGCGAGTGAGCTGCAACCGGGGTGCGATGGCCCAGATCCTGGGTAGCGAGAACCAAGGTATCGGGTTAACAACTACCGCAAAAATTGCAGACGCGGCGGGCGGTGGTTTGATCATCGTGAGCGGCAATGGCATACATGACACAAAGCGTCGGCAGTCTCAGGAGCTGCATGATGCGCTGTGGAATGGTGTATCGATCGCGTTTAGCTGTACCCGTGAGCTGCTGCCCACCATTTCGATCAGTGACTTGCTGCCGAAGGACGATGCAGGACAGGTTGACGACGATCTCGACCTAGATCTGAATTTCCGCTAGCTCTGGCTTTTTGATAGCTCGAGGGCTAGAGTCGATCATGCAAGGAGCGGTAAATGGGAGATTCAGCGTCAACTGAAACTCTCGGGCTGCAAAAAAGGATTATGCAATACAAGGGGTTACGACATGCAAACTCAAATTCGATTAAGTAGGGATAGTTCTATCCGAACGTACGGAATGCGAGCTTCAGCGATCCCCTACCGTACCGAAATCGAACGCTCGCTCAGCAGTGGTGAGAGCGTTGTCATAGATTTCGCTGGGAACGATGTCACTCAGTCCTTCGTCGACGAGTTGATCGGGGCGCTGATTCTGAAGGAGGGTCGCCAGGTGGTATCGCGCCTTGCCTTTGAAAACTGCACCAACGATGTCAAAGGAATCATTAAATTTGTGGTCCATGATCGAGTTCGACAGCTGCAAAAAATGCCCGCGTGACGGATCCGCATTGAATTTAAGGCCCTCAATATTGAGGGCCTTTTCATTGGTGCCAGGCAAAAGATAGCCGTCTTGAGTGGCCCCCATAGCTCGCCCTGAAAAGCGAATGTCAGGGGACACACCGCAGAAAAGCGTTCTGTAGCGGAGGAATACGTGGAAAACGGAGCTTAGGTTTCCTCATTGAGATGTGTAGAAATCCATCGCGACTCACCTATGCAAAGGCTGCGAAAAGCCTGAATCTACTGGGGTATCGTGGCGTGAGATATGTGCAAAAAAATGTGCACAGCATCTGCGGATTGGAGAGCTGGCTTGGCTCCTTAAGTAAAACCATCAAGCTGCAACGGACCTGCAACTCCTGCGGCTTGAAGCAAAGCGGGTAATACCACCCCTGCAGGCCCAACGAGCATTATCTCTTCCGCCCCGTCCATCCCCACGTCGTCAAGGTTCACATGGATCACGGTTGCCCCGGCCGCCAGAGCCATATCTGGAATACCGGCTGCCGGCATGACTACGCCAGATGTACCCACCGAAATCAGCAAGTCACAGGCTTCCACAAGCCTTACTGCTGAACGCCACGCATCCTCTGGAAGATTCTCTCTGAACCAGACCACCCCAGGGCGCAACCTCCCGTTGCATCGAGTGCACCGCGGAGGCTCGATCATCTGTCCCGCCGGGGGAACCGCCAGTTGATCTGGTGATAACTCTGCTGGCCGGTGGCATCCGAAGCATTTCACGTCCATCAAGCGGCCATGAAGGTGTATCACCGAACTGGAGCCGGCTCGTTCATGCAGATCATCAATATTCTGGGTAACGACAGATACGTTCCAGCCAGCATCAGCTATCCGTGGAATAGATAGATGAGCCAAGTTAGGTTTGGCCTGGCCAACCTGCTGCCGGCGCCAAAGATACCAGCTCTAGACGAGAGCTGGATTTTTGCGAAAGGCGTCCGCTGTTTCGAGACGCTGAGGGTCATGCTTCGCCCAGAGGCCTGTCAGCTTGTCGCGGAAGGTCGGAATTCCGCTGTCAGCAGAGATGCCAGCACCCGTGAAAAAAACGACCCTCTTGGACCTGCGCAAAGCCTCAGCAGCTCTTTGCAAATTGCTCATTGGACACACCTCAGCCCCGCAGCGGGGACTCCCTTGCAGTAAACACGGTAACGGCCGCACATCCCAGCTAAAGCACTCGCGTTTGATCGGAAAACCAAGCGTAGAGCGCAGGGTGCCGCATACTGCTGCTACCGCTCTAGTAAACCTCCAATGGATTTCAGCTACCCGACCTACAGCTATCTCTAGCCCCATCGCGGGAGGTGCATATGACCACTCCCTTTGCTCACATCCAGACCCGACATGAGCCTTCAACCGCCCTGAATAAAAGCAAGGTCGCTTTGGTTGCTACCCTGTCGATTGAAGCCAATTCAGACCGGACGATCGATGCTTACCTTGGTGGCCTGCAGATGTACAACGATCTATTCGAGTGGCGGCTGGATGAATACCCCCAGGAAGCGCTAGATCTCATCATCGACTGCTTTCTCCCCGCAGAGTCGGTGCCTCAATCCATCCTGAAGAGTGGCGTTTCAGCCGGGCTCATCCGCTCCAGGGTCTTCCAAAGCGGAGACTGGATATCAGGCAAGCAATGGCTTCAGCTCGCATCTACCTCCACCCCAGGGGGTGGAGTTGACCCCGACCAGCTACTGGCTGATGGTCAGATCTTCTCGCTTCGACCTGGGAAGGTCGACTTCTTCCCCGCTTATGCTTTGGACGGTAGCAACGGCTATCAACCGATCAGCAGCCTTTGCGACGTATTGTCCGTTCTCTCGACTCGCATGGACGAGTGGTCTATGGCGGCTTGGTTCCAATCAGAAAATTCGTCTCTGGGCGGTATCGCCCCCAAAGCCTTGCTGTCATCCGCCCCAGAATGGGTGCTAGCTGCGGCAAAGAAAAAGCCAAGAGGAAGACGTGTGATTAGATGAACGGCTTCAGATTGCATACCGTGACGCGCCCGATGGATAGTGTCTCAGGGGATCAAAGATGAGCAGTCAACCAGCTCCCCGCAACGATCGTAACTGGCGACCCGTCTTCCATGATTGCTATTCGACGGTGATCAAGGCGGTTGATGCTCGATATGACGTTCGCGGTTATTTGTTATCAGAGTTGGTGAAGCTGTGCCTGAAAAATCGGGCCACAGTTCCGCTAGCCCGGCGAGCCTACTACGAGGGATGCGTTCAGAAGGAAGCCATAGCTTTTCTGGAGCGTTATACCTCCCACTTGCTATTCGGCCCAGGCGGCCGACTCTCGCCGCAGGAATACCGATACGGCGCATATTGATGCTCTCCAAGGCCCAACTCTGGCGTAATCATTTGTCCCAACGTTGGCAGAGGCTTCATGATGAAAATCACTGGTCGTGTAGAAACAGAAGCGGTGGTCGACGTGAGCTGCGACGTATGCGGCTCCTCCACACGTTTGGAAAACGGCAGCCTGCAGTATGGGGTGCTCCAGGCGCACTGGGGCTTTGGTGCACTGCATGACGGAGAGCGCTATGAGGTACACCTATGTGAACCTTGCTTCTTCCAAACCATCGCTTACCTCAAGCAAGAGCGGCGCACAGCCAACATGTTTGAAGGTGATCCGCAGCAGCCCGAGGATGACTTCGGCCTCGCTTCCAGGGATGACTTCTTCCGTGATGGTCATTGATTTGAAAGCCAAACCAGCCATGCTACTTCGGCTTTTTAGGTGAGGACGGGGACTGTGAGTCCACGTATCGATGGAAGGCTAGTGCTAGGTCTTCGTCGGTCGCCTTTGGAAGCGGTTTACGACGAGGCGCTTTGACCGGAGCGTTCTCATCCGGTTGGGTGATCTGCCTCAGTAGGGTGCGCTCAGTCTCGGTAGCCGACGAATCGAAGACCCTTGTCTGTACACGCTGATCACGGTCTGTCCTGTTAAAACTCACCACGTTCGACTTGTATTCAACAGGTAAGTCAAATGGACAGCGCAGGTCCAAATGCCCGCCTTGATTGCCTTTGCTAATGGCCAACAACTGCAGTTCTTCGACCTCTTTCGAGCTGGTGGTATACGCGCTCGATCGGTAAGCCTTGTGGAGGTCGTCGATTTCAATCCGGTTTCTGCCAGCGACTCGGCATTCGATGTAGGCAAGCTTGGAGTTTGTAGTGTCACAGCCTCGCGGAGGTGAGCTTGAGCACATTCACAAGGAAGTCATCAAATTCGATTCGGCTTGGTTCGAATCTCTTATCCGGATGCCGGTTGATCATCCTTATCGCAGAATGGATAGAGTGAAGATGGCCCGGGAGGAACTGGGCGATCTGCTGGAGCTGACTCAGGCCTGAGGAGGCCTGCTGTAAACCACTTTTTTTCACTGTAAACCACAGTGGTTTACAGTGAAAAAAGTGGTTTACAACGTAGCTATGACACGCGCCCTGGCCACTCCCCAGGCCAGCGCGCTCCTCATTGGTTCGTTCAGCCGGACGTCGAACACCTGTGCTGCTCGGGGCCTTGCCACGCCGCGGTGTCCTATAATTCATCTTCAGCTGAATGGAGCAAAATGTTGTGAAGCGCACATTCATTGGAATGGTCGAGGCTGGTGAGCCACTGATGAGGCAAGCGCTTGAAGCTATCCGACAGGCCCACGAAGCGGAGGCTGCTGGATTGCCAGACCTTGAGGTACAGCGTCTTCACCTATTGGCAGATTCGCTCTATCAGGCGGTCATTGATTTTCAGCTCCTCAAAGCAGGTAAACCACCGTCGACTATCCAGTGAGGACCTGCCGCTACATGACGAAAAAGATACCAGCTCTTCTCCCCGACCACCCCATGTATACCGACGCAGTGGATGCGATGAAGCAATACCACGAGGCGCAGGCTTCTGGCTCATCTGCCGAAGAGGTTGAGCGCCTGCGTCAAATCGCAGAATCACAATTTCGGGCTGTCAGCGAGTATCAGCTCAACGCTCTGGGATATCAGTCTCGTCGTCCGCACTGAAGGGATAACCGATCCGGAGGTAGCTTCAGAATCCATCAAGCCAAGCGGAAGACTCACGACGCGGTCCGATTGATCAGCGAGACGGTCGGGAGGGTTTGCACACAGCCCCAAAAAAAAAGCAGCTCCCGAGAGCTGCTTTTTTCTTACTCCCCCTTTTTGTGCTTGTGGGGTTTCAGGTCCGGATGGTCCTTCTGCTTTTCAGGGGTGACTCGCTGCCTTTTGTCCGGAGTGCCATCTTCATTGGTGCGCTTTGGGCCTGGCTTGATGCTCATGCAAAACTTCCTTTTCCGCTTGGGTTGTTGAATGCAGCTATGTAATTAGTCCAGCTTCTCTCAGCTGTCAAAGCAGGCTGGTGCAGAACCGCCTGGCCGATGATCCGGTCCACATCGAACATTCAGAGGCCAGAATAAGAGCCTCCGACAAAGGGCTTACAAGGGGCAGTGAAATCCAGCGCTGAGCGATACGAAGACGTCTGGACGTTCATCATGCCGAGCACGGTGTGGAACAGGTTGTCGTGGCTCAGCGGTGACGTGGTTTGAGCTTTCAAACAACCCACGTTGACCTTTTCGCTCTTCGCGAGCGAGTCAGACATCCAAAGTACCAACGGCACCTTTGTTTGCTCGTCAGGAGCCATCGCGTAAGGCAGCCCGTGTAGATAGAGCCCACCCTCCCCCAGCGATTCGCCGTGGTCCGAAACGTACATCAGCGCAGTGTCGAACTTGGTGTTGGCCGCCAGGATATCGATGAGATTTGCAGTCACATAATCGGTGTAGAGGATTGAGTTGTCGTAGGCATTGACCACCTCCTCCTGCTTACATTTGTCGAGCTCGTTGGTCTCGCACACCGGTGCGAATTTCTTGAATTGCGAGGGGTAGCGCTTGTAGTAGGCCGGGCCGTGACTGCCTTTGTAGTGGAGCACCAGGACAGCATCGCCTTCCTGGCGCTTGATGAAGTCTTGCATCTCCGTGAGCAGCACCCCGTCCTTACACTCCTCGCTGGTGCACAGTTGGGAATCCGCGTGAGAGGCAGCCTTGTGGTTGGGAACCCTGTCGCAGACCCCTTTGCACCCCGAGTTGTTGTCAGTCCACATGACACTGATGCCAGCGCGTTGAAGCACGTCGAGCAGCCCTTCTCGGCTCTTGGCCAAGCCATCTTTGTACTGGGCCTTACCCACGTCCAGGAACATGCATGGCAGCGAGACCGCGGTAGCGGTACCGCAGGAGCTCACGTTCGTGAAGCTAATGACATTTCGCTTTTCTAGTTCCGGATTCGTTTCACGGGAGTAGCCGTTGAGGGAGAAGTTGGCGGAGCGAGCGGTCTCTCCTACTGCCAGTACCAGCAGCCTGGGTTTACGAGCCGCACCCTGTCGATTAACTACCGCATCAGTACCAATGGCCGTCAGCGTTTTAGGTGAGGCCAGCTGACGCTTCAGGTACCCATGGCCAGCCGCAAACAAGTTGGTAGGTACCAGAATCAGCCGGATCTCCCGATTGTTGCGCAGCAAGGAGGCATACGACTGGTACTGACTCAACGCGATGCCAGATAAGGTCAACAGAGCGAGCGACAGAGCAATGAACCTGCTGACCAAAGCTTTGGCCCAAGGCTTGCGCCGGAGGGGAACCCGGGCAATCAGGTAGACGGGCAACACCCCAACCATTGCGACCCAAAGACCGAGCTTCCAATTCAGCAGCTCGGTTGCCTCAGCGACGTCGGTCTCCACAACGTTGGTGAACATTGTGTAATCGATCACGATGCCGTAGGCATTCATGAAGTAACTCGCAAAAGACGCGCTGATCAGTACCAGGCACAGTATGGGTTTGGCCAGCCGCCCCCATGACAGCAAGCTCAGAACGGTAAACACCCATGCGAATACTATGACTGGGAGGCTAGCCGCTAGCTGCCAGTTCACTTCATCGGTTTTGAATACCAGCTTCCAGAGCACGTTCCAGAGCTCAGCGTTCGCGAATAGCAGTAACCAAAAAGTCACCAGGCCGATTAGCAAATTAGTACTGATGCCTTTCTGCCGCGCATTGCGAATAGCAAAGATCCATTTGCTTAACAGGGTGTGAACAATGGATTTGGAAGGTGTCATTATCAAACTCTGGAAGCTGCTTATCCATGGCGGTAGCTATGGAGTTAGCGGGAGCTACAAGGCAAACCGTCGACAGATGCTGAGCGATTGCGCAATGTGCGGAGCGTCAGAGGCCTTAGGCCCCTAGGCGTTGGGGACGCTTAGTATGTGTGAGGCATAGGGATAAAAAGAGAAATGAATCTCGCTGAGCGCATTATTTCCGGGACCTGATAACGACACGATGACCTCGGGATTACAATGCTGACAGAAATCCAATTACTGCTGTTTTGATTGTCATTGATCACGCTATGATCAAAATTAGGGGGATACTACCCACCAAAAGCAATGCTCCGCTCAGCTAGATAAATTTAATTTCACAAACAAAACGGTTTCGTTTTGTCGTAGGCTAATTTTGAACTTTCAATTCAACTTACAAGTCTTTCTCGCGAGCAGAATATTATTTTCAACTTTTGCTCGTTAATATGTCACCCATCAATGAGGGGCGAATACCATGAGCTTTTTCAAAAACATCCTGGGCGGGCACCATGGCCGTGGAAATCACGGTGGAGGCAAGCACCACAGCGGGGGACATGGGGCCGAGCAATATGATCGCCATGGCCGGCAGCAGGGCTGCGACGGCGGTAATCAGGTGTATGACGGCGGGCGCCCTCCCACTCCTGCCCCCATCAAAGATCTGCAGGGCTGCAGGCAGTGCCGGACGGCCAACGATCCGTCAGCACGCTTTTGTCTAAACTGCGGAACACCGCTATCGAGTGGTTGCACCGCCTGCGGCTCGCTGCTGAGTGCAGGAGCAAGATTTTGCAGTCACTGTGGCCAAGCGACGCTCTAAGGCTAGGTAGACAGGAAGGCCAACGAGACCACAACCCTGCGCAAGGAGAAATACGTGGGTTCAAATCATGACCATGGCAGCGCTGCAGTACGCGAGGGGCATCAGAAGAAGCTAATCATGGCGCTCGGCTTGACTGGCAGCTTCATGATTGCAGAAGTGATCGGTGCGTGGATTACCGGCAGCCTGGCGCTGCTGTCGGACGCATCTCACATGTTCACAGATACTGCCGCCTTGGCGATCTCACTGATTGCACTTCAGATAGCCAAGCGGCCGGCGGATCAGAAAAGAACCTTCGGCTATGCGCGCCTGGAAATTCTGGCTTCGACGTTCAACGCCGTGCTGCTCTTCCTGGTGGCGATGTACATCTTGTATGAGGCCTACCAGCGCTTCTTCATGCCGGCGGAGATCGCTACCGGAGCGATGATGTGGATCGCAATCGCCGGCCTGATCATCAACCTAATTTCGATGCGCCTTCTGGCATCTGCGAGCAACGAAAGCCTCAACGTCAAAGGAGCCTACCTCGAAGTTTGGAGCGACATGCTCGGCTCGCTTGGCGTAATCATCGCGGCACTTATCATCCGCTTCACCGGCTGGACCTGGGTCGACACGATTGTCGCTGTGGCGATCGGCCTTTGGGTTCTGCCGCGGACGTGGCAGTTGCTTCGCGAAAGCCTGGGGATCCTCATGGAGGGTGTCCCGAGGGGGCTCGACGTTACGGCAATCGAGGCCACCATCCTCGGAGTAGATGGCGTGACGGACGTTCATGACTTGCACGTGTGGGCTGTCAGCAGTGGCAGTAACGTGATGACGTCGCACGTAGTGGTTCGGGATTCTGCAGATGGGGATGCTGTGTTGGCGGCCGTCGTGGATGCTGTCAGCGATGCATTCGAAATCCATCACTGCACCATCCAGATCGAGCGGGCAGCTTTCCACGAGAGCGTTCCCTCACCCTCGCACTGACCGATCGGTAAACACCATGCAAACACATCACCCTCCTGGCTGAGGGTGATGTTGCAAAAAAAATGCGGTGAGGGATGCCGTAAACGGCAGGAGCGCTTCAAGGGGGTTGGTGAATGGCTTCGCCTGCCCTCGTCAACAACCTCCAGAAGGCTCAGCGATGGCCTGGATCATCACGAAGTACCTACTCACTGCCGGTATAGTGATTCTCGTGTCAGAGCTGGCGAAACGCAGCGACAAGCTGGGCGGCTTGGTCGCCGCCCTACCCTTGGTCACGGTCGTGACGTTGGTCTGGCTCTATTTAGAGAACCAGAGCATGGAGAAGATCTCCAACCATGCTTGGTACACGTTCTGGTACGTGCTTCCGACCCTACCGATGTTTATTGCTTTTCCATTGCTGCTACCTAAGCTCGGCTTTTGGCCGACACTGATCAGCAGCATCCTCATCACAATGGCCAGCTTCGGAGGCTTCGCCATACTGCTGCGCCGGTTCGGCATTGAGCTTCTATGATCCGGTGGCCGCAGGGATCATCTTGATGAGTCTTAACGGCTATTAACACACTCGCCCTTCACCAGGTAGCGAACCATGTGCAGTTCGCCTTTCGAGTCTTCGTAGGTCATCATGCTTCTTACATTACCGCAGTACCGCACACTGGGTGATACATACACCAACTTACCAACGTCCAGGTCCATGCCATAGGCGTAGTCTTCTAGTTGAGGCATGGGCTTTTTTACGCGTTGAGCATAATCCGCTGTAGCCTCTCTAGCAGTACGCTCGATGCGTTTATTGATCTCCATACCGCTTTGGGCATTGGCTGTTAGTGATGTAAAGAGCAAAAACACGGCGATCGCTGATACAGTAGTGTTCATAAGAAGTCCCTTAATAAAAAAGCGCCCGTAGGGGGGCGCTAAAATTCACCTACCAAAGGAGCGTATGGTTTACAGGTGAATGCACTGGCGCGAACAACTGCTCGGTGCTCTTGCCAAGCTGCTTTGAAATGAGACAATTTCCAAAGCAGCGATGCCTCTTCCGCTGCCCTTAAACTAGCAAAGGAGGCTAACACCAAGATGATCGGGCAATTACAATTTGGACATGTAATAGATTGTAAGATAATTATTCGAGAGAATATCGAGCCGCCACGTGAACTAATTTGCAGAAAGGCGCTGCGGTTTGCGGCCGTGCATGGGGTCTGCCTGCGTGGCGCCCTCGATCCAAGGCCAGTACCAGTCCTTGCAAGCTAACGACCGAAATGCTGCCTGTCCTGGCCGATTCCACCTGCCAGGCGAATCTGTCATACACCGCCGCAGGCCCCAGAATCCGCTATGCTTAGGGGTGGAGCCTGCATGACTGTCAGAAATCTTGCGGCTACATTACAAATTTGTAGGATTTCGCCGCGGCCAGCTTCTTCGCGTTAAGATTCAAGCGTCCTCAGGTGACCCGGCGTATGGACAGAGGTAGCGACTACCACATGCCATACCCTCAGCCAAACTTTCGAACAGCCTGCAACCATAATCTTGGCGGATTAGGCCAACTCCTTCCTCACACCTTGAGATAAGTTATGCGCGTTCTAGTTGTGGAAGACGAAATTAAAACTGCCGAATATCTTCAGCAGGGCCTATCCGAAAGCGGGTATGTCGTAGATATCGTGCACAACGGTGTAGATGCTCTGCACTTGTTCAACACTAATGTCTATTCGTTGGTCCTCCTGGACGTGAACCTCCCGGGTATCGACGGCTGGGACCTGCTGGAAACCATCCGTAAGACCAGCCGGGTCCGCATCATCATGCTGACCGCCCGCGGACGCATCAATGACAAGCTCAAGGGCTTGGACGGCGGCGCGGATGACTACCTTGTGAAGCCATTCGAATTCCCTGAGCTGCTTGCTCGCATCCGTTCGCTGCAACGCCGTGGTGATGAGTTAGTCGAGAAGAGCTCGCTGAAAATTGCCGATCTGGAACTCGACTCCGTCCGCCATCGCGTCTTCCGCGGTGGCACACGCATCGATCTCACCACCAAGGAATTTGCGCTTCTGCACCTGCTCATGAGCCGAACGGGCGAAGCGCTGACTCGCTCTCAGATCATCTCGTTGGTCTGGGATATGAATTTCGATTGCGACACCAATGTCATCGATGTAGCCATCCGGCGCTTGCGCTCGAAGATCGATGAGCCGTTTGAAACCAAGCTCATTCACACGCTTCGTGGCGTTGGGTACGTTTTTGAGGAACGCGCATGAGGCCATTCAGCCTGGCTGCAAAGCTGGGGTTAAAAGTTGGGTTGATGAGCGCAGCGTTGCTGCTTCTGTTCGCCACCTTTGGCTATCTGATGGTAGGCAAGGCTCTGGAAAGAAATGCCAGAGCAGACCTGGAAGTAAAGATGGCGGGGATGGCTCACAACCTGTCCACCATCCCGGACATCTCCGGCGTCAACGCGGATGCGCATCAGCTTGTCGATTTGGTCATGGGCCACAACAACCTGTATGTGAGCATATTCGATACCTCACAGAATCAGACTCCCCTGCTCTCGATTGGCTCGAAACAGGTCAATCTGGAGGTGCACAAGTTTCAGCCGGCGGCCCAGCCCAAAGAGCACGAATGGCGTGATACGCAGGACCGTCCTCTGCTGAGTGCTTCTCGAATCATGCGTTTGGGCGATGGAACAGAGGTCAGCGTCTATATGACCATGGACCAGTCATCCAGTGAGGCGCTGCTCGATGCGTTGCTGACCTGGGCCTTGATGATGTCCCCCGTCATCCTCGCACTGATCTTGGCCATTGGCTGGTGGACTGTGCGCAGAGGCCTGCTACCACTGACCAAGTTCCTCAAGATCGCCTCGAAAATCTCAACCGAGAGCCTCGACCATCGCCTTCCAACTGATGGGATGCCGGCAGAACTCAAAATGCTCGCCGACGGCATCAACATCATGCTGGCTCGCCTGGATGATGGGGTTCAGCAGCTCTCGCAGTTTTCTGACGACCTTGCTCACGAACTTCGAGCACCGCTTTCCAACCTGATGGGCAAGGCCCAGGTTGCCTTGACCAGAGAACGATCGCTTTCCGAGTACCGGGAGGTTCTGGAGTCGTGCACAGAAGAGCTGGACCGCATGAGCCGCATGGTTTCCGACATGCTGTTCTTGGCCCAGGTCAGTCATCCAGCATCAATGGTGGAGTTCGAATCCGTCTCCTTGGTCGACGAGGTTCAGCGAGTGTGCGAGCTCTTCAGCATTTCAGCAGAAGAAGGCGAGATTCAGCTGCAGATCTCCGGCAGTGATGACGTGGTGCGCGGGAATCGCCTGATGGTTCAACGTGCCGTCTCGAATCTGGTCTCGAACGCGATCCGTTACTGCCCTCGCGGCCGCACGGTCTACGTTAAGGTGCAGCATAGTGCGAGCGGTACGACGTTGAGTGTCGGCAACCCCGGCCGTGGTATTGCCAAGGAACACCACGCGCACTTGTTTGAGCGGTTCTACCGTGTGGACAAGAGCCGAGCACGGAGCGAAGGCGGTACCGGTCTTGGCTTGGCCATTGTGCAGTCGATCATGAGTCTGCACCAGGGATCGGCGAGCGTGGAGGTGACCGAAGAAAACTTCACCTGGTTCCACCTTCACTTTCCGGAAGCCCAGCAAATGCAGCCGGCAATGACCGCCGCTTAAATTGCGCAGACACGATTAGGCCCGTCAATCGACGGGCCTTTTGTTTGCCTCAATGCATCAGTGCCGAAGGACCACAGGGTCCATGGGCGACCGCAGAATCACCGACTTAATAATCTTCTGTTCGTCAGGATTGGCGTTTTTCCACAGGTGTGAGAAGTACTGAGCATTCACTTTCTCTTGAGCACTTACGCTGCCGGCGGCATCGATCAGGCGCATGGTCGAGTAGACACAGATCAGCGCCAGAATGAAGAACGCCGTGGCGACCACCATCACATAACGCTTGGCCAGCACCGGTGCCCGCTTGAGCTCCTGGATAGAGGCGTCCGCCGCCTTTGTCGCTGCTGTAAGCTCCGAGATCAGTGGCTGGATGGCGGTGTCGACTCCGCGGCATGCAGCTGAATACGCTGATGCAGCGGCGCGCAAGGCAACCTCCTCCGCGTTCGACCAAGCCTTCTCCGCCTTTCGCACCTCCTCCTGAATCTGCCGGCCGACAGCGTCCACCTGCTCCACCAGTTCGTTCGACCTCTCCAGAACAGCGCTGGAGGTGCGCGTCTGCGAGGTCAGCTCATCGAGCTGGACAGTGAGTTTTTCAGTGCAGCGGCGAAAGTCACCGATAGCAACTGCCCAGGGCTCTATGTCATTCATGGCTATCTCCTAGGGCGGCCAACAACGCCGCGCTGAATTAACGCGCTAGATATCAAAATTGTAATTTAAGAGAAAATTCGAAGTCGCCCTCGACAGTGCCGAGATAGACATGATCCTTCCAGATTTGAAGATTTAACGCATCCTATCTGCAGCCAAAATTACGGAATTGTAATTATTGACTCACCTTGTCGTTAGCTTCGCGTTCCTAAACTACAAACCAACAAAGGCCGCTAATCAGGTTGGCCTAGTATGAACCGAGGTTCACAATGAAATTTGTCAAATCTATCGCTATTGGCAGCCTGCTGCTGGGTCTCATGGGTACCGCTTACGCTGAAGGCGGCTTCGAGCGAACGAAACAGTTCAACGAGAACTTCCGAACCGAACAGGCTCGCCTATGGAGCGATGACTCTTCGGACCAGAACAAACAACAAGTCGCTCAAGAGCAAAAGAAAGAAAGCAAGGATGGTAAGGAACAAGCCGACAATTAATCGGCGGTTAAATAGGACTTCAAATGACGAAAGAAATCGACAAAAAAGCCAGGGTAAAACCTGGCTTTTTTGTGCTTGGAATTTAGCCTTCGTTCTTGCGAGGCGTTTCCGCATTGCTTTCTCCGGCCAGACCCTCGGCACCTTGTGCGGGGCGTTTCCAATGGCACAGCAGGAGCTGGCTGGCGTTCGCTTCGGTGATCGATGTGCAAGCTAGATCAGCGGGCAGACCATCCTTGCTGTCTCGCAAGCGCCTGGACAGATAGAACGAGCCATCCCGCGGCCACTTGGCAGGATCCTTGATGTTCTCGGACTTCCCGCTGCTGTAAAACTCCGACGAGTATGAGCGGCGGCCAGGATAGATCAGGGGAGCGGAATGAGCAGACTGCACATTGAGCCAGGCTTGAACCACATCCCGCTGATTCTGAGGGCGCTCCTCTAGTACCCCGGCGTAGATGATGCCCGCACCGATGATTGGCAACACCAATGCGCTCGCAGCGGCAGCCCAGGTGGTCTTCGGGCCAACTTCGCTGACCCGTGCAGACAGCAGCAATGCCCACGCTGGCAGCGCGGGTAGCAGGTAGGTCCACAGAATGTTGCCTGCAAATGTGAAGAAGACCGGTGTCGCCAAGGCCCACAGCCAGAGGTAGGCTTTGAAGCGCTGCATCGATCCACGCTTGCGGATCAACAGTGGTAGAAACAAGGCCCATGGCAGTAGCGACAATCCGAGCTGGATCCAGATGCTGCCGTACGGCTTGGCATGAGCACTACCATAGAGGTCCCCTGCCCAGTTACTGACGACGTAGCGGCTCCAGTGCTCACCAACGAAGAAGTACTCCATGAAGCCGGGCGTTTTCATCTCGGCCGCGACATACCATGGCACGGATATACCGAACATGAGTACAAGGCCGCTAATCCAGGGAAGCCTCAGTACCCGTCCCCATTCCTTGTAGATAACGAACCAGGCGAATGCCGGCGCCCCCATAAGCACCAGGGTCAGCGGCCCTTTGGCAAGCAAGCCCAGCCCGAGACCTGCGAACATCAGGTAGGCATCCGCCTTGCTGGCGCACTTCATCCAACGCCAGAAACCGTAGCTGGCCAGCAGAATCGAGAACGACAAAACAGGGTCAGTCAGCACAACACCGCTGGAGACCAGGCCAAGTGTGGTGCTGGAAAAAATAATGGCAGCCCAGATGCCGGCGTTACGAGAAATCTGCTGCGTGCCGAGTTTGATGATGATGAAACAGCTTGCCAGGTGGAGTAGCCACGCTGGGAAGCGCGCAGCGAACTCGTTAACGCCGAAGACCGTCATGCTCGCGGCCTGGGTCCAGAAGGACAACGGAGGCTTGCCCCAGAACGGTACCCCGTAGTCGAACATGGGCGTGATCCAGTCATTCAACTCGACCATCTTGCGAGCCATTTCAGCGTAACGGGCCTCAGATGTGTCCATCAGCGGGTAGATGCCCAGCCCCACCAAACGCAATAGCAAAATCGAACCCAGGACCCACCACAGCGTCCTCTCGTTCTTCAGGTTCAGCATTTCTTACCCTCGATCGAAGCCATCGAAGGGTGGAGTGACACGGGATCTGCCTTGTTGCTGTGCTTCAGGAAATAGAGAGGCCGGCGCTTCACTTCCGCGAGTGTCACGCCCAGGTACTCCCCCACCATGGCGACACCGACGCACATGAATGAAGCCATTCCGACGATCAGGTGATGGATGTCGAAACTGCCTGCCACAAGCGACGCAAGCATGTAGCAGATGCTGGAGACGAAAAGACCGAAACTGATGAGGCTGAAAATGCGCAGTGGTTTGCGAGAGAAGCTGACGATGCTCTCGATGGCCAGATTGAACAGGCCAGCTGCATTCCATTTGGTGCTCCCGGCATGGCGAACAGTGCGATTGTAGGGCAGTTCGATGGTACGAAAGCCTACCCAGCCGATCATGCCTTTGAGAATCCTGGAGCGTTCATCCAGGGCCCGCAGGGCTGCCAGCGGCGCAGGCCCAATCAATCGGAAATCGCTGACATCGGCCGGCATGTCCACCTTCTCCACCAGGCGCTGCATGACCCAGTAGTAAGCCCGGGCACTCATGCGCTTGAACCACGAATCACCGATTCTCAGGTTGCGCTGCATGTTCACCACGTCGTAGCCGCGTTGCCAGTAGTCCACCATGGCCGCGATGAGCTCTGGTGGATCCTGCAGGTCGACATCAATGAAGATCAGCGCACTGCCACGGGCATGGTCTATCCCGGCGCTCAGTGCAGCCTCTTTGCCGAAGTTGCGACTCAGGGACAGGCAACGTACAGATGACCCATCCTGATAGTGGCGAAGAATGTCGGCCGTCCGGTCATTACTGCCGTCGTCGACATAGAGGATTTCGCAGGAGACGGGTAAGCGCTTCACCACGCGGGTGATTCGCTGGTGGAACTCGGGGATGGTTTCCTCTTCCTGGAAGCAAGGGACCACGATGGTTAACAAGGGATCAGGGCGCTCGGGAAAGCGATGTAATGTCTGCATGATTGAATGTCCAAAAACGATGTGCAATGAATCCAAGTGCAGTGAGGCTTAAGGTCACTACGACTTGGGAGATGAGCGGTGACAGATTCGACTTGATGAGGAACCACATACCCACGCCATTGCCGAAGTTTGTGGTTAACGCGACCAGTGCAAACCTGACAGGCTGAAACTTACGAGAGCCATCTGCCACAAAACAGAGCGCCCTATTTCCAATGAAGCTCGCGATTGCGCCAACCATGCCGCCACAGATACTGGCCAGTAACGGAGTAACGAATTCTGTCGTAACCAGCAATAGGAACACCGCATAATGGACTCCCGTTGCTATGAAGCCGATCCCCAGATAACGAATCAGTAAGGTAGTAAGAGGTGGGGTTTGATTTTCCATGCCCAAAGCCTATGGAGGCAAAGGTGAAAAAATAGTGAACTAAATGTAAATGCGTAATTAGCCGAATCTATATATGGTAAGTAACAAGTCGGCGCACTAGGCTAGCACGCTACAATATCAGAGGGATTGCCTGAAAATTACGCTTTCGAAATAAAAGCCTTCCGATAACGCATGCATGACCCGTGGATTACAATGTTGACAAGATAAGGAAACACCGGGTGGCATTGAGATAGATTCCCCGAATTAAGGGGGACCTAATGGTTACACAAAATGAAACATATACAAGCAGCGTTGTTCCTTACAGCCCTGACATATTGGATGATTTGCCAATTGATGATCAGCTGGCCGTAGAGTTTTTCGCAACAGCACGTTGTGCCAGTTTCAAACAGGCTGCCCGAGGGCTCAATGTGCCAGTGGTAGGCCTGCGGAAACGCTTGGAGAAACTGGAAGAGCACATTGGTGCTCCCGTGTTTGTCTACAAACACAACAAGCTTGCCCTGACCCGCACAGGCGAGAGGGTCAGCCATTACCTGTGCCAGCTCTTCGGCCCAGACGGCCTTGGCAAGTCCGGTGAAAAGGAAGTCCCCAGGCTTACCATCGCGATCACAGAGCCAGTGCTGAACGACATCGTAAACCGCGATCTAGTCGCCTACGTGCGTGATCATGCCGAAATGCAGCTGGAAATCCATTCAGAATGCACAACGCAGATGCTTTCTGAGTGTGAAGTCGATGTGGGTATCGCTTTGGTGAGCCCAGATGATAAAGGCGCGCTTGATCGCCATCCTACGTATAGGTTTGAAAGGCTTGGCCGGATTGGGCACGCCCTGTTCATTTCCAGCCGCTATTCAAGAAGCGTCACCCTTCCAGTGGAGAGCTTGGATTTGCACAACTTCATGCTCGTTGTCCCTTGGGATGAAGAGATCTTGGCGGGCTCACGAAAGTGGGCATCGATAATGGCTGAGCATCAGGGCGGTACCACTCGGGTCAAGAGCTACAACCTATCACGAGGCCTTGTCGTTGGCGGTGCGTGTATTGGAGTGCTGCCCGACTACAGCCGAAAACTGGAGAGAAATATCCTACCCGTGCCGGGTTTCCTGGACGACCTGGAGGAGAAAGATGTCTATCTTGTTATCAAAACGAAGCTTGTCCGCAATCCGCAGGTTTTGGAAATTCGAAGATTGATCAAGAAGAGCTTCTTTGATAAGAAGGACTGGCTTGTTCGGTAACAGTTTTGTTAGGTTTCAAACTCCTCCGTTAACACTACAGAAACACAACTGTCATATTCGCTTGCAACCTAGTCAGAGTGCTTAGAACAAAGGCATCTTGTTACAGCGGGTGACAACCGTGGCCTGCTCCCATCTGCAAGATAAATTTAGGCCGGCGCAGGGCGAAATATAACGTCGGTAGCTAAGCACTTAACATACGAGAGGCAAGCAATGATCCGTTCTTCGAACATGCGGGAAAAGCTGTTGGCTGCCGCAATAATAGGCACATTTTCCTCGCAAGCATTCTCCGGAACAGTAACCACTGACGGAGCTGACATCGTTCTGAAGACCAAGGGCGGTCTTGAAGTATCGACTTCTGACAAGGAATTCAGTTTCAAACTGGGCGGCCGAGTTCAGGCCGACTACGGCCGTTTCGATGGTGTCTTCACCAAGAATGGCGATACCGCTGACGCAGGCTACTTCCGTCGCGCCTACCTTGAGCTCGGTGGCGTGCTGTACCGCGACTGGAAGTATCAGCTCAACTACGACCTTTCCCGCAACACGGGCAACGACTCCGACGGCTACTTCGACGAAGCCAGCCTGACCTACACGGGTTTCAAGCCGGTGCAACTGCGCTTTGGCCGTTTCTACACCGACTTCGGTCTTGAGAAAGCCACCAGTTCGAAGTGGACCACCGCCATGGAGCGGAACCTCTCGTACGACCTGGCGGACTGGATCAACGACAACGCCGGCATGGGTGTTCAAGCCACCAGCACCATCGCTGACATGGCTTATGTTTCCGGTAGCGTTTTCAGCGAAACCAATAACAACTCGGATGGCGACAGCACCAAGCGCTACAACGTACGTGGCGTGTTCGCACCGCTGCACAGTGATGGCAACGTCCTGCACGTCGGTGCTCAGTACGCTTACCGCGACCTCAAAAACAGTGCGGTCGATACCCGGATTCGTTCGCGTCTGGGCGTCCGCGGTGTAGATACCAATGGCGGCGGCGATGCCGGCACCAACGGCAACCGCATGCTGTTTGGCGGTGCTGCTGCACAAGATGGCCTGTGGAAGGACGACTCGGTCTGGGGTCTCGAAGGTGCCTGGGCCACCGGCCCGTTCTCGGTTCAAGCGGAATACCTTCGCCGCAAGCTGAAAGCTGACCAGGCCAACAACGACATGAAGGCCTCCGGTTACTACGCCCAGATGGCTTACACCCTGACCGGCGAGCCGCGTATCTACAAGCTCGATGGTGCCAAGTTCGACACTATCAAACCAGAGAACAAGGAACTGGGGGCCTGGGAAGTCTTCTACCGCTTTGACGATATCAAGGTCGAAGACGGCAACCTGGTCACCGCGGCGGACCAATCGAACGAGCGCAAGGCCAAGAGCCACACGGTGGGTGTGAACTGGTACGTCAACGAGGCGGTGAAAGTCAGTGCCAACTACATCAACGTGCGCACCGACAACAACGAGAACACCGTGGGCGACGACAGCGGCAATGCCATCGTGACCCGCCTGCAATACGTCTTCTGATCCCTCTCATCAGTCTGACGTGAGAAAGCCGGAAGCGCTCAACGTGCTTCCGGCTTTCCTGTTTCTGGAGGTGATCAAGCATGGAGCGCCCTCCTCCTACCTGCTTTCGCTTACCGATGACCGCTCTTGCCAAAGCTCGGCGAATCTGATGTGATTGCCGCGTCGGGCTTTGCATGGTGGCCGTGCAAGCAAATCAAACCTGACTCCTATTCATGATTGAACCTGATTCGACGTCCAGCTTCGCGTCTAACGGCCCTACAAGCGCAGCTACCCCAACGTCGCTCATTAGGGGATAGTCATGTCTGCAAAAAAGCTGCTTCAACCTCTCGCTGCTCAGCTGCACGCCTCGTTCTCGGCTTCTGGCCGCCCGTACTCTCATCTGCACCTCCACCAGCTGTTCCACGCGGCCATCGGCTCCGTTGCACCGCAAGTTGCCATCCAAGACAAGCTGCCAATTCAGGTCTGTCGTGACAACGAGACACGGCAGTACAACCTCTACGCGGCGGTCGAGCGGGCGAAAACGTGCTTAGGATTGACCGATCTTCAAGCAGTCGGTGTGGCTGAAGAAGTCATTGAGGTGCTACGAACTGCGGGAATCGGCGTGAACCAGGTTCGCCTGCTCCTTGACCCCTCCTTCAGCTCGAAGACTCGCAAAAAGGCCTTCAAGGCTCTCTGCAAGAACCTGGATCTGAACGAGCTAGGCGATCGCTTCGTCCCCAAGACTGCCACGTTGGCCATCGCTGCTGGTATTGCGCCGCCTCCCAAAATGTCGTGGAAGGATCGCTTCGCCCTGGCTGCAAATTCCCCCATGCGGGGGCCAAGCGAGCTCATCAGCATGGTCAACCGGGATGAGTGTTATCTGTGGGTATTCCCACCGACTGACCATCATGCGACGGCTCCAGCGACGCATGACCGTTTCTTTGGTGAAAAGACCCACCCGAGCGCAGAAATGGGCATGGGGTTCAGCATCATCGATTCCGGCTGGACCCGCCCCAAGTACCCGCTATCCAGGCAGTCACAAGAGACCTTCATCCAGTATTCGCTTTCTGCGCCGATGTGGTCCTGGCGCGCACAAAGTGACACCTGGCGCCTGGGAAACATCCTGCGTTCAAGAATCCTTGACGGGGCTCCTTGGCATAACGAGCCTCTGAGTGACGTGCTTCCGAGCGGCCTTAAATCCCTGCCCCGGATCTATGGGTGCGAAACCTGCCGAACGCTGTTCATTGAGAATCACAGCGACTACCCGGATGTACCCACTCAGTGCCAATGCGGTGAGGCGAGCAGCACGGGTGACCAAAACGAGTCATCTGCTCTCAATAGCTGATTTTCCTTACGGTGGCGGGCTGAGCCCCCCGTTAGGGATTGGCTATGGGAGCGGGATTCGCTCACCCCAAACCTGAAGGCGCCGCCACCTAACCGAGCGATATGAGCTGAATGCTCGCGGAGTAGATATGCAAAAGAGTAAAAACAAACAGGACACCCTGGCGGCGATCAATGCGCTTGTCGAGATTGCGTATGATCAGGGATTTGCGGACGGACACGGAGTCGGCAATCAAGTCGGTTTCGTAGCCGGTGTCATGAGCCTCAAAGCTGCATTGGCCTGCGGCTTACGGCATGGCTCACCTGAGTGCGGAAAGGCCCTTGAAAGCCTCAAGCGCATCGGGATCGACGAGTGAGAGAAAAGTACGGGTCGTGCGCTGATCGCGCACGACCCGTACTTCTACTTCAGGTCATTTCCCTGCTTAGCTTCATGATTGAAGCTCAGGGATCAGGTGCTTCTGCGGTAGGCCAACAGGCGCAAGGCGTTGAAGACGACCAACAGTGTGGAGCCCTCATGGATCGCAACAGCGGCACCAATGCTCAAGCCCATGATGGTGGACGGAACCAGGATGGCCACAATCCCCAAGCTGACGAACAGATTCTGGTGGATGATCGATCGCGTGTGACGGCTCAGCCCCACCGCAAATGGGAGTTGCCTGATGTCGTCAGCCATAAGCGCGATATCAGCCGTTTCCAGGGCAACATCAGATCCAGCAGCCCCCATTGCGATACCAACGCTCGAACTGGCCATGGCAGGGGCATCATTGACGCCGTCACCCACCATGGCCACCTTGGCGCTAAGGCGCAGGTTTTTGATGGCCTTGACCTTGTCTTCCGGCATCAGGTCTCCCCACGCTTCATCTAAGCCAACTTGTTTGGCTACAGCCTCTGCAACGCGGTTGTGGTCTCCAGAAATCATGACCATGCGTTCGATGCCCATCTCTCTAAGCTTCTGGAGTGCCTCTTTGGCCCCCTCCCGGGGTGTGTCCAATAGCCCGATAGCGCCCAGATCCTTGTCAGCACGCCGTACCACCATGGTGGTACGGCCTGACTGACGTAGACGCTCCGCAGCCTCCAGGGCTGCCTTGCTGAGTGCGGGAATACCATTGGTACCGAACATCTCGACCTTGCCAATCCAGACGAACTGCCCATCAAGCTCAGCACGCACGCCGCGGCCAATCATGTTGCTCATGTTCTTGGCTTGGAATCGGCGCCGTGTGCCAATCATCTCTTCACCGTCACGCACAATTGCCGCAGCCAGCGGATGGTCGCTCATCGACTCCACAGCGATGGCGACGTTTAGCAGATCCTCGATCTGCGTGCCGCCTATGGGTATTACATCGGTGATACGTGGGCGCCCTTCGGTCAGGGTACCGGTCTTGTCGAATGCCATGGCATTCAATGATCCAAGCTCTTCAAGTGGCGCACCGCCCTTGATCAGCACGCCACCTCGGGCTGCCCTGGCGATGCCAGAGAGAATGGCGCTTGGTGTAGCGATCGCGAGCGCGCAGGGGCTGGCTGCAACCAGTACGGCCATCGCCCGGTAGAACGAGTCACGGAACGGCTCGTCAAGGAAAATGCCGGCAAATAGCAGCCCGACTACCAGCAGTAAAACCAACGGGACGAATATGCGTTGGAAGCGGTCCGTGAATCGCTGGGTCGGTGACTTCCTGACTTCGGCTTCACTGACCATCTTGATGACCCGCGCCAAGGTACTCTCCGTAGAGCGCCGTGTTACCTCAACCTCGATGAGCGTTTCGCCATTGATGGTACCGGCGAAGACTTTCGAGGCTGCATCCACTGCATCTGGCTTGCTGCGTGCGAGTTCGGCATCAGGAACAGGTTGCTTGTCCACGGGGACGCTCTCACCGGTTACTGGCGCCTGGTTGATACTTGAGGAGCCTACGACTACAAAACCATCGGCCGGCAGGCGGTCATTGGGGCGCACGATGACAACGTCACCGGGAACCAGCAGCTCCACGGGCATCTCCACCGTGCCATTTGCTCTGCGTACGATCGCGGTGGCTGGTGCGAGCTTGGACAGTGCCTCAATCGCTTTCTTGGCCCGCCCCATCGCGTAGCTTTCAAGGGAATGCCCCAGACTGAACAGGAACAGCAGCAGAGCCCCCTCCGCCCAGGCGCCGATGCTCGCGGCACCGACTGCGGCGAGAAGCATCAGCGAGTCGATCTCGAAGCGTTTCTGACGGATGTTGGTAACCGCTTCCTTAGTGGTGAACCATCCACCGAACACGTAGGCCGACACGTACAGAATCAGAGGCAGACGATCAATCAGGCCAAGTTTTCCTGCGAGAGCTCCGGCACCCAGGAGAGCACCACAGATCAGCGCGAAAATCAGCTCTGTGTTCATTCCAAAAATGCCGCCATGCTCATGGCTATGACCTTCATGCCCGGCTTGGTCATCAGGGCGTTCAAGCAAACTCTTCATAACTCGTCCCTTCTGGGGTCAAGGCTTCCAATTGCCCTCTGCAGTTGGGGAGCCGTCTCTGTTGGTTGGCTAAGATCTATTGCACGGTTTGCCCGAGCCCAGGCGTTAACATTTCGAAGCTATGGGGTATCGGGCGTAATAAAAAATGCCAGGCACTGCCTGGCATTTATGAATTCTCTAATTGTTCTGTTCAAATCGTTTACTACTTGTTGTTGATGCATTGCGAATACATCGAGTAACGAACAGTCTTGAGCGTGCCCTGGGAGTCCTCGAAGGTCATCAACCGTGGATAGACCTGGCAGGTACGGGGGTCCTGCGACTGACGTACGAATTTCGCAACGTCTATCTTCATGCCATATTTGTAATCCTGAATCTCTGGCATTGGCTTGCCATTTTTCTCCGCGTACTTGGCCACTGCGGTCTGGTGTTCCTTGGTGTATTGAAGCTGCTTGCTCTCGGAGAAAGTGTTGGCCTGCGAAGCCACCGAGAAAACAACAAGTGCAGCAGCGATAATTAGCTTTTTCATAAAACCCTCTCAATTTCAAAACTTCTCGGGCGTAACCTTAGCAATGCATAGGCATCACCGGCATGACGAGAAACTTACAATTTTGAAAGGTAAGTGCATCTACTTCACTTTAAACAAAAAAGCCCACAACACGTGTTGTGGGCTTCTCTTTAGCGGAGGCTGTTAGCTAACCACTTCGGCCTCGTCGCCGTCTTCATCCTTGCGGTGTGCCCAGTGATACAGGGCAGGCAGTACCAGCAAGGTCAGTGCGGTGGAGGACAGGATCCCGCCAATCACCACCGTCGCCAATGGCCGCTGAACTTCGGCACCGGTGCCGGTGGCCAAAGCCATCGGGATGAAGCCCAGGGACGCTACCAAGGCTGTCATCAGAACAGGTCGCAGACGGGTCAATGCACCTTCATCGACTGCCTGTCTGAGCGTTCGTCCCTCCTCCCTTAGCCCGCGGATGAAGGCAATCATCACCAGGCCGTTCAGTACTGCAACGCCGGACAGTGCAATGAAGCCGACACCTGCCGAGATCGACAGTGGGATGTCCCGCAGCCACAACGCCACAACACCACCGGTGAGTGCGAATGGAATACCGGTGAAGACCAGCATGCCGTCCTTCAGGTTGTTGAACATCAGGAACAACAAGGTCATGACCAGCAGCAAGGCGACTGGAACAACGATCTGCAGGCGTTTGGCAGCCGACTGCAGCTGCTCGAACTGGCCCCCCCAAGTCGTCCAGTAGCCCGCAGGGATTTGCACCTTCTTGTCCAGCGATGCGGTCGCCTCCTCAACGAAGGACCCCAGATCGCGGCCTCGAACGTTGGCGCTGACGATAACCAGACGTTTGCCGTTCTCGCGGCTGATTTGGTTCGGGCCCAGTTGCAGGTCCAGATTGGCGACCTGGGACAGCGGGATGAAGCCGATCTGATTGGCACCCTGTGCCGCATTGGCAGGTACCGGGATCAGCAAGCTGGACATACCCGCTACGTCGGTGCGAACGGTCTCTGGTAGGCGTACTACCATGTCGAACCGACGGTCGCCCTCATACAGCGTGCCGGCCTGACGGCCACCCACGGCGATAGCGATCGAGTTCTGAACATCCGCGATGTTCAGGCCGTAGCGTGCTGCTTTTTCGCGGTCAATGTTGATGGTCAGCACCGGCAGGCCGGATGTCTGCTCAACTTTCACTTCCGATGAGCCCGGGACCGCTTTGAGCGCTGCCGCGATCTTGTTGGCGGTGTTGTTGAGCACGTCCATGTCATCGCCGAAGACTTTCACAGCGACGTCACTACGCACGCCCGAAATCAGCTCGTTGAAACGCAGTTGGATTGGCTGCGACAACTCGTAGTTGCTTCCTGGAACACCCGCTGCGGCCTTCTGCACTTCAGCAATCAGCTCATCACGAGGCTTCTTCGGGTTAGGCCACTGATCCTGAGGCTTGAGCATGATGTAGGCGTCAGAGGCGTTCGGCGGCATCGGGTCAGATGCAATTTCTGCGGTACCCGAGCGTGCGAACATCCGCTCAACTTCAGGCACCTGCGCAATCACCGCTTTCTCCAGACGCTGCTGCATCTCGACAGATTGAGTGAGGCTCGTTCCAGGCACACGCATGGCCTGCATCGCAAAGTCACCCTCACTGAGGCTTGGGATGAACTCGCTACCCATACGACTTGCCAGCAAACCACTGAGCACGACCAAGGCTACTGCGGCCGAGAAAGCGATGTTCCGATGTCCCAGCACCCATTGCAGAACCGGTTCATAGCGCAGTCGAGCTGTGCGCATGACCACGCCTTCCTCTTCCTTCACCTTGCCAGTGACGAACATGGCAATAGCTGCAGGAACAAAGGTAACGGACAGGACCATTGCACCCAGCAGCGCCATCACAACGGTGAAGGCCATCGGGTGGAACATTTTGCCTTCGACGCCGGTGAGGGCGAAGATCGGCAGGTACACCACCATGATGATCAGCTGACCGAAGATCAGCGGCCGGCGAGCTTCTCGCGCCGCGGCAAAGACCTCGTGGAAGCGTTCGGTTTTGGTGAGCATGCGGCCATGCTTATGTTGCGCATGAGCCAGTCGACGGATCGCGTTTTCTACAATAACCACGGCACCGTCGACGATGATGCCGAAGTCGAGTGCCCCCAAACTCATTAAGTTGGCACTGACCTTGTTGTTGAACATGCCTGTGAAGGTGAACAGCATGGACAGCGGAATCACCATCGCGGTGATCAGAGCCGCACGGATGTTGCCGAGGAACAGGAACAGAATGGCGATAACCAGGATCGCGCCTTCCACCAGGTTCTTCTTCACCGTCGCGATGGCTTTTTCAACCAGGTTGGTACGGTCGTAAACAGTCACAGCCACCACGCCCTTTGGCAGGGTGCGGTTGATGTCCGCCAATTTGGCGGCGACAGCTTGAGATACGGTGCGGCTGTTTTCACCAATCAGCATGAACACGGTACCGAGCACGACTTCGCGGCCGTTCTCAGTAGCAGCACCTGTACGGAGCTCTTTACCGATGCTGACGTCAGCAACGCTGCTGATGCGAATCGGTGCACCATCCACACTGGTGATCACGATGTTGGCGATGTCTTCGATATTGCCTACCTGACCCGGTGCACGGATGAGCAACTGTTCACCATTACGCTCGATGTAGCCGGCACCGACGTTGGCGTTGTTACTTTCCAACGCTGCGACCAGGTCATTGAGTGTCAGCTTGTAGGTAGCCAGGCGCTTTGGATCCGGCGCAACCAGGAACTGCTTGGCATAACCGCCGATGGTATTGATCTCGGCCACACCCGGGACGTTACGCAGCTGAGGCTTGATGATCCAGTCCTGGATCACGCGCAGGTCGGTCGGGGTGTACGGCGTACCGTCCTCTTTGACCGCGCCATCTTCGGCTTCAACAGTCCACAGGAAGATCTCGCCGAGGCCGGTAGATACCGGACCCATGACGGCCTCTACACCTTCTGGCAGCTGTTCCTTCGCAACCTGCAGCCGCTCGTTGATCAACTGGCGGGCAAAGAAGATGTCAGTGCCATCCTTGAAGATCACGGTGACCTGAGACAGGCCAGAGCGAGACAGGGAACGGGTCTGCTGAAGGCCCGGGAGACCGGCCATGGCCGTTTCAACTGGAAACGTGATCCGTTGTTCGGTTTCCAAGGGCGAGTAACCAGGCGCTGCAGTGTTGATCTGCACCTGGACGTTGGTGATATCGGGTACCGCATCGATGGGCAGCTTTTGATAGCTGTAGATACCGATACCCGCCATGATCAGAACGGCGATCATTACTACGATGCGCTGCTCGATGGCGAATCTGATGATACGTTCAAACATGAGAAATCATCCTGTCAGTTCGCATCAGTGACCGTGTTCGGCAGAAGCTTTGCCGAGCTCGGACTTGAGTGTGAAGCTGCCACTGGTTGCTACCTGGGCGCCGGCTTCAATACCGTCGATGATTTCCACGTACCCATTGTCGCGGCGACCCAGTTTTACCGGGCGGGTGTCAAAGCCATCTGGGGTGCGTACGAATACCGAAGGTTTGTCTTCAACGGTCTGCACAGCGTGCTCAGGGACCGCTACGGCAACTCGATCGGTCTGGGAGGTGACCGCAATGTTTACGAACAGGCCTGGACGCCAGGCGCCGTTGGGGTTGGTCAAGGTGACGCGGACAGTAGCTGCACGGTTTTGCTCGCCCAGCAGGCTGCCGACATAACCCACCTTCCCTTCGACCTCGACGTTCATGTCAGGCGAAGAGACTTTCACTGCACGGCCAGTCGTGACCTTGCCCAGATCTGTCGGCGGAACTGCGAAGGTCGCCCAGACCTGATTCAGGTCGGAAAGGATGAAGGCGTTGGTCGCCTCGCTGACGACTTCGCCGACGGTCAGGTGTTTCTCCACTACCACGGCGTCGAAGGGAGCGCGGAGCTCGTAACGATTACCGCCAACGGAGTTAACCGAGGCACCGATTGCGCCGACCTTCTGCTTGGCGTTGGCCAAGGAGATCTCCGCTTCTTGCAGCGCTTGGCGTGCTTGGAGGTAGTCTTGCTCTGCAGAGATCTTGTCCTGCCACAGTTGCTTCTCACGTTCGAAGGTCACACGCGCCAGTTCGACGCGACGCTGTGCGGCCTGTTGTTCGCTGCGCAGGTCAGAGATCTGCTGGCTGGCGATTACCGCGAGGACTTGCCCTTTCTTGACCGTCTCGCCCAGGTTGGCCTGGACAGCCTCAACAACGCCAGGAACACGAGGAACCACGTGGGCAGTACGATCTTCGTCGAAGCGAATTTCGCCAGGGAAGCTCACGACGGTACCGAGGTCACGAGGCGCTGCAGCTTCCAGGGCAACACCAGCGGCCTTGATCTGTTCAGCGCTGAGCGTCAGCTTGCCCTCTTCTTCACCGCCCTCTTCGCTGTGGCCTTCTTCACCATGGCCCTCATCACCTTCCTCTTTGGCGGCAGATGCGGCTTTCTTTTCGTCGCCATGGCCATCGTTAGCGCCATGCTCGGCAGTACTGGCGGCCTGCTGTCCGGAACTGTTGTTCCAGGCAAGGCTGCCAAATCCGAGGGCTGCCACAGCGGCTACCGCGAGGGCGATCTTGCGTTTGTTATCCATTGCTACTCCTGCTGATCGTAGGCACCGGCTTGTTCAAGGCTGTGTGCCGAAGAAAATGTTTGGCCCGTTCAGCGAGTGCCGGCGGTTGAGCCGACTTCGCCATAAACCCTTTCCACCTGCGCACGCGCATTGGTCGCCGCTGCCAACGATTCGAGGTATTGGCCACGAGCGACGATCAAGGTGCGCTGGGCATCCAGCACTTCGATGAAACCGAATTTGCCCATCTCGAAGCCGCGGGTTGCGGTCTCTACGGCTTGTTGGGCTGAAGGCAGAATGGTCTTGTCGTAGGACTCGACCTCCTGCATGGCGGTGGACCATTGGTTCAACGCGGTTTGGGTTTCGGTGCGCAGGCGCAGCTCAACAGCATTGCGCTGGTCCCGGGCCTGATCTGCACGACGAGAAGCGGAAAGAATGTTGCCCTGGTTACGATCGAACAGCGGCAAAGGCATAGACAGGCCCACAGTGTTGACCCGCTCGCGCACAGAGCGGTCGTACTGGCTACCTACACTGACAGTAAGGTTCGGGATACGCTGAGCTTTCTCTGAGCCGAGCGAGGCATCGCTCTTGTCTATCTGCACCACGGCCTGACGCATTTCTGCTGTTTGGTCGAGCTTAGCCAGCAGATCTTCAGTGCGAGGTGGCAAGCCCGGGGAGAGGGTTGGCGATTCGAGTCGATCAAACACGGTGACTGAGCTCCCGGTAATTTGAGCGAGCTGTTGGTAAGCGGTCGCTTTTTCCGTTTCTGCACGTCGAACTTGCAGCTGGGCTTCGGCCAGTTGCACTTGAGCGCGGGTCGCCTCCACTGGGGACGACTTACCTGCGCGAACACGGCCATCGACGATGCGAAGACCGCGCTCAGTCAGTTCGAGAGATTGCTTGGCCAGGTCGAGACCTGTCTGGGCCCGCAACGCGGCGTAAAAGGCTTGGACGACATCTGCACGCAGGCCGTTAACGCGACGGTCTAACTCAAGCTGTGCGGCGGTCTGCCCGTATGTGGCGACGTCAACACGAGCCCCCCGCTTACCGCCCAGCTCAAGGGTCTGGCTGAGAGAGACAGTCGTCTGGCTGGTGTTACGACGGGTGTCTTCCACGTCATACGAGATTGTGGGGTTGGGGATAAGCCCGGCCTGCTTGCGAGCACCATCAGCGATCCCAATTTCTTGCCTGGCCGCGGCCAGGTCTGGGTTGGCATCCATGGCCGTCGAAAGCGCCTGGGGCAAGCTGATGCTTTGGGCAAGGGCTGCAGGCGCCATCAACCCAGAGATGACTGCACAGAGTGCAGCGATCTTCCAGGGCGAGACGGGGGTCTTGGGTAAGACATTGCGGTTATACCGGGGCACTTTGATGGTCCTCGTGCACAAACTTCGATAAAGCTTGGCGAGAACGCCGAAACAGCTGCCAAGCCCCACTTGATTAGGTGATGGCACTCTAATGAGCGGTAGCTATCAGAGGGGTGGCTAGAAAATTACAATTCCGTAAGAATGTCCTGTAATGCCCGAAAATACTGGGAAACCAAACCCGACACGATGATTTCGTTACAAGCAACGGAGATGGCAAACACGCGGTGCGAAGGCCCGAACAACAGGTAGATGACGAAATTGTAATTTTCCTATCACCCCCCCGTTATCTTCGGCCTGCAAATATGAGCTCGCGCTACGCTAGGCGCGCCGCCTGGTCAGAACAATTAACGACACCCGCGCCGGTAAACATAATAAAAACTGCCGTGAATCAAAGGAGCATCGGATGAAAATCAAAGTACCACTGTATTTGGCGGCAGTTTCTGCGCTGTCTGGAAGCTATGCTATTTCGG
Organism: Pseudomonas sp. UBA6753; assembly: GCF_002453565.1. NCBI lineage: Bacteria > Pseudomonadati > Pseudomonadota > Gammaproteobacteria > Pseudomonadales > Pseudomonadaceae > Pseudomonas > Pseudomonas sp. UBA6753. Next base: position 121,989 of record NZ_DKHD01000011.1, on the reverse strand, counting down.
CACAGGCAGAAGACAAGCCAGAAGGCTTCATTGAAGGCAGCAGCCTTACAGTGCTGAACCGTAACTTCTACTTCAACCGTGATAACCGCGACAGCACTGCCCCCACTTATAACAGTGGCAAGGGCAACACCAACGGCTACTCCGAAGCCTGGGCGCACGCGATCATCAGCAAATTCAACTCTGGGTTTACCCAGGGAACCGTTGGCTTTGGCGTTGATGCCTTCGCCATGATCGGCCTCAAGCTCGACACCGGTGATGGGCGCAACGGCGGCCGTAGCTCCTTCGACGTGCTACCCGTTGATAACAAGGGCGAAGCTCGCGACGAATACACCAAGGTCGGCGGCGCAGCCAAAGTCCGCTTGTTCGATACCATCGTGAAAGTAGGTGATGTTTTCCCATCGACTCCGGTCGTTGCATCCGGCGACTCTCGCCTGCTGCCAGAAAGCTTCCGCGGCGTGACCGTTGAGAACACCAGCATCCAAGGCCTCACCCTGCAGGGTGGTCGTCTGCATGCGATGAGCCAGCCGGTCTCAAGCAACCTGAACGACAACTTCGTGACGTTCTACGGCGGCCCGGTCAACTCGCCATGGATCGGTTACGGTGGCGGTGACTACTCGATCAACGACAACTGGACTGTGAGCGTCTACGCCAGCCAGCTGAAAGACGTCTGGAATCAGTACTACGCCGGCACCAGCGTGGTTTACCCGCTGAGCGACGATCTGGCGCTGATCGGTGGCTTCAACTACTACAAAGCCGTAGATGAAGGTAAGAAGCGCCTGGGTGAATTCGACAACAACATCTGGAGTGCCAAGGTCGGCGTGCGTTACGGTGCCCATACCCTAGCCCTGTCGCACCAGCGCAACAACGGCGACGACGATTTTGACTACCTGCGTCAGTCGGACTCGATTTTCGTCGACAACTCCATCCAGTACAGCGACTTCAACTCGCCGAAAGAGCGTTCCTGGATGCTGCGCTATGACCTGAACTTCACCAGCTACGGCATTCCAGGCCTGACGTTCATGACCCGCTACGCCAGAGGCTCGGGCGCGGATTACTCGAACGCTAACCAGTTCTACATGCGCACTGATGACAACGGCAACCCGCTCGACAATCAGAAGCGTTGGGAGCGTGACGTCGAAGTCAAATACGTTGTCCAAACCGGTCCAGCAAAAGATCTGTCCTTCCGGTTGCGCCAGGCAACCACACGTGCCACTGCATTCGAATCGGATCTGGATGAAACCCGTGTGATCATTGAGTACCCGCTTTCGATTCTGTAATTCGCTAACTGGACCAGTTATTCATTAACTGGTCCTATTAGTAAAACGAGCATTACGAATTCACCTTGAGTGGCTTAAGTGCTCCTTTGGTAAAAGGTGGATATTTGGCGCCCATTGGGCGCCTTTTTTTGCCTAAAATTCAAGTAGGCGTTCGATTGTACGCATCGCATGCCGGTGAAGTTCATGACTACACCAATGACCAGTCTCTTCAATGTGAGCGACCTCGCCGTCATCTGAGCGGAACGAAGCCAGCACAAAGAAGAAAATAACCCAATACTTCATAAGGTCAAATCACCTGCTGGAGAGAGGGCCCGCAACTGTCAAACCCAAACCGCGACAAGATATACCGCCAGACTATCAACTGTATTACCTAGAAATTACAAATCCGTCATTTGAGCCCCGGCACGCTCATTTTGATTTACCATCCCTTTCAATAATGCCGGCGCGCGTGCGCGGTTAATTGCTCAGTGATATCGAGACAAAATCCCATGCGAATTCTGGTAATTGAGGATGAAGTAAAAACTGCGGAGTATGTGCGTCAAGGTCTGACGGAATGTGGCTATGTCGTAGATTGCGTCCACACCGGGTCAGATGGATTATTCTTGGCTAAGCAGCACGAATATGAGCTGATTATCCTGGATATAAATCTGCCAGAGATGGACGGTTGGCAGGTCCTTGAGTTGTTGCGTCGTAAAAACTGCCCTTCCCGTATCATGATGCTGACGGCGAGAAGCCGGCTGGCGGATAAGGTCCGGGGGCTGGAGAACGGAGCAGATGACTACCTGATCAAGCCATTTGAGTTCCCTGAGCTGCTGGCCCGGGTTCGCGCCTTGATGCGCAGGTCAGATCACCCTGCATCCGTAGAGGTCATTCGCGTCGCTGACCTGGAGCTTGATCAGAGCCGGCACAGGGCATTCAGGGACGGTCAGCGCATTGACCTGACCACGAAAGAATTCGCGTTACTGCATTACCTGATGCGTAATACCGGTGTGGTGCTGAGCCGCACCCAAATTATTTCGCAGGTTTGGGATATGAATTTTGACTGCGACACAAACGTTGTAGAGGTGTCGATTCGAAGACTCAGAGCCAAGATAGATGACCCTTTCGAGACCAAACTGATACATACGCTTCGGGGCGTAGGGTATGTGCTTGAAAAACGATAGTTGCCAAGCTCTCTAGTACCGAAAATCCGCTACATGCTCCCGTCGCTTGCGAACTTGAGGTTTCTGTTTACGATCCGCGGCGCTGATTCCTCACTCAACAAATGAGGTAGGCTGTACATGAGGTATAGCATTGATTATCAGCAGGTTTCGCAAGGACAATCCGATGCCAGCATTGATGCCTGTCCAGCTGACATTGTCTTCAACAGCGACCATGGCCTAGCTCTTATCCCGTGCGTTGGCGATGTTATCAACCTCCCCTCTACGGCGGTCAAAGAAGGGGTTTGCGGCATCGTTAGATCAAGGATTTTCAATTATCTCAGAGGTCCTGAAGAGCTGTACTGTCACGTCAATATTCTCGTTGAGGAGGCGGACATCAATTTCGAAAGTCTCATCTCGGAATACATGCGCAATCAGTCACGTGCTCGCTCGCCTTCTTCATAAAGTCGAAGGCGGGCCAGTCCATTAATGGTTGTGTATGGGTGAGGGTTCAGCAGAGCGAGCGCCTACTGAGCACCAGAGATGAATAGTCACAGCCTAGTGGTTTAACGCGGTACTGCTGGTGTACGCAGGGCCGGACTCATTGTTTTTTGAATGGCGCATTGCAGCACATAGAAATATAAAACCCCGGAAGCAAATACGATTGCGGACAGATAAGCAAACTCAGAGTCTAAAACCCCGGAAACCATATACAATTTAATCGTGATAGAACCCATAATAATTCCGGTACAGTACATGACGCCTGTGAACTGATTGCCCAAAAAACTCAGTATGCCGCTGAAGGCATTGTTCGCACTCAACAGCATTGCTTTCAGTATCGTCCAGCCGAGAACTGGCAGAAAAGCCTTGATCATGAAGGCGAATAACATCGACGATGCAAACAGTTTTATCGGGGTTTCTGCCCACGGCTTGATGGTGCCGTCTACTTCAACGCCGGTATACAAGATGATATTCAGAATAATCGCCATAAGGGTGCATATGCCGAGGCGTATCATTTCCCGCTTAAGCGGGGCCATCATTATCACTGCGTGAATCTTGTTTCCAAAGTATCGTTTTAGTCCTTGGATCGACATTTTTCTTCCTATGCTCTCGGGTATGACGCTGTTGTAGCGTTGTATGACGGTCATGCTTTTACCCGAAGAGAGGTGACGCTTCAACGGTCCTGAATTGCGCAGGGGATCTCATGTCCTTCCCCTGGCTGGGTAGCTTGCTGAGAAATTCTCATCTACCTGCGTGGCAACGATGCGGCCACCCCGCCGCCGTCAGAGCTCTGGAGGACTGGCTGCTGTCAGCAACTCATCGAGTGACGGAACCTTAGCGTTTGCACTGAGGACGAGTGTTCTGGATCGGAGTATGGATACATCAAAGAAAGATTCGCACTCGACTCTTCCGTTTACTTCTCTCCAGTGGGTGACTTCTGGTATCAACTCATTAGGCACCGGGTATAGTGCCATAGGGTTATGGAATACCTCCACTTCAGCAGACCACGGCTCGTAGCCATATTGCGGCCAGAGCTGACCGTAGTCGCTGGACGCTACATCCAACAGAAATGGGATACCTCGTGATGCTCCCGGAGAACGGTCGAAAAACTCACCAAACCGCAAGTATCGGTACCCGTCTAGATGAGCTCCACCTGAGATCGGCACTCGGCTGAGCTTTGGCACTGTGCAGGCATTGGTGAAAATGACCGCTGAAAGATGGGCATTTTCCATTAGCGTAAATAGGCCGTTGGGGCGCCCTGATAGCAGAGATGTCTCTTCCTCCACAGTTATCAGGTGCGTACCACGATGCGCAGATGAGTGAACTGCAAAGCCATAGAGATAGCTGATGAGCGACTCCCTGCTCCACAGCATTGAACTGGGCGCATGGAAATCGGCTAAGGCCAGAATGAGCGGCTTACCCTCCACGTGCGGTAGGGATTCGTAACGCTTGTCCAATTTGTTTTGGATGGTCCTCGCAAACCTTTCTGCAGCCGCTCCTAAGAAACGCTCATGTCGGTCAGCGGGTGGGGGGGACCGGCGAGGCGCCAAAATGCTCATACCGCTCTTCCGGGTTGGCTGTCACTGCTTCAACCCAGGCCTCATCTCCCAGCCTATTCTCGATGTGAAAATCGGGTGATTCTTTAGGCTGGGTGACCAAGAGTCCCTGTTCACGAAAAATCGCTAATAGGTGGGCTTCCCAGAGGCGGGTGTGAAAATTCTCAGTCTGGCAATCGGGAACCCAATTTCTGTCTGGGGATGGCAGTGCGAGATACAGTTGATTCAGCGCCCACGCCCCAATACGGCGGCTTGGATCAAATAGTGATTTGAACACCACGCTTGGTGTGCGCTTACCCATTCTGCTTAGAGGAGCACGTCGTCGTTCACCTGAAGGGAGTGGAAGCGGATGGGCTTGGGTATAGAGAAAATGGCTGATTGAGGCGCGGGCTTCAGACTCGCCAGTGGTGCGCTCACTATGGCTGAGGAGCACCCACACGCTATCGACACGACGCCGCAAGGTGACAATTCCGAAGCTGCCGGAATGGATATTTCGGGTTAGAGCGGCACAAGAAATTCCGTCCTCACTAAGCCATGCCCCTACTGGCGGGCTGTCCCCAAACCCCAACCCTCGTGGAAGCGACAAAGCGATTAGATCGAACATCGGCGCAGCAATTTCTTTCATTCGCTGATCTCGGCAGCCGTCAAAATGCATTCCATCAATGCCTCGGAGCGTGCCCGCCGGCGATGGCATCGGTGGAGGTACCTATTGAAGAAGGGGGCCTTGTTCCACCAGGACATCTCGGTTGGTGAAGATGGTCTCAATGGTTGCAGCCTCGGCAGCCACATGAGTCTTTCGCGTGATCTCTTCAAGGGCCAGTTCGAGCCGGTAGTCTTGGAAATACTCGTACAGCTTTTCAGAGCTCTCGGATATCTCCTCCCCACCATTCTTCGCGAACAAGATGTGGATGATCGCTGCGAGTGGGAGAGAGATGTCGAGATCCTTCTCTTCTGCATCTGAATCCGAGTTCAAACCGTCGAAATACCTCTCCAGATGACTCTGGAGCTCCTCAAGCCAGAACTGAGATAGGTTGCTTGGAAGGGAGCTTTCAGGCCCGGTCAGAAGGACTTCATCTCTGAATAGAGCCAGCAGATTGGGGTTTGCCATGGAGGACCTCACGATTAGATTTGAGAGCAACTGGTCAGCATAGTCCACCTCAAGATGACCACCTCCTTGACGCCCATCCTGGTGCTCCTGAGCATCAGACGAGTGAATCGCCCCGAAACCTGTAGATACAAAATGACCGCTTCTCGCCGTTAGCTGCCTTTCTTGAAGGACAGCTTTGGGTCGATAGCGGCCTTCGTGGAGGTTGGTGTCTACGGGGTCGGTTTAGTCAATCTGAATCTCCGGTTTCACCTCCGTGAGGCCGGCCATCGTCATGCATCAGATCTTGATTGACACGCGTGCCGCTTTGGATAGCCTTGCAATTGAGGGCTGCAACTGCGCATTTGTCGGGCCTGGGTACCAGCATGAGCCCCCCGCAATTTTGGCAGCAGAGGAAGCTGGTTCCTCTGAAGTAGTGACGGCGGGCATTGCCAGTCGGATTCTGAACCCAAGGTCGCCAGACTAGGAGCTAAAGGATCGCTGCGACTACTCCTCATCCCTTACCGAAAAGTCACGCGTCGGTCGTAAACGGCCCTTTCCAGGCCAATCAACTTTTGTGATTGGTGAGTAGGGATTTCTCGGCTTTTCTGTGAAAAGCACCCCTTCATTTCACAAAAAAAATGGCGAAGATTCCAATTTCACGGGGTCTGGCCTATCACCTATTTTGTGAACCTACATCCGGTGTAGATCGTCAGGCACTAAAAAGCCCGCGGAAGCGGGCTTTTTAGTGCCTGCAGAAATCAGTAACCGCTGAGGACGTTGACGATCACACCACTGGCAATAGCCACCAGCACATAGTCCCCGTTCACATACAACCAGCGGTGATCACGCGGTGGCGCATACAGGTGGCGTGCTTTCCAGTCGGTCACCCAGTACCGGTCGCCACGGTAGTGCGGGTCAACCACATGGCCACGTTGCCACTGTTGATGCGGAACCGGCATGCCCTGTTGTGGGCGGAAGTTCGGGTCGCGGTAGGCGGGACCGCGACCATTATCATGTCGGCCTTGGTACTGTGGCTGCCCATGCGGTGGGTTGCCCTGGTGCGATGGGCCGCCATCATGCCGGTCAGGTGGGCCTGGCTGCGCGAAACTGGCCAAGGGGGTGCTGAGCATGAGCGCGGCGCAGATCACGGTCAGGGTTTTCTTCATTTTGCGGTCCTCTGCATGTTGACGCCTGGCGGGAGCTGACTGGTTGCCAGGTTCGGTTAACTGATCAGACCACAATCATTCCCGCTTAATGTCAGGACAGAGGTAAAGGTCCGGTAAAGGTCTGAGGAGGCGCGGCGGATGGCACCGGCTTCGCCGGTGTTCGCGGGTGAACCCGCTCCCACAGGATGTGTGTTGCCCTCGGGGATACGCGGGCCCTTGTAGACCGCGTTAACCGAACGCGTCAATTCAGGCCAAGCTCCTTCAACCGGCGATACAGCGTGCGCTCGCTCAGGCCAAGGTGACGGGCCAGTTCACTGCGCGAGCCCTTGAACTGTTCCAGTGCCTGCGCCAGCTCACCCAGGTGATTGCGCCGGCCACCTGTCTTGATCGCCCCTGCCGGGCCAATATCCTCCGGCAAATGCTCGGGCCGGATCAGCCCGTCATCGGCAAACAAGCGCGCCCTTTCCAGAATGTTGCGCAGTTCGCGAATGTTGCCCGGGAATGGATGCAGCCCAAGCTGCTGCAAGGCATCGTCGCTCAGCCTGGGCGTCGGCTTGCCTGCCATGCGCTGCAGCAGGCTCTGGGCGAGCAAGGGCAGGTCCTCTACGCGTTCGCGCAATGCCGGCAGACGGATCGGGAAGCCGCTGATGCGGTAGTACAGGTCTTCACGGAAGGTGCCGTCCGCGACCATTTGCCTGAGCGGTTTATGGGTTGCCGACACCAGGCGGAAATCCGAATGCATCGTGCGCAGGCTACCTACCGGGCGGAAGCTGCCGGACTCGATCAGGCGCAGCAGCTTCACCTGCATCGCCAGCGGTACCTCGCCAATTTCATCGAGGAACAGAGTGCCGCCATGCGCCGCTTCAGCCAGGCCGATCTTGCGCTGGTTGGCGCCGGTGAACGCGCCCTTCTCGTAGCCGAACAACTCGCTTTCGAACAACGACTCGGTCAGGCCGGTACAGTCGACCACCACCAATGGGCCGTTGGCCCTGGGGCTGCCCATGTGCACCGCACGGGCGAACAGTTCCTTGCCGGTACCTGACTCACCCTGCAGCAACACCGGGATCTGCGCCGGCGCCGCACGTTGCAGGCTGGCCAGGGCCGCCTTGAACGCTGGCGCCCGGCCGACCAGGCCTTGTTCCTGAGGCTGCGCCGACGCGAGGGTGATGCTGGTCAGGCGTTCGACAAAGGCCACCACCCTGCCCTGTTCATCCAGGATCGGCCGCAGCTCGACATCCACATGCTCGGGGCCGCGTGGCGTGTGATGAATGTGCAACACCCGCTCCGGAACCTTGCTGTGCCACGCCTTGCGCATCGGGCAATGCTCGCCGGCCTGGTCGCAAGGCACGGCGTAGTGGTGCGAGACATTGTGGCATTTCTCGCCCAGCGGCGCCTGCTCATGGCGACCGAACTGGCGGCGATAGGCAGCGTTGGCCGCCAGGATGTTGTAGTCGGTATCCAGCACGATGGTTGGCAGGGCATCGTGCTCAAGATAGGAAACCAAAGCTAGGATGAGGGGATGGGCTTCAGGCATGACGGCACCGATTGGATGACCGGCGAAGGGTAACAAGGACTGCCAAACACTGCCATTGGCTGACAGTCGACTGCCATCTGCGCTGCCACTGTCGTCGGCAATTGTCAGCAACGGGCCGGTTTCATTGGCCCAAGCGCAGGAAAATGCCTGGCATGCATCTTGATAAACCTCCTGGCACTGCCTACGCCTGTACAAGGCTGCGCGGATAAATTGGAGAACGCGATGATCATCGGCAACAACCTGCACGTGGACGCCTTTTACGACAAGGCGACCTCGACCATCAGCTACCTGGTCATGGACCGTGAAACCCGCCAATGCGCATTGATCGACAGTGTGCTGGATTACGACCCCAAGTCCGGGTGCACCTGCACTGCGTCGGCGGACCGCCTGATCCAGCGCGTGACCGAGCTTGAAGCCAGCGTGCAGTGGGTGCTGGAAACCCACGTGCATGCCGACCACCTTTCGGCAGCGGCCTATTTGAAGGAAAAGCTCGGCGGCCATACCGCCATCGGCGCGCACATCACCCAGGTACAGAAAGTGTTCGGTGCTCTGTTCAACGCCGAGCCTGGCTTCGCCCGCGATGGCAGCCAGTTCGATGTGCTGTTCGAGGACGAGGAAGGTTTCCGCATCGGCAACCTGCATGCCCGCGCGTTGCACACCCCGGGGCACACGCCTGCGTGCATGAGCTTCATGATCGAGGACGCCGGCGAGACAGCGGTGTTCGTCGGCGACACCCTGTTCATGCCCGACTACGGTACCGCCCGTTGCGACTTCCCTGGGGCCGATGCCCGTACCCTGTACCGCTCGATCCGTCGCCTGCTGGCCTTTCCCGACCAGACCCGGCTGTTCATGTGCCACGACTACCTGCCTGGTGGCCGTGACATGCAGTACGTCACCACCGTGGCCGAGCAGCGCGCCAACAATATTCATATCCACCAGGGCATCGATGAGGACAGCTTCGTCGCCATGCGTGAAGCCCGCGACAAGACCCTCGACATGCCCGTGCTGATCCTGCCTTCGGTGCAGGTGAACATGCGCAGCGGCCAATTCCCCGCGCCGGAAGATAACGGTGTGAGCTACCTGAAGATTCCGCTGAACAAGCTATGACCGCCCTGCCCCATAACCAGATTTACAGGATTTACCGCCATGCCTGCCTTGTTGTCCCCTGCCAATACCGACCACCACAAAGTGGTCATCGTCGGTGCCGGCGCCGCCGGAATCGCCACCGCTTCCAGCCTGATCAGCCGTGACCCGTCGCTGGATGTGACCTTGATCGACCCCGCCGAAGTGCATTACTACCAGCCCGGCTGGACCATGGTCGGTGCCGGTGTGTTCAAGGCGCCAAGCACTGCCCGCACCATGGCCTCGACCATTCCGCGTGGTGTGCGCTGGATAAAGGCACGTGTGCAGGGGTTTGACCCGCTGGGCCAACTGGTCCTCCTCGAAGGCGGCCGCGCCATCAGTTATGAACAGTTGGTGGTCTGCCCCGGCCTCAAGCTGGATTGGGCGGCCATTGATGGCCTCAGCGAGACCTTGGGCCGCAACGGCGTCACCTCCAACTACCGCTATGACCTGGCGCCCTACACCTGGGAACTGGTGCAGAAGCTCAAGCAAGGCCGAGCCCTGTTTTGCCAGCCGCCCATGCCGATCAAGTGCGCAGGCGCGCCGCAGAAGGCGCTGTACCTGTCTTGCGACCACTGGCTGCGGCATGGTCACCTGGGGGCTGTGAAAGCCAGCTTCTTCAATGCCGGCGCAGTGTTGTTCGGAGTGGCGGACTACGTGCCCGCACTGATGAAGTACATCGACAAGTACGCCGTGGACCTCAATTTTTCCCACCGCCTGGTCGCCGTGGACGGCCCGAACAAGCGCGCCACCTTCGTGCGCACCTTGGCCGATGGCAGCAGCGAAACCCGTATCGAGCCCTTCGACATGCTGCACGTGGTACCGCCGCAGGTGGCACCGGACTTCATTCGTGAAAGCCCGTTGGCCGACAGCGCCGGCTGGGTCGATGTCGACCCGCACACCCTGCGCCATCGCCACTTCACCAATGTCCATGCCCTTGGGGACGTGACCAACACCAGCAATGCCAAGACCGCCGCCGCTGCGCGCAAGCAGGCTCCGGTCGTGGCCAACAACGTGCTGGTGGCCCTGGGCAGGTTGCCTACCCTGGCACAGTACGATGGTTATGGCTCGTGCCCGCTCACCGTCGAGCGCGGCAAGATCGTCCTTGCCGAGTTCACCTATGGCGGCAAGCTGGCTCCAAGCTTCCCCAACTGGTTGCTGGATGGCCGCAAGCCGACACGTCTGGCCTGGTTGCTCAAGGCGCAGGTGCTGCCACCCTTGTACTGGAAAGGCATGCTCAAGGGCCGCGAGTGGCTGGCACGGCCACAGCCGTTGGTAGCCGAGGGCCGGCGGTGATCGAACATCAAATACTGGGAGCAAGCCTGGGCGCGATCATCGGTGCCGTGCTGGCGTTGACCGGTGCCGGCGGTGGCATTCTCGCAGTGCCTTTGCTGGTGTTCGGCCTGGGGCTGTCGATGGTCGAGGCGGCACCGGTCGGCCTGCTGGCCGTAGGCATGGCGGCAGCGGTGGGTGCTGTGCTGGGCTTGCGTCAGGGCCTGGTGCGCTACCGCGCGGCGCTGTTCATCGCATTGATCGGTGTGGCAGCGGCGCCGTTCGGGCTGGTGCTGGCGCACCGCCTGCCGAACACGCCGCTGCAGTTGGTTTTCGCCGGGGTGTTGGTGTATGCCTGCCTGCGCATCTGGCGCAAGGCGGCCAAGGAGCTGCGCGGCGAAGCCAATGATGCCCATCGCTACATCGAACCCTGCGTGCTGAACCCGCTGCAGGGCCGTTTGCGCTGGACCCTGCCCTGCGCGCGCGCCTTGGCCTTCACCGGTGCATTGTCAGGGCTGCTATCCGGCCTGCTCGGCGTGGGCGGTGGCTTTGTCATCATCCCGGCCCTTAACCGCTACACCAACCTGCGCATGGCCAGCATCGTCTCCACCTCGCTGGCGGTGATCGCGCTGGTGTCCACCGGCAGTGTGGTCAGCGCCAGCCTCGCAGGGGTCATGCACTGGCAGGTTGGCGCCCCGTTCGCCGTCGGTGCGGTGCTCGGCCTGCTACTGGCGCGGCCATTGGCGGCCAGGCTGGCCGGGCCGCGCTTGCAGCAGATGTTTGCCGTGGCCGGTTGGGCTGCGGCCCTGCTGCTGGCCGGCAAGGCGCTACTGGGCTAGCAGCTCGCTCTGTTCTGCCGCGCACAGCGCCAGCAGGTAGTCCCACACCACCCGCAGGCGCACCGACTTGTGCAGTTCGCGGCGGGTGCAGATCCAGTAGCTGCGCTGGATGGTTTCGCCAGGCAGCACGCGCACCAGCGTCGGGTCGTGGCGGGCCATGTAGTTGGGCAGTACGGCGATGCCCAACCCGGCGCGGGCGGCGGTTTGCTGGGCGATCACGCTGGTGCTGCGAAACACCACGTTGGGGGCCCGGCAGAAGCTGTTGAGAAACAGCAGTTCCTGGCTGAACAGCAAGTCGTCGACGTAGCCGATCCAACTGTGCCGGGCCAGGTCCTCGCGGTTGCGCAGCGGGGGCGCGCGATCCAGGTAGTCCTGGCTGGCGTACAGGGCCAGGCGATAGTCGGTGAGCTTGCGGGTGATCAGCAGGTCGGCGTTGGGCCGTTCCAGGTGGATGCTGATCTCTGCCTCGCGGTTGAGGATGCTGACGAAGCGCGGTACCGCCACCAGCTCCACTTCCAGGCCGGGGTAGCGGTCGAACAGCGCATTCATGCGCGGGGTGAAGAACATGATGCCGATGCCTTCGGTCACCCCCAGGCGAATCTTGCCCAGCGGCGTGATGGCCTGGGTGATTTCTTCCTGCGCCAGCAGGGCGACGTTTTCCATGGCTTCGGCGTGCTTGAGCAGGGCCTGGCCCGAGGGGGTCAGTTCATAGCCCTGGGCATGCTGCACGAACAGCGCAGTACCCAGGCTTTGCTCGATGCTCTCGATGTGTCGGGCCACGGTGCTGTGGGTGGTGTTGAGGCGCTTGGCGGCGGTAAGCAGGCGGCCGCTGCGCTGCAACTCGAGGAAAAACCGCAGATCGTTCCAGTCGAACATGCTGATCCTTTTTGGCAGTTCGTTCCGGCCTCTTCGCGGGCACGCCCGCTCTCACAGGGATCGCGTTACCTTGTGGGAGCGGGCGTGCCCGCGAAGAGGCCAGTACAGACTTGCCACTGTGCTAAAACGCACAGCAGCTGCGCGAAATCTCGTGTTTCCTCCACGAAATTACTCACTAAGATGGATCGGGACAAGAATAATAATCAGGCCCGAGGTTGCACATGCCATCAGCCGATTCTGTCTTCGACTACGTGGTCGTAGGGGCCGGTCCCGCCGGTTGCCTGTTGGCCAATCGTTTGTCCGCCGACCCTTCCTGCCAAGTGCTGCTGCTGGAAGCGGGTGGGCGCGACAACTATCCCTGGATCCATATCCCCGTCGGTTATCTCTATTGCATCGGCAACCCGCGCACCGACTGGTGCTTCAAGACCGAGGCGCAGCCCGGCCTGGGCGGTCGTGCGCTGGGCTATCCACGGGGCAAGGTGCTGGGTGGCTGCTCCTCGATCAACGGCATGATCTACATGCGCGGCCAGGCCGCCGACTACGACCGTTGGGCCGAGCAAGGCAACGACGGCTGGGCCTGGAAAGACGTACTACCGCTGTTCAAGGCCAGCGAAAGCCACTTTGCCGGCGCCAGCGAGCACCACGGTGGTGATGGCGAATGGCGGGTCGAGCGCCAGCGCTACAGCTGGCCGATCCTCGATGCCTTCCGTGATGCCGCCGAGCAGAGCGGCATCGGCAAGGTCGATGATTTCAATACCGGCGACAACCAGGGCTGTGGATATTTCCAGGTCAACCAACGCAGCGGTGTGCGCTGGAACGCTTCCAAGGCTTTCCTGCGGCCGATCAAGGACCGCCCCAATCTCACCGTGCTGACCGGCGTTCAGGTTGACCAGGTGCTGCTCAACAACACCCGTGCACGGGCGGTAAAGGCGTTCTGGCAGGGTGCCTGGCACGAGTTTGCGGCACGTCGCGAGATCATCCTCTGTGCGGGTGCTGTGGGCTCTCCCGGTATCCTGCAGCGCTCCGGCATCGGCCCGCGGCAGTTACTGGAAAGCCTGGGCATTGGCGTGCGTCACGACATGCCCGGTGTTGGCGGCAACCTGCAGGATCACCTGCAACTGCGCCTGATCTACCAGATCCGCAATACCCGAACCCTGAACCAGATGGCCAACAGCCTGTGGGGCAAGATGGGCATGGGCCTGCGCTACCTCTATGACCGCAGTGGCCCGCTGGCCATGGCGCCGAGCCAACTGGGTGCGTTCGTGCGTTCGAGCCCGGAGCAGGCCACCGCCAACCTGCAGTACCACGTGCAGCCGCTGTCACTTGAGCGCTTTGGCGAGCCACTGCACAGGTTCCCGGCCTTTACCGCCTCGGTGTGCAACCTGCGCCCGGCCAGCCGCGGGCGTATCGATATCCGCAGCAGCGACATGAACAGCACACCGCTGATCGACCCCAACTACCTCAGCGACCCCCAGGACCTGCGCGTCGCCGCCGATTCCATTCGCCTTACCCGGCGTATCGTCCAGGCCCCTGCCCTCGCTGCGTTCGACCCAAAGGAATACCTGCCGGGTCCAGCCCTGCAAACCGAAGAAGAGCTGTTCGAAGCCGCTGGCAAGATCGGCACCACCATCTTCCACCCGGTAGGCACCTGCCGCATGGGCAATGGTGAACTGGACGTTGTGGATAACCAGTTGCGCGTACACGGCATCCCTGGCCTGCGCGTGGCGGACGCCTCGATCATGCCGCAGATCACCTCCGGCAATACTTGTTCACCCACCCTGATGATCGCCGAGAAGGCGGCGCAACTGATCCTCAAAGGAGCTGCCACCCAGACCTATCTGAACGAAGACGCAATACCGACGCCCTGACCCCGGGTGCGTGCAGTACCGGCAGCTGGCGGTCAGAAGCTGCCGACAGTGGAACAACAAGAATAATCACTGTGGCCTGCGGGCCGAGGACAGCAACGATGTCGGATTACATCCAAGAGCAGGGTGCGGCGGCCAGCAGCTCCAGCCGTCGTGAAGAACGCAAGATCATTTTCGCGTCATCCCTCGGGACTGTTTTCGAGTGGTATGACTTTTTTCTCTATGGTGCGCTGGCAGCGGTCATCAGCAAGCAGTTCTTCGCTGGCGTGAACGACACCACCGCCTTCATCTTCGCCCTCATGGCCTTTGCCGCCGGCTTCCTGGTGCGGCCGTTCGGGGCGCTGGTGTTTGGCCGGCTGGGCGACATGATCGGGCGCAAGTACACCTTCCTGGTCACCATCGTGCTGATGGGCCTGTCCACCTTCGCGGTGGGGTTGTTGCCCACCTACGCCAGCATCGGCATTGCGGCACCGATCATCCTGGTGGTGCTGCGCATGCTGCAGGGGCTGGCGCTGGGTGGTGAATACGGCGGTGCGGCCACCTATGTGGCCGAGCATGCACCGCCCGGCAAGCGCGGTTTCCACACGGGTTTCATCCAGTCCACCGCCACCCTTGGCCTGTTGTTGTCGCTGGTGGTGGTGCTGGGCAGCCGCTATATCAGTGGCGACCAGTTCGAAACCTGGGGTTGGCGCCTGCCGTTCCTGCTGTCGATCGTGCTGCTGGCGATTTCCACCTGGATCCGCATGAGCATGCACGAGTCGCCGGCCTTCGTGAAAATGAAGGCTCAGGGCAAGGTAAGCAAGTCGCCGATCCGTGAGTCGTTCACCTCCTGGCCGAACCTGAAAGTGGTGCTCACCGCCCTGTTCAGCATCAACGCCGGGCAGGCCGTGACCTTCTACACGGCGCAGTTCTACGTGCTGTTCTTCATGACCCAGATGCTGAAGATGGACCCGGCCCAGGCCAACACCCTGCTGATCATCAGCGTGGTCATTGGTGCGCCGTTCTTCGTGTTCTTCGGCTGGTTGTCCGACCGTATTGGCCGCAAGCCGATCCTGATGCTCGGCCTGCTGCTGGCCACGGTGCTGTACTTCCCGCTGTTCAAGGCGCTGAGCCACTACGCCAACCCACAGATCGACGCGGCCAGCCGCCAGGCGCCGATCGTTGTCACTGCCGACCCGCAAGGCTGCACCTTCCAGTTCGACCCGGTGGGCAAGGCGCGTTTCGACAGCCCTTGCGACAAGGTCAAGACCTTCCTGGTCAAGCAAGGCCTACCGTACAGCTCTGTGGATGTGGCCGGCAGCGATGTGGTGGTTAACATCGGTGACAAGACCATCAACGGCTTCGACGAAGCGGCCATGCGTGCGGCGGTGGAACAGGCCGGCTACCCGGCCAAGGCCGACCCTGGGCAGGTCAACCAGGTGATGGTGGTGGTGCTGATCGTGGCGATGATCCTGATCGCGACCATGACCTATGGCCCGCTGGCGGCGGTGATGGTCGAGCTGTTCCCCACTCGCATCCGCTACACCTCCATGTCGCTGCCCTACCACATTGGCAACGGCTGGTTCGGTGGCTTCCTGCCAACGGTGTCGTTCGCGCTGGTGGTGTACACCGGGGATATCTTCTATGGGCTGTGGTACCCGGTGCTGGTGACCGGGATCAGCCTGGTGGTGGGGATCTTCTGCCTGAAAGAAACCAGGGATGTGGATATCGACAAGATCTGACGGCTGCAACGGGTCGTTTCTAAACGCCCGCATGAGGCAATAAAAAAACCGGCTGTAAAAGCCGGTTTTCTTATGCCCCAAAAAAACTTATGCACGATTTTCAGAAAAATGTCATACACAGAAATAAACAGCTAATTCAAACACTTAGCTATCACTTCAAGCTTTTAATCCAAAAACAGTTCACAAGTTATCCACAGATGGTCAGGCCATCTGTTCCTAGGGTTTTTCCTCTGCTGGCGGCAGCGAACCCATGGCCCGCTGGGTCGCTTCGTTCCACGCCGCGGCGCGGTCGTTGAGCTCGGCGATGGCCCGTGGTCCGGTGCCGTTGGCGTACATCGGTTCGCCAATCACCACCTCGATGGTGCCAGCGCGCTTGCCCCAACCGGTCTTCGGCCAGAACTTGCCGGCGTTATGGGCAATCGGCAGCACCGGCAACCCGGCATTCACTGCCAGCGCGGTACCACCACGGGAGAACTTGCCCATGGTGCCGAATGGCACGCGGGTGCCTTCCGGGAAGATCAGCACCCAG
Organism: Pseudomonas sp. UBA6753; assembly: GCF_002453565.1. Classification (NCBI taxonomy): domain Bacteria; kingdom Pseudomonadati; phylum Pseudomonadota; class Gammaproteobacteria; order Pseudomonadales; family Pseudomonadaceae; genus Pseudomonas; species Pseudomonas sp. UBA6753. Next base: position 105,505 of record NZ_DKHD01000011.1, on the reverse strand, counting down.
GTCTTCTGCTTGAGCAACTCGTCACCCTTGCTAGCTACCTGGCGCAGGGCTTCCTTGGGGTTATCGCGGTTGATCGCGATCGGCCGCAGCATGGCCATGGCCCAACCGAAGAACGGCACGTACAGCAACTCGCGCTTGAGCACCTGGCTCAGCGGCGAGAAATACTGGGAAAGGAAGAAGGTTTCCCAGGTGCTCTGGTGGTTGGACAGGATCACGCAAGGCTCATCAGGCACGTTCTCGGCGCCAGTGATCTTGTAGTCGATACCCAAGATGGTGCGCACCAGGAACAACGCGCAACGGCACCAGTACACGTTGATGAACTTGTAGCGCTTGGGGAACGACAGGAACGGCGCGACGAAGAAGCTCAGCGAGCACCACAGCAGCGAACTGGTGCCCAGCAGCAGGTAAAAAAGAAAGATTCTGATCGCCTGCAGGATCGACATAGTGGCTTGTACCATTGCGGGGCATGCCCGCCTGAGAAAAATGCGCCCGAAGGCGCACTGTTTAAATTAGTTCTCTGGCGATAGCTGCCAGATCGTCGAAAATCAGTGTAGTTTCCGGGACGCCTTTTTCCAGGGTCCGCTCGCCCTTGCCGGTTTTCACCAACACGGGTTGTGCACCGACGGCCAGGGCGGCCTCCAGGTCACCTTTGCTGTCGCCAACGAACCAGACGCCTTCCAGGCCGACCTGGTAATGCTCGGCGATCGCCCGCAGCATGCCAGGCTTGGGCTTGCGGCAATCGCAGCCTTCGTCCGGCCCGTGCGGGCAATACACGATGTGACCCACCTCGCCACCCTGCTCGGCCACCAGCGCGCGCAGGCGCGCGTGCATGGCCTCGAGGGTTGCCAGCGCATAGTAGCCACGGGCAATGCCGGACTGGTTGGTGGCCACGGCCACCGTCCAGCCCGCCTTGCTCAACTGCGCGATCGCTTCGACCGAGCCAGGGATCGGCACCCACTCGTCCAGCGTCTTGATGTAGGCGTCGGAGTCGTAGTTGATGACTCCGTCACGGTCGAGAATCAGCAGTTTCAAGGCTTACCCCAGCAGCGAAATGTCGGCCACGCCCAGGAACAGGCCGCGCAGGCGGCTGAGCAGGGCATAACGGTTGGCGCGTACCTTGGCATCCTCGGCGTTGACCATCACCGCCTCGAAGAAGGCGTCGACCGGGTCACGCAGGGCCGCCAGGCGGGCCAGCGATTCGCTGTACTGGCGTGCAGCAGCCATCGGTTGCACGGCCTGGTCGGCCTGCTGGATGGCCGAGTACAGGGAGAACTCGTTGGCGTTGTCGAAGTACTTCGGCTCGACGTGATCGGCGATGGCGCCTTCGGCCTTGCTCAGCAGGTTCGACACGCGCTTGTTCACCGCGGCCAGGGCCTCGGCTTCCGGCAGCTTGCGGAAGGCTTGTACAGCTTGCACGCGCTGGTCGAAGTCCAGGGCAGAACCTGGCTGCAGGGCACGTACCGACAGGTAGGTGGCCACGTCGATGCCTTCGTCTTCGTAACGCGCACGCAGGCGGTCGAAGATGAACTCCAGCACCTGTTCGGCCAGGCCGGCGGCCTTGACCTTGGTGCCGAACTGCTTGACCGCGAACTCGACCGCACCGGTCAGGTCCAGGTCCAGCTGCTTCTCGATCAGGATACGCAGCACGCCCAGGGCGGCACGGCGCAGGGCGTACGGGTCCTTGCTGCCGGTAGGCAGCATGCCGATGCCGAAAATGCCGACCAGGGTGTCGAGCTTGTCGGCGATGGCCACGGCAGCACCGGTGAGGGTCTGCGGCAGCTCGGCGCCAGCACCGCGCGGCATGTACTGCTCGTTCAGGGCCAGGGCCACATCTTCCGGCTCACCGTCGTTGAGCGCGTAGTAGTAACCGGCCACACCCTGCATTTCAGGGAACTCGCCGACCATCTCGGTGGCCAGGTCGCACTTCGACAGCAGGCCGGCACGGCCGGCGCGCTGGGCGTCGCCGCCGATCAGCGGGGCGATGAAGGCGGCCAGCCTGGAAACGCGCTCGGCCTTGTCGTACACGGTACCCAGCTGAGCCTGGAACACCACGTTCTTCAGGCGCTCGTTGAAGGTTTCCAGCGGCTGCTTCTTGTCCTGCTTGAAGAAGAACTCGGCGTCGGTCAGGCGTGGGCGCACGACCTTCTCGTTGCCTTGCACGATCTGCTTCGGGTCGCGGCTCTCGACGTTGGCCACGGTGATGAAGCGCGGCAGCAGCTTGCCTTCGCTGTCCAGCAGGCAGAAGTACTTCTGGTTGTCCTGCATGGTGGTGATCAGGGCTTCCTGTGGCACTTCGAGGAAACGCTCCTCGAACGAGCACACCAGCGGCACCGGCCACTCGACCAGGGCGGTCACTTCGTCCAGCAGTGCCGGCGGCACGATGGCGCTGCCTTCCTGCTGCATGGCCAGTTCGGCGGTACGCTTGCTGATCAGCTCGCGGCGCTCGGCGAAGTCGGCCAGCACGTAGGCTTTGCGCAGGTCTTCGACGTAGTTGGCCGGGGTGGTGATGACCACGTTTTCCGGGTGGTGGAAGCGGTGGCCACGGGATTCACGGCCGGCCTTCTGCGACAGGATGGTGCAGTCGACCACCTGGTCGCCCAGCAGCATCACCAGCCATTGGGTCGGGCGCACGAACTCTTCACGGCTGGCCGCCCAGCGCATGCGCTTGGGGATCGGCAGGTCGTTGAGCGAATCTTCGACGATGGTCGGCAGCAGGCCAGCGGTGGCCTTGCCCGGGATGTGCTGGGAGAAACGCAGCTTGGCGCCGGTCTGGTCGATTTCCGACAGATCCACACCGCATTTCTTGGCAAAGCCCAAGGCAGCCTGGGTCGGCTCGCCGTCTTTGAAAGCAGCCTGCAGGGGCGGGCCGTCGATATTGATGCTGCGGTCAGGCTGCTGCACGTCCAGCTGGCGGATCAGCACGGCCAGGCGACGCGGCGCGGCGTAAACCTGCTTGCCGGTGTAGTTCAGGCCAGCGGCCTGCAGGCCTTTCTCGATACCAGCCAGGAAGGCTTCGCCGAGGCTGGCGAGGGCCTTCGGTGGCAGCTCTTCGGTGCCCAGTTCTACCAGGAAATCTTGAGCACTCATTGTGCAGCCTCCAGCTTAGCCAACACTTCGTCACGCAGTTCAGGGGTGGCCATCGGGAAGCCCAGGCGTGCGCGGGCTTGCAGATAGCTTTGCGCCACGTCCCGGGCCAGGGTACGTACACGCAGGATGTAGCGCTGGCGCTCGGTTACCGAGATGGCACGGCGGGCGTCCAGCAGGTTGAAGGTGTGCGAGGCCTTCAGCACCATTTCATAGGTCGGCAGCGGCAGGTCCAGCTTGATCAGGCGGTTGGCTTCGCTTTCGTAGAAGTCGAACAGTTCGAACAGCTTCTCGACGTTGGCGTGCTCGAAGTTGTAGGTCGACTGCTCCACCTCGTTCTGGTGGAACACGTCGCCGTAGGTGACCTTGCCGAACGGGCCGTCGGCCCACACCAGGTCGTACACCGAGTCGACGCCCTGGATGTACATGGCCAGGCGCTCCAGGCCGTAGGTGATTTCACCGGTGACCGGGTAGCACTCGATACCGCCTACCTGCTGGAAGTAGGTGAACTGGGTGACTTCCATGCCGTTGAGCCAGATTTCCCAGCCCAGGCCCCAGGCGCCGAGGGTCGGCGATTCCCAGTTGTCTTCGACGAAGCGAATGTCGTGGACCAGCGGGTCCAGGCCGATGGCTTTCAGCGAGCCGAGGTACAGCTCCTGGAAGTTGGCCGGGTTGGGCTTCAGTACCACCTGGAACTGGTAGTAGTGCTGCAGGCGGTTGGGGTTTTCGCCATACCGCCCGTCGGCAGGGCGACGGCTAGGCTGCACATAGGCGGCGTTCCAGGTTTCTGGACCCACGGCGCGCAGGAATGTAGCGGTGTGGAAAGTGCCGGCGCCTACTTCCATATCGTAGGGCTGAAGCACCACACAACCTTGCTCGGCCCAGTAGTTCTGCAGGGCGAGGATCAGGTCTTGGAAGGTACGCACGGCTGGCGTAGGCTGGCTCACGAAATTCACCTGTATCTGGGGATGCGGATGTAAAGAGCGGGAGTATAACCTGATTCGCCTCGCCCTCTACTCATTGGAGCCTTATGCCACGCTGCTTTTGGTGTACCGACGATCCGTTGTACCAGGCCTACCATGACCAGGAATGGGGAACGCCCCAGCGTGACCCGGCGTTGCTGTTCGAGATGCTTTTGCTCGAAGGGTTCCAGGCGGGGCTTTCGTGGATCACCGTATTGCGTAAACGCGAGCGTTATCGCGAGGTGATGCACGGCTTCGATCCGGTGAAACTCGCCGTCATGAGCGACGAACGCATCGAGGAGCTGATGCAGGATGCCGGCATCATCCGCAACCGCCTCAAGCTCAAGGCTGCCAGGCGCAATGCCCAGGCCTGGCTGGCTGTGGACAACCCCGCCGACTGGCTCTGGTCATTCGTTGGTGGTGCGCCGAAGATCAACCACTTCACGGGCCGCAGCGAGGTGCCAGCGGTTACCGATGAAGCCAAGGCGATGAGCAAAGCCCTGCAGAAAGCCGGCTTCACGTTCGTTGGCCCGACCATCTGCTATGCCTTCATGCAGGCCACCGGCATGGTCATGGACCACACCACCGATTGCGATCGCTACGCCGCCTTGTTGCGCTGAGGGGTTACAATGCGCGCCTTGCTGAAATAAGGAATTCGCCTGTGGAAAAGTTCAAGGGCGCCCTGATGGTCGGGGTGCTGCGCCTGTTTGCCAAGCTGCCCTGGGGCGCTGTGCAGCGCGTCGGCGCCGGTATCGGCTGGCTGATGTGGAAGATCCCCAACGGCTCGCGCAATGTCGTACGCATCAACCTGGCCAAGTGCTTCCCGGAGATGGACCCGGCCGAGCGCGAGCAGCTTGTTGGCCGCGCGTTGAAGGATATCGGTAAATCCTTCGTCGAAAGTGCCTGTGCCTGGATCTGGCCGCCGCACCGCTCGCTGGAGCTGGTCAAGGAAGTGCACGGCCTGGAAGTGCTGGAGCAGGCCCTGGCCTCGGGCAAGGGCGTGGTCGGCATCACCAGCCACCTGGGCAACTGGGAAGTGCTGAACCACTTCTACTGCAACCAGTGCAAACCGATCATCTTCTACCGCCCGCCAAAGCTGAAGGCGGTGGATGATCTGCTGCGCGAGCAGCGGGTGCAGATGGGCAACCGCGTGGCGCCTTCGACCAAGGAAGGCATCCTCAGCGTGATCAAGGAAGTGCGCCGTGGTGGCCAGGTGGGTATTCCTGCCGACCCGGAGCCGGCAGAGTCGGCAGGCGTGTTCGTGCCGTTCCTGGGTACCCAGGCACTGACCAGCAAGTTCGTGCCGAACATGCTGGCCGGGGGCAAGGCGGTGGGGGTGTTCCTGCATGCCCTGCGGCTGCCGGATGGCTCGGGCTTCAAGGTGTTCCTGGAGGCGGCGCCGGAAGAGATGTACAGCACCGACGTGACCGTGTCGGCAGCGGCGATGAGCAAGGTGGTCGAGCGCTATGTGCGCGAGTACCCGAGCCAGTACATGTGGAGCATGAAGCGCTTCAAGAAGCGCCCGGCTGGCGAGGCGCGCTGGTATTGAGATTTCAACTGTCCCTGTAGCAGGCTGAATACAACTCTGCCTGTTTTAGCAGGGACCCTGTGGGAGCGGGCGTGCCCGCGAACACCGGCGCAGCCGGTGCCAGTCACCGCGTTGAATTCTTCGCGGGCACGCCCGCTCCCACAGGGCCGCGTTAACCTGATATTTTGTTGAGCTTCTTGAGAAAAACGGTCATTTCTTTTTCGGCTTGCTTGTCCCCATGGGCCTGCGCCGCCACGATCCCCTCCTCCCAGGCCTTGCGCGCCGCCGCCAGGTCACCCTGCTGCTGATGCGCCTTGCCCAGCAGCTTCCACGCCGCCGAGTACTTCGGGTCCTGTTCCACGCACCGTGCCAGATGCACCGCCGCTTCAGCACCATTGCCTTCATCCAGCCAGGCCTTGCCCAGGCCGAACCTCAACAACGGGTTATCCACACCCTTGGCCAGCATCTTCTCCAGCGATTCGCGCATGCCCTGTGCTCCTAGAAGAAACTCAAGCCGACGTGGAACAGCTTCTCCACATCCCGAATATGCTTTTTATCCACAACGAACAGGATCACATGGTCGCCCGATTCGATCATGGTGTCGTCGTGGGCAATCATCACCTCTTCGTCACGAATGATCGCGCCGATGGTAGTGCCCGGCGGCAGGGCGATGTCTTCGATCGCCTTGCCGACCACCTTGCTCGACTTCGAATCCCCGTGCGCCACCGCTTCGATAGCTTCGGCAGCGCCACGGCGCAGCGAGTGCACGCTGACGATGTCGCCCCGGCGCACGTGCGCCAGCAAGGTGCCGATGGTGGCCAGCTGCGGGCTGATGGCGATGTCGATGTCGCCACCCTGCACCAGGTCGACATAGGCCGGGTTGTTGATGATGGTCATCACCTTGCGGGCGCCCAGGCGCTTGGCCAGCAGCGACGACATGATGTTGGCCTCGTCGTCGTTGGTCAGGGCCAGGAAGATGTCGGCGTCGGCGATGTTCTCCTCCAGCATCAGGTCCTTGTCCGAGGCGCTGCCCTGCAGCACCACGGTGCTTTCCAGGGTGTCGGAGAGGTGTCGGCAACGGGCCGGGCTCATCTCGATGATCTTCACCTGGTAGCGGCTTTCGATGGCCTCGGCCAGGCGTTCGCCGATCTGCCCGCCACCGGCGATGACCACACGCTTGTTGGTTTCGTCGATACGGCGCAGCTCACCCATCACCGCGCGGATGTCCTTCTTCGCGGCGATGAAGAACACTTCGTCGTCTGCTTCGATCACCGTGTCGCCCCGCGGGGTGATCGGGCGGTCGCGGCGGAAGATGGCCGCCACGCGGGTGTCGACGTTGGGCATGTGCGCGCGGATCTGGCGCAGTTGCTGGCCTACCAGCGGGCCACCGTAGTACGCCTTCACCGCCACCAGCTGGGCCTTGCCTTCGGCGAAGTCGATTACCTGCAGCGAGCCCGGGTGCTCGATCAGGCGCTTGATGTAGTTGGTCACTACCTGCTCGGGGCTGATCAGCACGTCGACCGGGATATGGTCGTTGTCGAACAGCTCTTCGCGGGTCAGGTAGGCCGACTCGCGCACCCGGGCGATCTTGGTCGGGGTGTGGAACAGCGAATAGGCCACCTGGCAGGCGACCATGTTGGTCTCGTCACTGTTGGTTACCGCCACCAGCATGTCGGCGTCGTCGGCACCGGCCTGGCGCAGCACCGTAGGCAGCGAGCCGCGGCCTTGCACGGTGCGGATGTCCAGGCGGTCGCCCAGGTCGCGCAGGCGGTCGCCATCAGTGTCGACCACGGTGATGTCGTTGGCTTCGCTGGCCAGGTGCTCCGCCAGCGTACCGCCTACCTGCCCTGCGCCGAGGATGATGATCTTCATCCGCTACTCCCTACCTTTTGTTCTTATCCGCGCGAGGCGGCGATCTTGATCAGCTTGGCATAGTAGAAACCGTCGTGGCCGCCTTCCTGGGCCAGCAACTGGCGGCCGTGAGGCTGGCGCAGGCCGGCTTCGGTGGCCAGGTCCAGCTCACGGGCGCCCGGGGTGCGGGCGAGGAAGGCATCGATCACTTCGGTGTTCTCGGTCGGCAGGCTGGAGCAGGTGGCGTACAGCAGCATTCCGCCCACTTCCAGGGTCGGCCACAGGGCATCGAGCAGCTCGCCTTGCAGCGTGGCCAGGGCCGGGATGTCGTCGGCCTGACGGGTCAGCTTGATGTCCGGGTGACGGCGGATCACGCCGGTGGCCGAGCACGGTGCGTCGAGGAGGATGCGCTGGAATGGCTTGCCGTCCCACCAGCTGGCGGTGTCGCGGGCATCGCATGCGATCAGCTCGGCGTCCAGTTGCAGGCGGTCGAGGTTCTCGCGCACGCGGGTCAGGCGCTTGGCTTCGAGGTCGATGGCCACCACGTGGGCCAGGCCGGCTTCGGCTTCCAGCAGGTGGCAGGTCTTGCCGCCCGGTGCACAGCAGGCGTCGAGCACGCGCTGGCCGGGGGCCAGTTCCAGCAGATCGGCGGACAGCTGCGCGGCTTCGTCCTGAACGCTCACCCAGCCTTCGGCAAAGCCTGGCAGGCCGCGCACATCGCAGGCTTCGGCCAAAACGATACCGTCACGGCTGTACTGGCAGGCGCTGGCGCCAACACCTGCCTCGGCCAGCAGTGCCAGGTAGGCATCGCGGCTGTGGTGGCGGCGGTTGACCCGCAGGATCATCGGCGGGTGGGCGTTATTGGCGGCGCAGATGGCCTCCCACTGCTCCGGCCAGAAGGCCTTGAGCGACTTCTGCAGCCAGCGCGGGTGGGCGGTGCGTACCACCGGGTCGCGCTCCATGCCGGCCAGCAACTCTTCGCCTTCGCGTTGGGCGCGGCGCAGCACGGCATTGAGCAGGCCCTTGGCCCACGGCTTCTTCAGCTTGTCGGCACAGCCGACGGTCTCGCCAATGGCCGCGTGGGCCGGGATACGGCTGTAGAACAGCTGGTACAGGCCGACCAGCAGCAGCGCCTGCACATCGTCATCGGCGGCCTTGAACGGCTTCTGCAGCAGCTGCGCGGCCAGCAGGTCGAGGCGTGGCTGCCAGCGCGCGGTGCCGAACGCCAGGTCCTGGGTCAGGCCGCGGTCGCGCTCATCGACTTTGTCCAGTTGCGCCGGCAGCGAGCTGTTCAGCGAGGCCTTGCCACTGAGCACAGCGGCAAGGGCACGGGCGGCGGCGAGGCGTGGGTTCATTGGCCCAGCACCTTGCCGCTGGCAAATTTCTCGCGACGGCTGTTGAAAAGGTCGCTGAAGTTCAGCGGCTTGCCGCCGGGCAGTTGCAGGCGGGTCAGGCTCAGCGCCTGGTCACCGCAGGCGACCACCAGGCCGTCCTTGCTGGCGGAGAGGATCTCGCCTGGGGCGCCTTTACCTGTGGACAAGTTGGCGGCCAGCACTTTCACGCTTTCGCCATCGAGGGTGCTGTGGCAAACCGGCCACGGGTTGAAGGCACGGATCAGGCGTTCCAGCTCGACGGCCGGGCGGCTCCAGTCGATGCGCGCTTCGTCCTTGTTCAGCTTGTGCGCGTAGGTGGCCAGGGCATCGTCCTGCACTTCGCCTTGCAGCGAACCGTCGGCCAGGCCTGCAATGGCCTGGACGACTGCGGGCGGGCCCATCTCGGCCAAGCGGTCGTGCAGGCTGCCGCCGGTGTCTTCGGCGCTGATCGGGGTGACTACCTTGAGCAGCATCGGGCCGGTGTCCAGGCCCGCTTCCATACGCATCACGGTCACACCGCTCTCGGCGTCGCCGGCTTCCACGGCGCGCTGGATCGGTGCGGCACCGCGCCAGCGTGGCAGCAGAGAGGCATGGCTGTTGATGCAGCCCAGGCGCGGGATATCCAGCACCACCTGCGGCAGGATCAGGCCATAGGCGACCACCACCATCAGGTCCGGCTTCAGCGCGGCCAGTTCGGCCTGGGCTTCGGCGTTGCGCAGGGTCGGCGGCTGGAACACCGGGATGTCATGGGCCACAGCCAGTTGCTTGACCGCGCTCGGCATCAGCTTCTGGCCGCGGCCGGCCGGGCGGTCGGGCTGGGTGTAGACGGCCACGATCTCGTAGGGGCTGTCGAGCAAGGCCTTGAGGTGTTCGGCGGCAAACTCTGGAGTGCCTGCAAAGACGATGCGCATGGAGTTCTCGCTTCAAAAAAGAAAAAGGCTTGCCGGAGCAAGCCTTCTGGAAGGTGGGGATCAGGCTTGCTGGCGGTGCTGCTTTTCCAGCTTTTTCTTGATCCGGTCGCGCTTGAGCTGCGACAGGTAGTCGACGAACAGCTTGCCGTTGAGGTGATCGAATTCGTGCTGCACGCACACCGCCAGCAGGCCTTCGCACTCCAGCTCGTATGGCTTGCCGTCACGGTCCTGGGCCTTGACCCGTACACGCAGCGGGCGGTCGACGTTCTCGTAGAAGCCAGGTACCGACAGGCAGCCTTCCTGGTACTGGCCCATGTCATGGGTCAGCTCTTCGACCGTGGGGTTGATGAAGACGCGCGGCTCGCTGCGGTCTTCACTGAGGTCCATGACCACGACCTGCTGGTGCACGTTGACCTGGGTGGCGGCCAGGCCGATGCCAGGGGCTTCGTACATGGTTTCAAACATGTCGTCGATCAGCTGACGCAGGGCGTCGTCGAACACCGTCACCGGCTTGGCGATGGTGCGCAGGCGCGGGTCCGGGAATTCGAGAATGTTCAAGATGGCCATAAGGTCAGGCAGTCACTGTGCGTTCGGTTGAAAACTGAGCACACATAATAAAGGGAAACGGGGATTTCAGCACCTGGCAAAGCTCGGCTAGGGTTTTCAAGGGCCGCATATAGCCCATTCGATGGACAGGTTGTCAAAGCGTTATCAACAAAGTTATCCACAGTTTGTGCCACGTCGATGGCCCCAATTCGATCAAGGATGATCTCCATGCAGACCTACCATTCGTCGCCTCTTCCGCCTGCCGAACTGGAGGCGCGATTACGCCTGCACCGGCTGCCGGAGACGGGGTTGCGTCGCTTTAACACCTTGCTGGAGGCCTTTGGAAGTGCCTCTTCGGCACTGTGCGCACCGGCCGGCGCGTGGCGCGCATTGGGCATACCACAGGCCACCATTGATGCCCGGCGCAGTGCCGAAGTACGTGAAGGTGCACTGGCCGCAATGGCCTGGCTAGAGCGCCCAGGCCAGCATTTACTGATGTGGGACGGCCCTGGCTACCCGCCGCTATTGGCGGAAATCGACGATGCCCCTCCGCTGCTTTTCGTCGCTGGCAACCCGGCCTTGCTCGAGCGCCCACAGCTGGCAATTGTGGGCAGCAGGCGTGCTTCACCTCCAGCGCTCGACACTGCTGCGGCATTTTCCCGCTACCTGGCGCAGGCCGGTTTCACCATTACCAGCGGCTTGGCCGTGGGCATCGACGGTGCCGCTCATCGGGCCGCATTGCAGGCTGGTGGGGGCACGATTGGCGTGCTCGGTACGGGGTTGCAAAAACTTTATCCACAGCGCCACAAGTCGCTCGCGCAAGCGATGATCGACAACGGTAGCGCGCTGGTTTCCGAGTACCCGCTGGATGCCGGGCCGCTGCCTGGCAACTTCCCGCGGCGCAATCGCATCATCAGTGGCCTGTCGCTGGGCGTGCTGGTGGTCGAGGCCAGCCTGGCCAGTGGTTCGCTGATCACGGCACGCCTGGCTGCCGAGCAAGGCCGCGAGGTGTATGCCATACCGGGCTCCATTCACCACCCCGGGGCCAAGGGCTGCCACCAGTTGATCCGTGACGGCGCGCTGCTGGTGGAGAGCGTGGAGCAGATATTGGAAAGCCTGCAGGGCTGGCAGAACCTGCCGCCTGCGGTTGTGGATAAATTCGACCATCCCCTGCTCGCCTTGCTGCATGCTGCGCCACAAACCAGCGAAAGCCTGGCCCACTGCAGCGAGCTGCCGTTGGCCGACGTGCTGGCGCAGCTGACCGAACTGGAGCTGGAAGGCCGGGTGAGCAATGAAGCCGGGCGTTGGTTTGCCCGCGCGGGCTAAGTACACTGCTCACAAGCAAGGTATATAGGCGGAGTAACAGAAATGGTGAGCAGTTTTCGTGTGCAACAAGCCGCACGTGAGATCCGGGCGGGCGCAGTGATCGCCTACCCGACGGAAGCGGTCTGGGGCCTGGGCTGCGACCCGTGGAACGAGGACGCGGTGTATCGCCTGCTGGCGCTGAAGTCGCGGCCTGTGGATAAAGGCCTGATTCTGGTTGCCGACAACATCCGCCAGTTCGACTTCTTGTTCGAGGATTTCCCCGAAGACTGGATCGACCGCATGGGCAGCACCTGGCCGGGGCCGAACACCTGGCTGGTGCCGCACCAGAACCTGTTGCCCGAGTGGGTGACCGGGGAGCATGACACCGTGGCGCTGCGGGTCAGTGACCACCCGTTGGTGCGCGAGCTGTGTGCGTTGGTGGGGCCGTTGATTTCCACTTCGTGCAACCCGGGCGGACGCCCGGCGGCGAAGACCCGGTTGCGGGTGGAGCAGTACTTTCATGGGCAGCTGGATCTGGTACTGGGCGGGGCCTTGGGTGGAAGGAAGAACCCCAGTGTGATTCGTGACCTGGTGACTGGCGAAGTCGTTCGTCCAGGCTGATATCGCTGGCGAGGGCTTTGCCCTCGATCGCCGGCAAGCCAGCTCCCACAGGTACTGCACATGACTTGAAATCGGCGCGGTCGGTGTGGGAGCTGGCTTGCCGGCGATTGGGCTGCAAAGCGGCCCCGGAACCCCGCAGATTTTTCTGATTTTGTCTCGAATGGCTGTCCAGCTTGCGGCTTGGGAAATATCCTACGAGCCGCGTCCTCTGCCATCACCTTCTCAGTGGGAACCTCTGCCCTTAGGCTTCAGCCGTCGCCGAATAACTTGGCGATCGGGTGTGGTAACCCGGGTTCTGGGTGATCTTGGCAGTCCATGGCGGCTGTTCGCAGGAGGCTTCGTGCCTGCTGGGTTTTAGATCTCCCACCCGGTTTACCACCCTGCGTACAGCTGCCACCTATTCGTGTGGTAACGACTGGGTGGTGCCATGAAGCGAGATCTAGTGATGAAGAAGATTGTCCCCGATCCACCCCTACCCTGCACCTCCACCCGCCCCTTCGGCCGCTGCGACGCCGGCCACGAACCGCTGTTCACCGTAAACCCGAACATTTCCGCCGAGGACGCCTTGGTTCATGTAGCTCTGTATCTGCGAGGCGCCTACGAAACGGGCTCGAAAGCCCTCGAGTACCTGCGCGAAGAAGGCCGTGGCATGTATTGGTCGAGCCTGCATTCCATTGAATTGGCGGAGGGATTGGTGGAGGCGATTCTCGATGGTATCGAGTCGATACCAACCACCCGTCCCCCACAGGCATAGCGCCATATTCAAGGCCGACGCAGTACCTGTGGGAGCGGGCGCGCCCGCGAACACCGGCGGAGCCGGTGCCATGCACCGCGGTGCCTTCTTCGCGGGTAAACCCGCTCCCACAGGTAAAGTGATTGGCCCCAGTTCTTGGGAACCTGAGGGAGTGGGCTCAGGGGATCAGTACAGTCGACCCCACAGTCCTGCGCGCCGACAGCTCCGCCTGCGCCTTGGCCGCCTCACTCAGCGGATACCGCTGCTGGATATCCACAACCAGCTTGCCGCTACCAATCATCGCAAACAGGTCATCGGCCATGGCCTGGGTATTCTCGGCATTGTTGGCATAGGTCGCCAACGTCGGCCGGGTCACATACAGCGAGCCCTTCTGCGCCAGAATCCCCAGGTTCACCCCGCTCACCGCCCCCGAGGCATTGCCAAAGCTCACCATCAACCCGCGCGGCTGCAGGCAGTCCAGTGAGGTCAGCCAGGTGTCGGCACCCACACCGTCATACACCACAGGGCATTTCTTGCCGTCGGTCAGCTCCAGCACCCGCTGGGCCACGTCTTCACGGCTGTAGTCGATGGTCGCCCACGCCCCCAGCGCCTTGGCCCGCTCGGCCTTCTCGGCAGAGCTCACGGTCCCGATCAGCTTGGCGCCCAAGGCCTTGGCCCACTGGCACGCCAACGAACCCACGCCGCCAGCTGCTGCGTGGAACAGGATCACGTCACCCGCCTTCACCTCATAGGTCTGCTTCAGCAGGTACTGCACGGTCAAACCCTTGAGCATCACCGCCGCCGCCTGCTCGAAGCTGATGTTGTCGGGCAGCTTCACCAGATTGGCTTCCGGCAACGTATGCACCTCGCTATACGCGCCCAGCGGGCCGCCGGCATGGGCCACGCGGTCACCCACTTTCAGCCGGGACACGCCCTCGCCCACGGCCTCGACCACGCCAGCCGCTTCCGTGCCCAGCCCCGAAGGCAGGGATGGCGGTGCATACAGCCCGCTGCGGAAGTAGGTATCGATGAAGTTCAGGCCGATCGCATGGTTACGCACACGCACCTGCTGTGGCCCTGGCGGGGCTGGTTCGAATTCCACAAACTGCAGCACTTCCGGGCCGCCATGCTGGCTGAACTGGATACGCTTGGCCATCTCGCACTCCTGTCGTATGGGTCGGGAAAGGCCTTCTATCGGACGCCTTTGCTTGATCGCCGTCAACTGCGGCGCGCGGGCTGGGGGTGGTATGCTACGCGGCGAATTCTTCCCTGCCCGTTCCTGGTGACCCGATGACTAGCCGCACCGAGGCCGTGAAAGCCTACCTGCTCGACCTGCAAGACCGCATCTGCTCTGCCCTCGAAGCTGAAGACGGCGGCGCCCGCTTCGTCGAGGACGCCTGGGTGCGCGAAGCTGGTGGCGGGGGCCGCACGCGGGTGATCGGCGATGGCAAGGTGATCGAGAAAGGCGGGGTCAACTTTTCCCACGTGTTCGGCGCCGGTCTGCCGCCGTCGGCCAGTGCCCACCGCCCCGAGCTGGCGGGCCGTGGCTTCGAGGCCCTGGGCGTGTCGCTGGTGATCCACCCGCACAACCCGCATGTGCCCACTTCCCACGCCAACGTGCGCTTCTTCATCGCCGAAAAGGAAGGTGAAGAGGCTGTCTGGTGGTTCGGCGGCGGCTTCGACCTGACACCGTACTACGGCAATGAAGAAGACTGCATCCACTGGCACCGTGTGGCCGAGCAGGCCTGCGCGCCGTTCGGCGCCGACGTGTACCCGCGCTACAAGGCCTGGTGTGACCGCTACTTCCACCTCAAGCACCGTGGCGAGCCACGCGGCATCGGTGGCCTGTTCTTCGATGACCTGAACGAGTGGGACTTCGACACCTGCTTCGCCTTCATCCGCGCCATCGGCGACGCCTACGTCAACGCCTACCTGCCGATCATCCAGCGCCGCAAGGACACCCCTTACACCCCGCAGCAGCGCGAGTTCCAGGAATACCGCCGTGGCCGCTACGTGGAGTTCAACCTGGTCTACGACCGTGGCACCCTGTTCGGCCTGCAGTCCGGTGGCCGCACCGAGTCCATCCTCATGTCGTTGCCGCCCCAGGTGCGCTGGGGCTACGACTGGAAGGCCGCGCCCGGCAGCGAAGAAGCACGCCTGACCGAGTACTTCCTGCAGGACCGCGACTGGCTCGGCCAGTAAGCCTGTGGATAATCAAGGAGCCGTCATGGACCAGTACGTCGTTTTTGGTAACCCCATCGGCCACAGCAAGTCGCCGCTGATCCATCGCCTGTTCGCCGAACAGACCGGCCAGGACCTGGAATACGCCACCCTGCTGGCGCCGCTGGACGAGTTCAGTGACTGCGCGCGCGGCTTCTTCAAGCAAGGCCGCGGTGGCAACGTCACCGTGCCGTTCAAGGAAGAGGCCTTCCGCCTGTGCGACAGCCTGACCCCGCGTGCCCAGCGCGCTGGCGCGGTGAACACGCTGAGCAAGCTGGCCGATGGCAGCCTGCAGGGCGACAACACCGATGGCGCTGGCCTGGTGCGCGACCTGACGGTGAATGCCGGGGTGGAGCTGGCGGGCAAACGCATTCTGATCCTAGGTGCTGGTGGCGCGGTACGTGGCGTGCTGGAGCCGATCCTTGCGCACAAGCCGCAGTCGCTGGTGATTGCCAACCGGACTGTGGAGAAGGCCGAGCAGCTGGCGCGTGAGTTCGATGAGCTGGGGCCGGTGGTAGCCAGCGGGTTTGCCTGGTTGCAGGAGCCGGTGGATGTGATCATCAATGCCACCTCGGCGAGCCTGGCCGGTGAGTTGCCGCCGATTGCCGACAGCCTGGTCGAGGCGGGGCGCACGGTTTGCTACGACATGATGTATGGCAAGGAGCCTACGCCGTTTTGCCAGTGGGCCGAGAAGCTGGGGGCGGCCAAGGTGCTGGATGGGCTGGGGATGCTGGCTGAGCAGGCGGCTGAGGCGTTCTTTATCTGGCGTGGGGTGCGCCCGGATACGGCGCCAGTGTTGGCTGAGTTGCGCCGGCAGCTGGCTCGGGGCTGAGATTGTTGGGGGCCGCTTTGCGGCCCATCGCAGGCAAGCCAGCTCCCACAGGGATATCACAAGGCCTGAGGCCGGCGCTGTCCCTGTAGGAGCTGGCTTGCCTGCGATGGGCTGCAAAGCAGCCCAAATATCTCAGCCTCACTCCTCAAACCGGATCGGGCACAACTCCACCCCTTCCAGCTTCTGCAACTCCTCGATCACCTGCGGCCTGGCCCGGTGCAGGGTCAGACTCCCCCCCGCCCGCCGCAACCGCCGCGCCTCGCGGTGCAACATATCCACACCCGAGTAATCGATGAAGTTCACCTGCCGCGCATCGATCACCACATGCGGCCCCTGGCAGCGCTGCAAGCGCACCTGCAGGTAATGCGCCGCACCAAAGAAGATCGACCCGCCCACCCGCAGCACGTCCGCCTCCCCTTCACGGCTTTGTTGCACCCGTGGTCGCGAGGTGCGCTTCAGATAGAAGAACAGCGACGCCAGCACTCCGGCATAGATCGCCGTCTGCAGCTCCAGCAACAAGGTCGCTGCCGCCGTCAGCGCCATTACCAGAAACTCCGAGCGGCTGACCCGGAACAGCGCACGAATCCCCCGGTGGTCCACCAACCCCCAGCAGATCAGCAGGATGCTGCCGGCCATGGCCGGAATCGGCAGGTGCGCGATCAGACCGGCCCCGGCAACGGCGAACACCGCCACCCACAGCGCCGAGAATACCCCGGCCATGGGCGAGCGGGCGCCGGCGTCGTAGCTCAGCCCGGAGCGGGTGAAGGAGCCGGAAGACAGGTAACCGGAGAAAAACGCACCAACGATGTTCGACAGGCCCTGTGCGCGTATTTCCTGGTCTGCGTCGATCAACTGCTCCGAACGTGCCGACAACGAGCGGGCAATCGACAGGCTGGTGACCAGCCCGAGCATGCCCACTGCCACGGCGCTGGGCAGCAGGCGCAGGATCAGTTCCACATCCAGCAAGGGCAGCGGGCTGAAGGGTGGCAGCTGCCCGGTGAATGCCGGCACACGCGGCACATGGCCAAAGAACCCAGGCAGCAGCCAGGCCAGCAGGCTTACCAAAATCAGGCTTATCAACAGGCTGGGCCAGCGTGGGCGCCAGAGCTTGAAGCCCACGCCGATCACTACTGTGGCCAGGCCCAGAATCAAGGACGGCAGGTCGACCTCGCCGGCATGGCTGGCCAGGTCCTGCACGGTCTTCAACGCCGTAGCCTGGCTTGGCAGGTCCATGCCCAGCAGGTTGGGCAGCTGGCCCAGGGCAATGACGACAGCGGCGCCCAGGGTGAAGCCGAGCACCACGGAATGGGAGACGAAATTGACCAGTGCGCCGAAGCGCAAAAGCCCCAGCAGTAACTGGAAGACGCCGCCGAGGAAGGTCAGCAGCAGCACCAAGGTGACATAGTCGGCGCTGCCGGCCACGGCCAGCGGGCTGATGCTGGCGTAGAGGACGATGGAGATGGCAGCCGTCGGGCCACAGATCAGGTGCCAGGACGAGCCCCACAGGCAGGCGATCAGCACTGGCACGATGGCGGCGTACAGCCCGTACTCGGCCGGCAGGCCGGCGATCAGGGCATAGGCGATGGATTGCGGCAGGGCGAGGATTGCACCGCTCAGGCCCACCAGCAGGTCCTGGCGCAGGCTGCGGCCCGATTGGCGGGGGAGCCAGGAGAGGAAGGGCAGCAGGTGAGTGAGGCGATGCATGGGTTATCCACAATCCTGAAATTGCACTGTCCCCTGTGGGAGCGGGCGCGCCCGCGAAGAAGCCGCCGCGGTGGATGGCACCGGCTTCGACGGTGTTCGCGGGCATGCCCGCTCCCACAGGGATAGAGGTTTGCTTGTGAGGTTACAGTTTGGCTTTGACGGCCTCCAGCGCATTGCCATCGGCCTTGGTCGTCACCCCGGCCAACCACCCTTCCAGCAACTCGGGGTGCGCCTTCAGCCAAGCCTTGGCCGCATCATCGAAGCTGATCTTCTTGTCCACAACTTCGGCCATGATGGTGTTTTCCATGTCCAGCGTGAACTTCAGGTTGCCCAGCAGCTTGGCCGCATTCGGGCAGGCTTGTGGATAACCCTTGCGGGTCAGGGTATACACCTCGCCCTTGCTGCCAAACCATTTTTCCCCGCCGCTCAGGTAATGCATCTTCAGCTTCACGTTCATCGGGTGCGGGGTCCAGCCGAGGAAGGTGATGAACTGCTGTTTCTTCACCGCCCGGTCGACCTGCGCCAGCATCGCCTGCTCGCTGGACTCCACCAGCTTCCATTGGCCGAGGTTGAATTCATTCTTGTCGATGATTTCCTTCAACGACAGGTTGGCCGGTGCCCCGGAACCGATCCCGTACAGCTTCTTGTCGAACTGGTCGGCGTGTTTCTGCAAGTCGGCAAAATCCTTCACCCCGGCATTCCACACATAGTCGGGCACTGCCAGGGTGAACTCGGTTCCTTCCAGGTTGCGTGAAAGCTGCTGCACATCGCCGTTGGCGATGAACTTGTCATGAAAGCCCTGCTGTGCCGGCATCCAGTTGCCGAGGAAGGCATCGACGCGGCCATCCTTGAGGCCGCCGTAGATGATCGGCACGGCCAGGCTGTCGATTTTCACCTGGTAACCCAGGCTTTCCAGAAGCAGACGGGCCAAGGCGTTGGTCGTGGCGATGTCGCTCCAGCCGGGGTCGGCCATCTTCACGGTGGTGCATTGCGCGTCGCTGTCGGCGGCGTGGGCCGTGGCGGTACCCAGGCTCAGGGCCAGGGCGAACACGGCGGCGGAGAACTTGTGCATGGCGGCCTCTTTTCTCAATCCAGGGGGGCGGGCTGTGGATAACGTGCCTTGCGCTCGAGGTCGTCGAGATCGATGTGGTTGCGCATGTACTGTTGGCTGGCGTCCACCAGCGGTTGGTGGTCCCAGCTTTTCAGCTTGCCGATGGCCAGCGCCTCGGCCACCAGGCGGCGGCGCCGCTGGCTGGCAAGAACCTGCTGGCGCAGGCTGGGGATATCCCAACGTTGCTGTGCTTCATCGACAAATGCCTGCAGCAGCGCCTGGTGTTCCGGGCTGCCGGTGAGGTTCTCCCGCTCGTGCGGGTCGCGGCTCAGGTCATAGAGTAGGCATGGGTCGTCCTCGCTGTACACGAACTTGTACGGCCCCCGGCGGATCATCATCAGCGGGCCGACGGTGCCTTCGGCCATGTATTCGCCGATCACTTCGTCATGGCCGCCCTGCCCTTGCAGGTGGCCGACCAGCGAGCGGCCATCCAGATGCAGGTGGTTATCCACAGCACCTCCGGCCAGCTCGACCAGTGTCGGCAGCAGGTCGCAGGTAGACACCGAGGCACTGACCCGGGCTGGCGCGAAGCGCTTCGGCGCGTGAACCAGCAGCGGCACCCGCGCCGACATCTCGAACCAGTGCATCTTGTACCAGAGGCCACGCTCGCCAAGCATGTCGCCGTGGTCGCCGGAGAACACGATCAGGGTGTCGTCGGCCAGGTTGCATTCCTCCAGGGTCTGCAGCAGCAGGCCGATGTTGTCATCGATATAGCTGCAGGCGCCGAAGTAGGCACGGCGGGCGTCACGGATCTTGTCCACAGGCAGCGGCTTGTTCCACAGGTCGTAGACCTTCAGCAGGCGCTGTGAGTGCGGGTCGAGTTCTGCCTGGTCGAATTCGGCGCGGGGCATGGGGATATCCACACCCTCGTAGCGATCCCAATAGCGCCGGGGGATGGTGTAGGGGTCGTGCGGGTGGGTCATCGACACGGTCAGGCAGAACGGTCGGCCATCGTTTTCGCGCACATGGTCGTACAGGTACTGGCGCGCCTTGAACACCACCTCCTCGTCGAAATCCAGCTGGTTGGTGCGCACGCACGGGCCGGCCTGCAGTACCGAGGACATGTTGTGATACCAGCTCGGGCGCACGTCCGGCTCATCCCAGTTCACCGCCCAGCCGTAGTCGGCGGGGTAGATATCGCTGGTCAGGCGTTCTTCGTAGCCATGCAGCTGGTCCGGGCCGCAGAAGTGCATCTTGCCCGA
Source organism: Pseudomonas sp. UBA6753 (assembly GCF_002453565.1). Taxonomy (NCBI): domain Bacteria; kingdom Pseudomonadati; phylum Pseudomonadota; class Gammaproteobacteria; order Pseudomonadales; family Pseudomonadaceae; genus Pseudomonas; species Pseudomonas sp. UBA6753. Next base: position 85,522 of record NZ_DKHD01000011.1, on the reverse strand, counting down.
CAGCGCGGTGCGGTAGCCAAGGCGGCGCAGATAGTGGGCGTAGGTCGGCACATCGGCGGGGAAGTCGGCGGCGTTGTCGTAGGCGCCGATGCGACTGGGCAACTGGCCGCTGACCAGGGTGAAGCGCGACGGCGCGCACAACGGGCTGTTGCAGTAGGCCGAGTCGAACACCACCGCCTGTTCGGCAAGGCGGCTCAGGTGCGGCATCTGGATCGGCGAAGAGGCGTAGATCGGCAGCAAGGGCGCGGCCATCTGGTCGGCCATGATGAACAGGATATTCGGGCGCGTCATGGTGGCTTCCATCGTTGAGGGTTATGCGAACCGCTTGCCTATCAAGATGCGACTGTGGATAACATGGGTAAAGCCCACGGTGGGCAATGACTGGGATTAGCCACGCTTATGTTTGACCACCTTGCCGAGCTGTCGCTGGATACCTTGCGCGTGTTCGAGGCCGCCGCACGGTTGCGCGGCTTTACCGCCGCGGCGCTGGAGCTGGGTACCACGCAGCCAGCGGTGAGCCAGCAAGTCAAACGGCTGGAGGCACAGTTGGGCACGCGCCTGTTCGACCGCATTTACCGGGGTATCGAGCTGACCGAGGCTGGCCAGGTGCTGTTCGAACAGGTGCATCAGGGCCTGCAGGCCATGGAGGACGGCATCGCCCAGGCCAGTGGGCGCGGCCAGCGCGAAGTGTTGCAGGTGGCTACCGACTTCGCCTTTGCGGCGTTCTGGCTGATGCCACGGCTGCAGCGTTTTCACGAGGCTTATCCACAGGTGGACGTGAGCCTGGTGACCGGTGAGCGCAGCCAGGGCATGTTGCGACCGGACATCGATGTGGCGGTGCTGTTTGGTGACGGGCGTTTTCACCAGGGCGAGAGCCGCTGGCTGTTCGATGAGGAGGTTTTCCCGGTGTGCAGCCCCCGGTTGATTCACGGCAAAGCCTTGTCAGCCCTGGCTTTGCAACGATTGCCCTTGCTCCACTTGAAGGGCGAGCAGGCTAGCCGTTGGTTTGACTGGTCGGGGGTGTTTCGCGGGTTTGGTGTGGCCAGCCCGCCGCCGGCCGGGCAGTTGCGGTTTGATAACTATACGTTGCTGATCCAGGCGGCGATTGCCGGGCAAGGGGTGGCGATTGGCTGGGGGCACCTGGTGGATGGGCTGGTGGAGCAAGGGTTGCTGTGCCGGCCGTTGGAGGGGAGTTTGCGCTCGGCGCGCGGGTATTACGCGGTGCTGCCGCCGCGTAAGCGGCGTGGCGCCTTGATCGAGCGGTTTGTAGATTGGCTGGAGCAAGAGCGTAGCCTTTGAGATTTTGGAGCCGCTTTGCGGCCCATCGCCGGCAAGCCAGCTCCCACAGGGACGGCGCCATGTTCCAGGCTTGTACAGCACCTGTGGGAGCTGGCTTGCCGGCGATGGGCTGCACAGCAGCCCCGGCAATCTAGACCACGAAGTTCAGATGCTCGCCCCGGTGCAAATCCAGCTCCAGCATATCCACCATCCCTGCCGCGACCCTGGCCAGGTGCCGCAACGGCTCGGCCAACCCCGGCTCCAGCGTACCTTCAGTGCTGCGAAAATGCTCCATCCCCAACCCGGCCAGTTCCTGTGGGGCATTGATCAGCGTCCAGTGCAACGCACTGCGCTGTAACCCGTCCACCACCTGGTCCACACACTCCCGCTCTGTCTCGCTGTACTTGCCCGGCTCATCCAGCACATCGAAATCGCCCACCAGCAACAGCCGGCGTATAGTCGTACGCTTCAGCCCCACCACCAGCGCCTCGCTCATGCGGGCTTGCCCGGGCAAATCGCCCGGTGCCAGTGTCGACAACAAGGCAATTACTGCTGACCCGCCTGCCGCGCCCTGCTCCGCCTGGTCGGCATCGCCCAGCCCGCCTATCTTGAAATGCAGGCCGGGGCGCGGCGCGTGGCGGTTGAGGTCGTCGACCACGGCGGTGACTTCGTGCTGGCGCGACAGCAGCTCTACCATCAGGGCGTTGCCCAGGCTGCTTTCAGGCCCGAACAGGACCAGTTTGAACACTGGGGTTTCGTCGTTTTTCACTGCATCACTCCCTTTGCAGGTGGTGATGGTTGGACCGCAATCAGGAGTTATCGTGCAGAGGATCAAGGGTTACCACGCCCATGTTTACTACGACGCAGCGACCATGGACCAGGCCCGTGAACTGTGCGAGGAGGCGGCGCGTCTGTTCCCCGTGACCATGGGGCGCATGCACCAGAAACCGGTGGGGCCGCACCCGGACTGGAGCTGCCAGTTGGCGTTCGGGCCGGAGGTGGTGGGTGTGGTGTTGCCTTGGTTGGCGTTGTATCGGAAGGGGTTGGTGGTTTTCATGCACCCGCTGACCGGGGATGAACTGGCGGACCACCGTGACCATGCGATCTGGATGGGGGCTGTGCGGCCTTTGGACCTGTCGATTTTTGGGGGATAGGCCGCTATAGCCTGTACCGGCCTCTTCGCGGGCATGCCCGCTCCCACAGGGACCACACAGATGCTGAAAACTGTGGAGGACCTGTGGGAGCGGGCGTGCCCGCGAAGCAGGCGACGCGGTTCAACGGCGGGCGCCGCGCACCCCTTCAGCCAGTGCCGAGCACAGGCTCAATACATCGTTGACTGCCTGCTCGGCACTCTTGGCCTGGGCAATCTTGTCGACCAGTGCCGAGCCCACCACCACGCCGTCCGACAGGCGGGCAATGGCCGCAGCCTGCTCCGGCGTACGAATGCCAAAACCAACGCTGATCGGCAAATCGGTATGCCGACGCAGGCGGGCAATGGCTTCGGTCACGTGCTCGGTGGTCGCCGAGCCGGCGCCGGTCACACCGGCCACCGACACGTAGTAGACGAACCCGGAGCTGCGCTCCAGCACGCGCGGCAGGCGCGCGTCGTCTGTGGTCGGGGTGGTCAGGCGGATGAAGTCGATACCCGCAGCCTGGGCCGGGGTCGCCAGTTCGGCGTCGTGCTCTGGCGGCAGGTCGACGATGATCAGGCCATCGACACCCGCTTGCTTGGCTTCGGCCACGAACTTTTCCACGCCAAAGCGGTGGATCGGGTTGTAGTAACCCATCAGTACGATCGGTGTGGTCTGGTTATCCACACGGAATTCGCGAACCATCTGCAGGGTCTTGGCCAGGGTCTGGCCGGCTTCCAGGGCACGCAGGGTGGCCAGCTGGATGGCCACGCCGTCGGCCATCGGGTCGGTGAACGGCATGCCCAGTTCGATCACGTCGGCACCGGCTGCCGGCAGGCCCTTGAGGATCTGCAGCGAGGCGTCATAGCCCGGGTCGCCCGCGGTGACGAAGGTGACCAGTGCCGAGCGGCCTTCGGCCTTCAGCTCGGCGAAGCGTTGTTCAAGACGGCTCATGCCTGTTTCTCCTGGGCGGCCATGTGGTTCATGACGGTTTGCATGTCTTTGTCGCCGCGGCCCGACAGGCACACGACCATCAGGTGGTCCTTGGGCAGCTTCGGTGCGCGCTTGATCGCCTCGGCCAAGGCGTGGGAGCTTTCCAGGGCCGGGATGATGCCTTCCAGGCGGCAGGTGGCGTGGAACGCATCCAGCGCTTCGTCGTCGGTGATGCTGACGTACTCGACACGCTTAACTTCGTGCAGGTAGGCGTGCTCCGGGCCGATGCCCGGGTAGTCCAGGCCGGCGGAAATCGAGTGGGCGTCGGTGATCTGGCCGTCTTCGTCCTGCAGCAGGTAGGTGCGGTTGCCGTGCAGCACGCCCGGTACCCCGCCGTTCAGGCTGGCGGCATGCTTGTCGGTGTGCACGCCATGGCCACCGGCTTCGACGCCGATGATCTGCACGCTTGGCTCTTCGAGGAACTCATGGAACAGGCCCATGGCGTTGGAGCCGCCACCGACGCAGGCAACCAGGCTGTCTGGCAGGCGGCCTTCCTTCTCTTGCAGCTGGGCGCGGGTTTCCTTGCCGATGATCGACTGGAAGTCGCGGACCATGGCCGGGTACGGGTGCGGGCCGGCCACGGTGCCGATCAGGTAGAAGGTGTCTTCGACGTTGGTGACCCAGTCGCGCAGGGCCTCGTTCATGGCGTCCTTCAGGGTGCCGGTGCCGGCGGTGACCGGGACGATCTCGGCGCCCAGCAGTTTCATGCGGAACACGTTGGCCTGCTGGCGCTCGATGTCGGTGGCGCCCATGTAGATCACGCAAGGCAGGCCGAAGCGGGCAGCGACGGTGGCGGTGGCCACGCCGTGCATGCCGGCGCCGGTTTCGGCGATCAGGCGCTTCTTGCCCATGCGCTTGGCCAGCAGCACCTGGCCGATGCAGTTGTTCACCTTGTGCGCGCCGGTGTGGTTGAGTTCTTCACGCTTGAAGAAGATCTTCGCGCCGCCGCAGTGCTCGGTCAGGCGCTCGGCGAAGTACAGCGGGTTGGGGCGGCCGATGTAGTCGCGCTGGAAGTAGGCCAGCTCTTCGAGGAACTTGGGGTCTGCCTTGGCCGCTTCGTATTCGCGGGCCAGGTCCAGCACCAGTGGCATCAGGGTCTCGGCCACGTAGCGGCCGCCGAACGAGCCGAACAGGCCGTTGGCGTCGGGGCCGGGGCGGTATTGGGACTGGGTCATGGGGCGCTCCAGGGCGTTATGAATGAGTGATGGGCTTTACTGTAACCACGGCAAGCCCGGCTGAAAACCGATAAGATTGCGCAAACTTGTCAGAAAAACTCACATATAAAATGGCCCACGACATCCCTCCCCTCAATGCCCTGCGGGCCTTCGAAGCGACCGCAAGGCTCAACAGCGTCAGCCAGGCTGCCGAAGCGCTGCACGTCACCCATGGCGCCGTCAGCCGGCAGATCAAGGTACTTGAAGAGCACCTCGGCGTCGCGCTGTTCGTGAAGGACGGGCGTGGCATCAAACTCACAGATGCCGGCGTACGCCTGCGCGATGTCAGTAGCGAAGCCTTCGATCGCCTGCGCAGCGTGTGCGCCGAGCTCAGCCACGATGTCAGCGAGGCGCCGTTCGTGCTGGGCTGCTCGGGCAGCCTGCTGGCGCGCTGGTTCATCCCGCGGTTGGGCCGGCTACAGGCGGATTTGCCAGAGCTGCGTCTACACCTGTCGGCCGGTGAAGGCGATCTGGACCCGCGGCGGCCAGGGCTGGATGCGCTGCTGGTGTATGCCGAGCCGCCATGGCCGGCGGACATGCAGGTGCATGTGCTGGCCGAGGAGCGCATCGGGCCGGTGCTCAGCCCGCATTTCGCCGGTTTCGAGCGCTTGCAGGGCGCGCCGGCCAAGGCTTTGCTGGGCGAAGCGTTGCTGCACACCACCTCGCGCCCGCAGGCTTGGCCGACCTGGGCGCTGGAACAGGGGTTGGAGCCGGCGACCCTGCACTATGGCCAGGCTTTCGAGCACCTGTATTACCTGCTGGAAGCTGCGGTGGCCGGGTTGGGTGTGGCGATTGCGCCGCAGCCGCTGGTCGCTGATGACCTGCGGGCGGGCCGTTTGAGTGCGCCGTGGGGCTTTTCACCTACCCCTGCGGCATTGGCGCTGTGGGTGCCCAGGCGCGCCGCGGACGGGCGCGCCGAGCAGTTGGCGCAGTGGCTAAGGGCAGAACTGTCGCGACAGGGCGCTTAGTTGCGTTTGCACATCAGGTACGCCGCCAGCAGGCCTAGCGCGCCAATGGCGACGCCGGCGGTGGTGTATGGGTGTTCCTGGGCATAGTCGCGGGTGGCGATGCCGGTCTGGCGGGTGCGGTGCTTCACTTCCTCGTAGGCATCGCTCAACAGGTGGCGCGAATGACGCAGGGCACTCTCGGCGTTGCTGCGGATTGCCTTCACCGATTTCTGGGACTCCTCCGACGCATCATGCTTGAGGTTTTCCAGGCTTTTCAGAAGGCTCTCGATCTCCGCTTCCATGCTTTCCAGGGACGTTCTACGCAGCGAATTGCGGTGCATGTTGACTCTCCTTTGCAGTATGGACTGTAAGGATTGCGACCTTGGGCCCGCGGGAAAGTGCGATCGAACTTTCGCCAATGGTGACCGCTCGCAGGTAAACCAGGCCTGCGCTGCTAGGCTCAATCTCACCATCATCCGAGGAGAGCGCTCATGACCGATCATCACACCTACAAGAAGATCGAACTGGTGGGGTCTTCGACCACCAGCATCGAAGAGGCGATCAACAATGCCCTGGCCGAAGCCGGCAAGAGCATCAAGCACCTGGAGTGGTTCGAAGTGATAGATACCCGTGGCCATATCCGTGACAACAAGGCGGCGCACTTCCAGGTCACGCTGAAGGTCGGCTTCCGTATCGCCAATAGCTGAAACACTGCCGGGCTGGATGAGCCCGGCATGATGGGGTATTTAGGGAGGGGGCGCCTTGGCGGGCGCCCTTTCTGATTTCATCTGCACAAGGAAAGCGAGTGATGAACAAACTGATTCTGGCGCTGGGCCTGATGACCCTGGCCGGTGGTGCGCTGGCGGCGGGCAAGCCGTGCGAGGAACTCAAGGCAGAGATTGCGGCCAAGCTAGATGCCAAGGGTGTTACCGGCTACAAGCTGGAGATCGTCGACAAGGGCGACCCGGCCGGCAAGGTGATTGGCAGCTGCGAGGCTGGTACCAAGGAGATTGTGTACCGGCGCCGCTAATGTGCTGGCTTCTTCGCGGGCTCGCCCGCTCCCACAGGGATATCACAGGCCTGAGAGCGACGCTGTACCTGTGGGAGCGGGTTTACCCGCGAAGAAGATCACGCGGTCTTGAGAGCCTGCGCCAACAGTTCATAGGACCGAATCCGGTCCGCATGCTCATACAAATCACAGGTGAAGATCAGCTCATCCGCCCCGGTCTGCTCCAGCAGCACCTCCACCTTGGCACGCACCTTCTGCGGGCTGCCGATCATCGCCAGGCCGAGGAAGCTGCCCACCGCATCCCGCTCATGGGGTAGCCACAGCCCGTCCATGCTTTCCACCGGCGGCTTCTGCATCAGGCTCTGCCCGCGAATCAGCGCGAGGATGCGCTGGTACACCGACGTGGCCAGGTACTCGGCCTTTTCGTCGGTTTCCGCCACCACCATGGGGATGCCCAGCATCACATACGGCTTGTCCAATGTAGTTGAGGGCTTGAAGTGGTTGCGGTACACGCGGATCGCCTCGTGCATGTAGCGCGGCGCAAAGTGCGAGGCGAAGGCGTAGGGCATGCCGCGCATGCCGGCCAATTGAGCGCTGAACAGGCTGGAGCCGAGCAGCCACATTGGTACCTCGGTGTCGTGCCCTGGCACGGCGATCACTTTTTGATCATCGGTACGAGGGCCAAGGTAGCGTGACAGTTCCTCGACATCGTCCGGGAAGTCATCCGGGCCGCCGGCGCGGTCGCGGCGCAGGGCGTAGGCGGTCATCTGGTCGGAACCCGGCGCGCGGCCCAACCCCAGGTCGATGCGCCCCGGGTACAGGCTGGCCAAGGTGCCGAACTGCTCGGCGATCACCAGCGGCGCATGGTTGGGCAGCATGACCCCGCCAGAGCCCACGCGAATGCTCGAGGTACCCCCCGCCAGGTAGCCGATCAGCACCGAAGTCGCCGAACTGGCGATGCCGTCCATGTTGTGGTGCTCGGCTACCCAGAAGCGGTTGTAGCCAAAGCGCTCGACGTGCTGCGCCAGGTCCAGCGAGTTGCGCAGCGACTGCGCCGGGCCGGCGTCGGCGCGTACCGGCACCAGGTCGAGGGTGGAAATCTTCAGGTCACGCAGCTGCGTCATGGAGCCTCCGCAAAGGTATTTGGCCAAAGGCCTTTTCAACTCTGTATGGGCACATTCGACGGATTCAATGCTTGCCGTGCGATTGCTCTGAACTTGCCGTAGGCGGCTGACCTCTGAAGCCATAAGCATGTAACCCGAGACCAGGAGGCATCATGAAAAAGACAGCATCGGCGATCTGGCAAGGTGGCCTGAAGGAGGGCAAAGGCCTGCTTTCTACCGAAAGCGGCGCGCTAAAGCAGAACCCCTACGGCTTCAATACCCGTTTCGAGGGCTCGCCCGGGACCAACCCGGAGGAGCTGATCGGCGCGGCGCACGCCGGCTGCTTCTCGATGGCACTGTCGATGATGCTGGGCGAAGCGGGGTTCACCCCGGACAGGATCGACACCGCTGCCGAAGTGACACTCGACAAGCAAGCTGATGGCTTTGCCATTACCGCAGTGCATCTGGTGCTCAGGGCCAAGGTGCCTGGGGCGAGTGAAGCGCAGTTCCTGGAGATTGCCGACAAGGCCAAGGCTGGGTGCCCGGTGTCCAAGGTGCTGAACGCGAAGATCAGCCTGGATGCGGCGCTGGTGGGGTGAAGCAGTGCAATAAGGGCGGTTTGTTGTAGTCTAAACAGCGTCGGCAGCACGCTGCCCTTTCAGGAGCCGTTTCATGATTCGCGTAGCAATCGCCGTGTTGGCTTCCTTGGTCGCCACATCTGCGCTGGCGGCGGTCAAGCCGTGCGAGGAGCTCAAAGCCGAGATCGAGGCCAAGATCCAGGCCCAGGGTGTTCCGTCCTACACCCTGGAGATCGTGCCCAACAGCGAGGTCAAGGACCAGAACATGGTCGTCGGGACCTGCGATGGTGGGACCAAGAAGATCATTTATCAGAAGAATGATCGGTAGGTTCAGAATTGCGGGGCCGCTTTGCGGCCCATTCGCAGCCCCGATCACGGAATGCAGAACACCTCGCTAGGCTCGTTCACCACCACCTTGCGGTTGCCGTCATAGAGCAGCACCTGCGGCTCCATCACCGGCGCCCGTGCCTCCAGCCGATAGCGTTCGCCGGCCTTGAAGTTGTCAAAGCGCACGGTCAGGTAGCAGGTACGGTCCCTGGGCTGGGTCATGAGGCCGCCCCCATATATCTCGTAATCGAAGCGCACTACCAGTTCGTGCTTGCCCGGCGTCACCTGGAAGTAACGGCCATCCTCCAGGCGCTTGCCGTCGAGGCGGTCGGCCATGATTACCCTGCCGGGAGTCATGGTGTACAGGTCGACCCAGGCCTGCTTGGGGTCGACGGGCGGCAAGGGGCTGGCGCAAGCCCCCAATGCACTGAGGGCGATCAGCATCATGGGCTGGCGCATGGCAAGACTCCCACTTGCGATTCATAGGCTACAAGCATAGCGCCGTTTGTGCGTTTCAGGTGCGCTGGCAGCCTGCAGGCAAGCCCTGGCCAACCAGTTTTTGCTGATGGTCGTAGAGTTTGATCCAGGGGCGGAAACCGATGCTGCCAGCCTGCAGCTGGTAGCGCTGGCCGGCACTGAAATCCTTGAAGGTCAGCTTGACCTGGCAATCCCGCCACAAAGGCTCCTCGACCGGGCCAATATTGCTGGGGGTAACCGGAAACTGGTAGCGCACGGTCAGCTCGTGGCTGCCGGGCTGTACTTCGAAGTAACGGCTGTCGGCCCAGTCGCGTTCATCTACCTGCACGGCGTGCAGCGAGGTGTTGTCGTAGGGCGTGAGGTCGATCCAGGCCTGGTTCGGGTCCGGGTCTGGCAGGGTCGAACAGGCGGATATCAGCAACAGTGAGCCGGTGACCAACAGTGCACGCATGGCGAAACTCCCCCTTGGCGAGATAGTCTTGGAGTGAATCGGCCTTGAGCGAGTCAGACAGTCCCGGATGCTTCGACTTATTCTTATGCAGCGCTCAGGCCCTGGGCCACTCGACCTTGTTTTCACCCGTTTGGTTCCCCTGTTGGCGGTGCTCCTGCTGAACGGTTGCAGCAGCGCCGCCTACTATGGGCAGTTGGCCGAGGGCCAGTGGCAGCTGCTACGCGCACGGCAGCCGGTGGATCAGGTAGTGGCCAACCCGGCCACTTCAGCGAAATTGCGCGCGCGCCTGGAACACGCCAAGCAGGCACGGGCATTTGCCAGCCAGCAGCTGAAGCTGCCGGACAACCGCAGCTACCGGGTGTATGCCGACCTTGGCAGACCCTACGTGGTATGGAATGTGTTCGCCACCCCCGAGCTGTCGTTGCAGCCAGTGACGCACTGCTTCCCGATCGCAGGGTGTGTGGCCTATCGCGGCTACTACCAGCAAGGCGCGGCGCGTGGGGCGGCGGCGTTGATGCGCCAGGACGGCATGGATGTATACGTGGGCGGCGTGGAGGCCTATTCGACCCTGGGCTGGTTCGACGACCCGATCCTGTCGTCGATGGTAGGCTGGAGCGACGAGCGCCTGGCCACGTTGATCTTCCATGAGCTGGCCCACCAGCGCTTCTATGTGCAGGACGACACCGAGTTCAACGAGTCGTTTGCCTCCTTCGTCGAGCAGGAAGGCACCCGGCAATGGCGCGTGGCGCGGGGCCTGGCTGCCTCTGGTGGGGAGCAGGGGCAGCAGCGTGAGCAGTTCATCCGGTTGGTGCTGGCCAGCCGCGAGCGGTTGCAGGCGATTTATGCCGGGCCTCTGGATGACGCGCAGAAGCGGACGGCCAAGCAGGCGGAGTTCGAGCGGCTAAGGCGGGAATACCGGCAGGTGCGTGATGCCCAGTGGGGTGGTGACAAGCGCTATGACGCCTGGATGTATGGGCCGATGAGCAATGCCAAGTTGCTGCCGTTCGGGCTGTATGACCAGTGGGTACCGGCGTTTGCGGCGGTGTTCCGTGAGGTTGACGGGGATTGGCAGCGTTTTTATCACCGGGTCGAGCAATTGGGGCGGTTGCCGATCGATGAGAGGAAGGCGGCCTTACGGCGGTTGATGGTTAGCCGGTGAGATTTTGGGGCCGCCTTGCGGCCCATCGCCGGCAAGCCAGCTCCCGCCTCGACCGCATTGACCTCAAGCCATGTGCTACCCCTGTGGGAGCTGGCTTGCCGGCGATGGGCTGCAAAGCAGCCCCAATGGCCATCAAGCCTTAAGAAATGCCTGATGCATCTCGGCCAAGGTAGCAAAGTGGTAGGCCGGCTCTTCCGCCATCAGTTCTTCCTGGCTACCAAACCCGTACCCCACCGCCACCGCCTGCAAGCCATTGCTGCGCGCACCGATCAGGTCATGCTTGCGGTCGCCGATCATCAGCGTCTGCGCCGGGTCCAGTCCTTCTTCATCAAGCAGGTGGCGAATCAGCTCGACCTTGTTGGTGCGCGTGCCATCCAGTTCACTGCCGTAGATCACCTTGAAGTGGTGGTCGAAGGCGAAGTGCCGGGCGATTTCACGGGCGAACTTCCACGGCTTGGAGGTGGCGATGTACAGCGTGCGGCCCTGGCCGTTCAGGGCCTCGAGCAGCTCCGGCACACCTTCGAACACCAGGTTTTCGTACAGGCCGGTGACGCTGAAGCGTTCCCGATAGAAGTTCACCGCATCCCAGGCCTTGGCTTCGTCGAAGCTGTAGAACTGCATGAAGGCCTGCAGCAGGGGTGGGCCGATGAAGTGCTCGAGGCGGGTAAGGTCCGGCTCGTCGATGCCCAGTTTGGCCAGGGCATACTGGATCGAGCGGGTGATGCCCTGGCGCGGGTCGGTCAGGGTGCCGTCGAGGTCGAAGAGGATGTTGTGCTGGTGCATTTGCGGGTTCCACTTGAGTGCTGCGTGGCCTTCTTCGCGGGCTTGCCCGCTCCCACAGGTACGGCACTGGCCTTGAAGGCTTCGCTAGACCTGTGGGAGCGGGCGCGCCCGCGAAGGGGTTATTCCGGTTGGTCGTAGCCTTCGGCCAGGTGCTGGTCCTTGAGCTTCACGTAGTTGCTGGCGCTGTAGGCAAAAAATGCGTGTTCCTGGTCGTTCAGCAGCCGGGCCTGTTTCACCGGGCTGCCCATGTACAGGTAGCCACTGACCAGGCGCTTGCCCGGCGGTACCAGGCTGCCGGCGCCGATGATCACTTCGTCTTCGACGATGGCACCGTCCATGATGGTGCTGCCCATGCCGACCAGGATGCGGTTGCCCAGGGTGCAGCCATGCAGCATGACCTTGTGGCCGATGGTCACTTCGTCACCGATGATCAGCGGGAAGCCGTCCGGGTTGAACGGGCCGGCATGGGTGATGTGCAGCACGCTGCCGTCCTGCACGCTGGTACGCGCGCCAATGCGGATGCGGTGCATGTCGCCGCGTATCACGGTCAACGGCCAGACGGAGCTGTCTTCACCGATTTCCACGTCGCCCAGCACTTCCGCCGATCGGTCGACGAAGGCCCTGGGCCCAACTTTCGGAGTGTGTTGCTGGAAGCTTCGGATAGCCATGATAGCGTCTCTCATCTGTGCCGATAGGCAGGCTGCCTGCTGCGGTCGGCGTCGATTGTAATTAAGATGGGGCAGTGTTTCTTCTGCCAAGGTATCCAAACCGTGAGTGCGAACAACCCGCTTCTGCAGTCCTACGATCTGCCGCCCTTCTCGCAAATCCGTGCCGAACACGTATTGCCGGCGATCGAAGCGATCCTGGCCGACAACCGTAAAGCCATTGCCGAGATCCTCGAAAAGCAGGGCAAGAACCCTACCTGGGCTGGCCTGGTGCTGGCCATGGACGAACTGAACGACCGCCTGGGCGCCGCCTGGAGCCCGGTCAGCCACCTCAATGCGGTGTGCAACAGCGCGCAGCTGCGCGAAGCCTACGAGTCGTGCCTGCCAGCGCTGAGCGCCTACTCTACCGAACTGGGCCAGAACCGTGCGCTGTTCGAAGCCTACCAGGCGCTGATCAACAGCCCCGAGGCCGCCGGTTTCGACGTGGCGCAAAAGACTATCCTCGAGCACGCCCTGCGTGACTTCCGCCTGTCGGGTATCGACCTGCCGGCGGATAAACAGCAGCGCTACGCCGAAGTGCAGAGCAAGCTCAGCGAGCTGGGCAGCCGTTTCTCCAACCAGCTGCTCGACGCTACCCAGGCCTGGACCAAGCACGTTACCGACGAAGCCGCGCTGGCCGGCCTGACCGACTCGGCCAAGGCGCAGATGGCTGCCGCCGCCCAGGCCAAGGGCCTCGACGGCTGGCTGATCACCCTGGAATTCCCCAGCTACTACGCGGTGATGACCTATGCCAGCGACCGCGCCCTGCGCGAAGAGGTGTACGCTGCCTACTGCACTCGCGCCTCGGACCAAGGCCCGAATGCCGGCCAGTTCGACAACGGCCCGGTGATGCAGGAAATCCTCGACCTGCGCCAGGAACTGGCCGGGCTGCTGGGTTACAAGAATTACGCCGAACTGAGCCTGGCGACCAAGATGGCCGAGTCCAGCGACCAGGTGCTGAGCTTCCTGCGTGACCTGGCCAAGCGCTCCAAGCCGTTTGCCGCCCAGGACCTGGAGCAGCTCAAGGTCTACGCCGCCGAGCAAGGCTGCCCTGAGCTGGCCAGCTGGGACGCCGGTTATTTCGGCGAGAAGCTGCGCGAGCAGCGTTACAGCGTGTCGCAGGAAACCCTGCGCGCCTACTTCCCGATCGACAAGGTACTCAGCGGCCTGTTCAGCATCGTCCAGCGCCTTTACGGCATCGAAATCGCTGAACTCAAGGGCTTCGACAGCTGGCACCCGGACGTTCGCCTGTTCGAGATCAAGGAAAACGGCCAGCACGTCGGCCGCTTCTTCTTCGACCTCTACGCCCGCGCCAACAAGCGTGGCGGTGCCTGGATGGACGGCGCCCGCGACCGTCGCCGCACGGCTGGCGGCGAGCTGCAGAGCCCGGTCGCCAATCTGGTGTGCAACTTCACCCCGGCAGCACCTGGCAAGCCTGCGCTGCTGACCCACGATGAAGTCACCACGCTGTTCCACGAGTTCGGCCACGGTCTGCACCACATGCTGACCCGCATCGAGCACGCCGGTGTTTCCGGCATCAACGGTGTGGCCTGGGACGCAGTCGAACTGCCGAGCCAGTTCATGGAAAACTGGTGCTGGGAGCCGGAAGGCCTGGCACTGATCTCCGCCCACTACGAAACCGGTGCCCCACTGCCCCAGGACCTGCTGGACAAGATGCTGGCGGCGAAGAACTTCCAGTCGGGCATGATGATGGTGCGCCAGCTGGAGTTCTCGCTGTTCGACTTCGAGCTGCATGCCACCCATGGCGACGGCCGCAGCGTGCTGCAGGTGCTCGAAGGCGTGCGCGACGAGGTGTCGGTCATGCGCCCACCGGCGTACAACCGCTTCCCCAACAGCTTTGCGCACATCTTCGCTGGTGGTTATGCCGCGGGTTACTACAGCTACAAGTGGGCCGAAGTGCTGTCGGCCGACGCTTTCTCGCGCTTCGAGGAAGAAGGCGTGCTGAATGCCGAAACCGGCCGTGCCTTCCGCGAGGCTATCCTGGCACGCGGTGGTTCGCGCGAGCCGATGGAGCTGTTCGTCGACTTCCGTGGCCGTGAGCCTTCCATCGATGCCTTGCTGCGCCATAGTGGCCTGAGCGAGGACGCTGCAGCATGAGCGAGGTAGCCGTGAACAAGACCAAGAAACGCTTCATTGCCGGGGCGGTATGCCCGGCGTGCAGCGAGACCGACAAGCTGATGATGTGGAACGAAGACGGCGTACCGCACCGCGAGTGCGTGGCCTGCGGCTTTACCGACACCCTCAACGAGCAGGGCTTGTCGGTGCCGAAGGAACTCGGCACCCGGGTCAACCATCTGGAGCCGAAAGCCGCGCCAGCCAAGGTACAGACGGTGCAGTTCTTCCCCAACCCGAAGCTGAAGAAGCCGGCTGAATAAGGCCGTCGTGCCGCCCGGGCTCGTGCCCGGGCCGGCATGCCCGGGTGGTAGATAATCAGGCCACCTGCTGCACGCTGGCCATGCAAGCTCACCTGCTCTTCCCTACGAGCAAGGTGTTGCGCCATGGATAACCCACTTCTGCAAGATAGCCATATACCCGTCGATTATCCGTCGATCACGCTTCAAAACATGCAAGTTGCCTTCGATCACGTGCTGTTGGCGCACGAGCAAGGCATCGAACGCATCATCCGCGACCAGCAGGCACTGCCAACCTGGGATGACATGGTGCTGGCGGTGGACGGGCTGGATAGTCAGCTTCTGACGGTGTTGTATGCCGCCTCGCCATTGGTTGGTCGGGATGAAGCCTGGGCTGGTGCCATTTCCGACTTCTTCGCCAAGGCTACGGAGCGGTTCGAACAGAAATTCACCAACTCCGCACTGCAGGCCCTGTATGAGCGCTTGGCCAACAGCGACATCGGCAAGCAGCTGGATGCCCAGAAACGCGCTACGTTGCGCTGGCATCTGCACAAGTTCGCCTCCAGTGGCGCATCGCTCGACCCCGCAGGCAAGCTGCGCCTGGCTGAACTGCTGAAACAGATTGGCGCTGCGCGGGAGGCGTTTCGCAGCAACATCAACCGGCCAGGGCTGAGCATCACGGATGAATCTGAACTGAGCGGTGTACCTCAACGCATTCGTGACGAGCTGGCTACAAGGGCACAGGAGGCGGGTGAGCCGGGGTGGTTGATTGCGTGTGAAAGCGTGACCACCGACGCCGTGCTCAAACATGCTGACAACAGGCAGCTGCGCGAGCGCGTGTACCGGGCTTATAACACCCGAGGCGTCGGCCTTGACCAACAGCAGGATAATCGCTCGCACCTGGAGCAACTGGCGAGGCTGCTGGAAGAAAAGGCCCACCTGCTCGGCTTTGCCAGCCATCTGGAGCAGAGCCTGCAGATGAAGAGCGCAGGTTCGGTTGCCCAGGTGCGCGGCTTTCTTCATGACCTGGCCGACCATGTGCGGCCGGCGGTGCTGCAGTGGCGTGCAGATATGCAGCAGCAGGCCTCAGCCAAAGGGCTGGGGAATGTCCAACCCTGGGACATTGCCTACCTGCAGGCCTCGTCGCGCGAGGTGCTTTCCACCGAAGCCTTGCGCGAACACTTCCCGCTGAATGCCGTGGTCAGCGCATTGCAGCAGTTGGCGGAAGAACTGTTTGGTTTAACGCTGCTGGCCAAGCCGCTGGCAACCTGGGATGACAGCGTGCAACCGTTCGAGGTGTGGCAGGACAACGCCTTGATCGGTTTCCTGTACCTGGACGCCGTACAGCATGCCGGCAAGCAACCTGACTCGGTGTTCACCACCTACATTCGCAATCGTCGGGTCGATGCCGAGGGCATCTTCCAGGCGGCCTCGGTGGTGGTCTACAGCGACGTGCCTGCAGCGCTGCCGGGTAGCCAGCCGTTGCTGGACCATCTATCACTGCGCAAGCTGTTCCATGAATTTGGCCATGCCCTGCACCATTTGCTGGTGCGCACGACCAACCACGTGATGTCCAACGTCACCGAACTCGGTACCGATGGCGTGGAACTGTTCGGCAAGCTGTTTGAGCGCTGGGTCTGGGACGCGGATTACCTGGTGGCGATCTCTTCGCCACTTCAGGATGGCAGCAAGCTTTCCCGGGCCCGGGTCGATGAATGCCTGCGCCGCTTGCGGCAGCAAGGTGTGGAGGAAACCGCGCGCGACCTGAGTATGGCGCTGTTCGACCTGGACCTTCATGGCGCACCCAACGATGGCCGATCCCTCGAGCAGCGCCTGGGCGATGCCCGTGAGCTTTGTGGCTACTGGCCCTTGGCCGATTTCGAGCACCCGGCGCATGCCTTCGACCATCTGGTAAACGGCTACGATGCCGGTTATTACGCCTATCTGTGGTCGGACGTGCACGCATTCGACCTGTTCACCCGCTTCGAGGCCCAAGGCCTGCTGGACCGGACTAGAGGCCGGGCGCTGCAGGAGATATTGCTTGCCCCAGGGGCATCGCGACCGTTGCGTGAAGGTTTCGAGCTGTTCCTCGGCCGGCAGTCGAGCCAGCTGCCCTTTCTGCGTTGGCATGGCTTGAAGTGAAGGTGCGCTGACCGGAGGTGCTGGAAAGAATCAGGCGGGCAATATACTGTATATGAATACAGTATCCGGGGTAGGCCATGATTCCTCCAGCACCGCAAAAGGGCCGTGGCACGGCGAACAATCCGCACAACCGCTTTGCCCCCAGCCATTCGGTGGCGGAGGATGACGGCTGGTACCAGGAGGTGCCGCAAACCCAGGGCACCGAGGTGCGGGTAGAGACGGCCAAGTCGGTGATCAGCCGCAACACCTCGCCCGACCTGCCCTTCGACCGCTCCATCAACCCTTACCGTGGCTGCGAGCACGGTTGCATCTACTGCTATGCCCGCCCTTCCCACGCCTACTGGGACCTTTCCCCCGGCCTGGATTTCGAGACCAAGCTGATTGCCAAGACCAACGCCGTCGAGGTGCTCGCGCAGCAGCTGAGCAAACCGGGTTACGTGTGCGCGCCGATCAACCTGGGTTCCAATACCGACCCGTACCAGCCGATCGAACGTGAACAACTGCTGACCCGGCGCCTGCTCGAAGTGCTGCTGCGTTTTCGCCACCCGGTAACCATCGTCACCAAGGGGTCGCTGGTGTTGCGCGACCTCGACCTGCTGGCCGAGATGGCTCGCCAGCGTCTGGTACGGGTGATGATCAGCCTGACCACGCTGGACGATAACCTGAAACGGGTGCTGGAACCGCGTGCGGCGTCACCCAAGGCGCGCTTGCGGGCGATCCGCGTATTGCGCGAAGCGGGAGTGCCGGTGGGCGTGTTGTGTTCGCCGATGATTCCGATGATCAACGACAGTGAACTGGAACGGCTGCTGGAGGCGGCGAGGGAGGCAGGTGCACAGAGCGCAGCCTACATGATGTTGCGCCTGCCGCTGGAAGTGGCACCGTTGTTCGAGCAATGGCTGCAGGACCATTACCCGCAGCGGGCGGCGCATGTGTTGAGCCTGATCCGCCAGAGCCGCGGCGGCGAACTGTATGACAGCCGCTTTGGTGCGCGCATGCGCGGTGAAGGCGTGTTTGCCGAGTTGCTGGCGCAGCGCTTTGCCAAGGCCATGAAGCGGCTGGAGTTCGAGGGGCGAGAAGCGCAGGCGCTGGATTGCTCGGCGTTTTGCCCGCCGGGTGGGCAGATGGCGCTGTTCTGATGTTGGACCCATTGCACGGCCCTTGTGGGAGCGGGCGCGCCCGCGAACACCGGCGCAGCCGGTGCCATGTACCGAGTTGCCTCCTTCGCGGGCACGCCCGCTCCCAAAGGTTCTGTGCAGGTTCCGGGTGTCCGCATGTGGCGCATTGCCAGCCCTCAATGCAACTAATTAAAGTTGATAATTGCAGTAATGGCTCTTGGCAGTTGATGTTTTTTTGCTATTATCCAACACCCGCCTTTCCTATCTGGAACACCCGTTCTAGAGCCTTCGAATTAAGTTTCAGTTAAGTTTTCCCCGCTAGCGTAGGAAATCAGTCTTCACCGACTGTGATCTATGGCCCGTGCGTGTCATCTAAATCCCTGCATAGCCAGAATCTTTCACCGGTAAAATGGATTTACCTACACACCGTCAAGAGGATGAATCATGCCCGTCAAGGACCCATCCAAGGTCGTACCGCAGGTCCCCGCGGAGAGCGCCGATGCCGCCCTGAAGCACATCGTCGACGGCTTCCTGCGTTTTCACCATGACGTTTTCCCTGAGCAGCAAGAGCTGTTCAAGAAGCTCGCCACCGCGCAAACCCCGCGTGCCATGTTCATCACCTGCGCCGACTCGCGCATCGTTCCCGAGCTGATCACCCAGAGTTCGCCTGGCGACCTGTTCGTGACCCGTAACGTCGGTAACGTGGTACCGCCTTATGGCCAGATGAACGGCGGCGTTTCCAGCGCCATCGAGTACGCCGTGCTGGCGTTGAAAGTGCATCACATCATCGTCTGCGGCCACTCCGACTGCGGCGCCATGCGTGCCGTGCTCAACCCGCAATCGCTGACCAAGATGCCGACCGTGTCCGCCTGGTTGCGCCACGCCGAAGTGGCCCGCACCGTGGTCGAGAACAACTGCTCGTGCGGCAGCGAACACGAAACCATGCAAGTGCTGACCAAGGAAAACGTCATCGCCCAGCTGCATCACCTGCGCACCCACCCTTCGGTGGCTTCGCGCCTGGCAGCCGGTGAGCTGTACATCCATGGCTGGGTCTACGACATCGAGACCAGCAAGATCGAAGCCTACGACGCCGCCAGCGATACCTTCCTGCCCCTGGCTGCTGGCGAGCCGGTCCCCTGCGCTACTCCGAGAGGCCGCTACTAAGCGACCCATCCACCCGCTTGAACCTTGATAGCCGGCTGCACCCTGCAGGGGTGTGGCGCGGCCTTCGGCTGCCTTGAATTCCCTGACTGCCTGCCGGCACGCCTGCTGGCGGCCCGCGCCTGCGCGCTCGTCAGGGGCAAACGTGCCCACGGCCAGCGGAATGGCTGTGTGACAGAGAAAGGAGAAACACGGTGAACATTACACAGTTGAAAGCGGCCCTGCCGCGTGAGTTGCTGGCGTCGGTGGTGGTCTTCCTGGTGGCCTTGCCGTTGTGCATGGGCATTGCGATCGCCTCGGGCATGCCGCCGGCCAAAGGCCTGATTACCGGCATTATCGGCGGAATTGTAGTAGGTTTCCTTGCCGGTTCGCCGCTGCAGGTCAGTGGCCCGGCCGCCGGCCTGGCGGTATTGGTGTTCGAGCTGGTACGCCAGCATGGCATGGCCATGCTCGGGCCGATCCTGCTGCTGGCCGGCTTGCTGCAGTTGCTGGCCGGGCGCCTGCGCCTGGGCTGTTGGTTCCGGGTTACCGCGCCGGCGGTGGTGTACGGCATGCTGGCAGGGATTGGCGTGCTGATCGTGCTGTCGCAGGTGCATGTGATGTTCGATACCGCGCCGCAACCATCCGGCATGCAGAACCTGCTGGAGTTCCCGGCGACCGTGGCCGCGGCCCTGCCACAGGAAAGCGCCGGCTCCGGTTGGATGGCCGGTGCGCTGGGCCTGGGCACCATCGCCATCATGTGGGGCTGGGAGCGCCTGCGGCCGCAGCGGCTGCGCTTCGTCCCGGGTGCGCTGCTGGGCGTGTCGGCCATGACGGCCATCAGCATGTGGCTGGCCTTGCCGGTGAACCGCGTACAGGTGCCGGCCGACCTGTCCGAGGCCATCGACTGGATCCGCCCTGGTGACTTGATGCAACTGGCCGACCCTACCCTGTTGGTCGCCGCTTTTGCCCTGGCCTTCATCGCCAGTGCCGAAACCTTGTTGTCGGCTGCAGCGGTTGACCGCATGCACAGCGGCCAGCGTTCGGACTTCGACCGTGAGCTGTCGGCCCAGGGCATCGGCAACATGCTGTGCGGAGTGCTCGGCGCGTTGCCGATGACCGGGGTGATCGTGCGTAGCTCGGCCAATGTGCAGGCGGGTGCGCAGACCCGGGCTTCGGCGATCTTCCATGGCCTGTGGCTGCTGGCGTTCGTGGTGGCGCTGAGCAGTGTGCTGCAGCAGATCCCGGTGGCGAGCCTGGCGGGTGTGCTGGTGTTTACCGGGATCAAGCTGGTGGATTTCAAGGCATTTCGTGGGTTGGGCCGCTATGGCCGCATGCCGATGTTCACCTACGCGGCGACGGCGCTGGCGATCATCTTGACCGACCTGCTGACTGGCGTATTGCTGGGCTTTGCCCTGACCTTGCTGAAGCTGGCACTGAAGGCGGCGCGGTTGAAGATCAACCTGGTCAGCCTGGAGAAGGCTGGGCACATGGAATTGCGGCTTAGTGGCGCGGCCACCTTCCTCAAGGTGCCGGCGCTGACCCAGGTGCTGGATAGCGTGCCGGCGGGGACCACGCTGCATGTGCCGCTGGGTAACCTGAGCTATATCGACCACTCGTGCCTTGAGCTGCTTGAAGATTGGGGCCGCAGTAATTCGGCCAATGGGTCGCGGTTGCTGATCGAGCAGCGGCGCTTGAAGCGGCGGATCGAGGGGCGGATGCGGACTACGGCGGGGGTTGGGGCTTAGAGCCGGAGTCTTTGATTGCCTGATCCGGCCCTTTCGCGGGCATGCCCGCTCCCACAGGTACCGCGCAGGCTTCGAGTCCTGTGTTGAACCTGTGGGAGCGGGCGTGCCCGCGAAGAGGCCGGGCCAGGAACCTCAGGCCGGCTGGCCCAGCTCCACCCCCAGCTGCCGTGACAGGCACGGCCAGCGCTTCCACGCCGCGCCTGTTTCCGGGCTACTCAATTTCTCGCGGTAGGCCTCCACCGATTCCACCGCGAAGCTTTCATCGTTCAACATTTCATCCACCGAGTGGTGCACCACTTCATCCAGCTGGTTGGCAAACGTCTCGCCAATCAACTGGTGGGCAATCAGGTTGGCGACGGTGGTGTCGACCGGGATCAGCGGCTGCTGGAAGTGACGGATGTACAGGTCGTTCACCTCCTCCACCAGGCGATGCGCCAGGTAGGCCTCATCCAGCAGGCAGTCCAGGCCTACATGCCCTTGCATCACGCTGGGCGGCTGCAGGAAGTAGGCTTCGGCGATTTTCAGTACAGGTTTGATCTGCGATTCGATCCCGGCCTCGCGGGCGACCTCATGGGCGGCCTCCAGCAGTTCCGGAACCTGGTCGATGTAGGCGCTGACGAAGCGCGCCAAAGTACCCTGGGCGTCCTGCTCAGGCAGTTGGATCGAGGGGTGCAGGTGGGGCAGTTGCAGCTCGAGACGCTTTTTCAGTTGGCCGGTCTGGCCTTCGTGTTGATGGGCTTGGCTTACCTGCTCGCGTACAGCAGCGATGTTCATGACAACTCCAGGGACATTACGTTTCAAACGGAAGACACTAAATTAGCTCGGTATACAGAATACCTAAGACGTATTTGTTATAAGTCGCGCAAACGTGTGCATGCTCAGGCATATCGAAATGCCATTATTGCGCCATACCCTATCAAGCGCGCGGTTTTCGGGGCGTTCGGCCCTTTCATGAAGTTCATTTCACAGCCTTCGTTGCGTGCCGTTGGTCGCTGTCTATACTCCCGGTGAACGTGATTCGTTGATGAGGCCCAACTGCTTTTAGCAGGGGCTCGGTCGTCGAAGCCAGGCAGTCTTGACCACCGTTCCCTCTTGCCGCAGGCCACGCCTCCGGGACTACAAGAACGAGAAGGGGAACCCGCAATGATGCGACATCCACATGTCTGGATGGGCCTCCTGTTGTGGTCGGTTTTTGGTCAGGCGAACGCCGCCTGGACCGTGAACATGCACCCAGGGGCGACGGAAGTCTCCAACGCCGTCTTCGACCTGCACATGACCATCTTCTGGATCTGCGTGATCATCGGCATCGTTGTCTTTGGCGCGATGTTCTGGTCCATGGTCATCCACCGCCGTTCCACCGGCCAGCAGGCTGCGCATTTCCACGAGCACACCTGGGTGGAAATCCTCTGGACCGTGGTCCCCTTCCTGATCCTGGTAGCCATGGCCATCCCGGCCACCAAGACCCTGATCGACATCTACGATGCCAGCGAGTCGGACATCGATATCCAGGTTACCGGCTACCAGTGGAAGTGGCACTACAAGTACCTGGGCCAGGACGTGGAGTTCTTCAGCAACCTCGCCACCCCCACCGAGCAGATCCACAACAAGGCACCCAAGGACGAGCACTACTTGCTCGAAGTCGACCAGCCGCTGGTGCTGCCGGTGGGCGCCAAGGTGCGCTTCCTGGTAACCGCTGCCGATGTCATCCACTCCTGGTGGGTGCCGGCCTTCGCGGTCAAGCGTGATGCCATCCCCGGCTTCGTCAACGAAGCCTGGACCCGTATCGAGAAGCCCGGCATCTACCGCGGCCAGTGCACCGAGCTGTGCGGCAAGGACCACGGTTTCATGCCGGTGGTGGTCGAGGTCAAGTCCAAGGCCGACTACGACACCTGGCTGGGCGAGCGCAAGGCCGAAGCTGCCAAGCTCAAGGAGCTGACCAGCAAGGAATGGACCCTGGAGGAGCTGGTGGAACGTGGTGACAAGGTCTACCACACCACCTGCGTGGCCTGTCACCAGGCCGAAGGCCAGGGCCTGCCGCCGATGTTCCCGGCGCTCAAGGGCTCGAAGATCGCCACCGGGCCGAAGGAAGCCCATCTGGGCATCGTCTTCCACGGCAAGCCCGGCACTGCCATGGCCGCGTTCGGCAAGCAGCTCTCGGAAGTCGACATCGCCGCCGTGGTCACCTACGAGCGCAACGCCTGGGGCAACAACAAGGGTGACATGGTCACGCCGAAGGACGTGCTGGCGCTGAAGCAGGCAGAAGCGCAATGAACCGGGTTACTCGCGGCAATCAATGGATTGCAGGAGACAGGACATGAGTGCAGTGATCGACGACCACGCCCACGGCCATGACCATGCGCACGGCCCGGCCAAGGGCCTGATGCGCTGGGTGCTGACCACCAACCACAAGGACATCGGCACGATGTACCTGTGGTTCAGCTTCATCATGTTCTTGCTCGGCGGCTCGTTCGCCATGGTGATCCGCGCCGAGCTGTTCCAGCCCGGCCTGCAGATCGTCCAGCCGGAGTTCTTCAACCAGATGACCACCATGCACGGCCTGATCATGGTGTTCGGTGCGGTGATGCCGGCCTTTGTCGGCCTGGCCAACTGGATGATCCCGCTGATGATCGGCGCGCCCGACATGGCCCTGCCGCGGATGAACAACTTCAGCTTCTGGCTGCTGCCGGCGGCTTTCCTGCTGCTGGTCTCGACCCTGTTCAGCCCGGGCGGCGGGCCCAACTTCGGCTGGACCTTCTACGCCCCGCTGTCCACCACCTACGCGCCGGCCAGCGTCACCTTCTTCATCTTCGCCATCCACCTGATGGGCATCAGCTCGATCATGGGCGCGATCAACGTGATCGCCACCATCCTCAACCTGCGCGCCCCGGGCATGACCCTGATGAAGATGCCACTGTTCGTATGGACCTGGCTGATTACCGCATTCCTGCTGATTGCGGTGATGCCGGTGCTGGCCGGTGTCGTGACCATGATGCTGATGGACATCCACTTCGGTACCAGCTTCTTCAGTGCAGCCGGCGGTGGTGACCCGGTGCTGTTCCAGCACGTGTTCTGGTTCTTCGGCCACCCCGAGGTGTACATCATGATCCTGCCGGCCTTCGGCGCGGTCAGCTCGATCATCCCGGCGTTCTCGCGCAAGCCGCTGTTCGGCTACACCTCGATGGTGTACGCCACCGGCGCCATCGCCTTCCTGTCGTTCATCGTCTGGGCCCACCACATGTTCGTGGTCGGTATCCCCGTGGTCGGCGAGCTGTTCTTCATGTACGCCACCATGCTGATTGCAGTGCCTACCGGGGTGAAGGTGTTCAACTGGGTCAGCACCATGTGGGAAGGCTCGCTGACCTTCGAAACGCCGATGCTGTTCGCCATCGCCTTTGTCATCCTGTTCACCATCGGCGGATTCAGCGGGCTGATGCTCGCCATCGCCCCGGCGGACTTCCAGTACCACGACACATACTTCGTGGTGGCGCACTTCCACTATGTGCTGGTGCCTGGGGCGATCTTCGGCATCTTCGCCTCGGCCTACTACTGGCTGCCGAAATGGACCGGCCACATGTATGACGAAACCCTCGGCAAGCTGCACTTCTGGCTATCGTTCATCGGCATGAACATGGCCTTCTTCCCCATGCACTTCGTGGGGCTGGCCGGCATGCCACGGCGAATCCCCGACTACAACCTGCAGTTCGCCGACTTCAACATGGTGTCGTCGATCGGCGCGTTCATGTTCGGCGCCACGCAGATCTTCTTCCTGTTCATCGTCATCAAGTGCATCCGCGGCGGCGCGCCGGCACCGGCCAAGCCATGGGATGGCGCCGAGGGCCTGGAGTGGACGATCCCTTCGCCTGCGCCCTACCACACCTTCCAGACGCCACCGGAAGTGAAATAGGAACCGTGCCATGAACGGCCTTTCGCTGAAACGCCTGGTATTGCGCCTGTTGATGTTGACGGTGGTGATGTTCGCCTTCGGCTTCGCCCTGGTGCCTATCTATGACGTGATGTGCAAGGCCTTCGGCATCAACGGCAAGACCGGAGGGCAGTACGAAGGCAGCCAGGTCAGCGACCCGACGCGTTCGGTGCGGGTGCAGTTCATGTCGACCAATGCCAGCGACATGGTCTGGGACTTCTACTCCACCGCCGACCAGTTGGAGGTCAACCCGGGTGCGGTGAACCAGATGATCTTCATCGCCCACAACCCGACCGATCGGCCGATGAGTGCGCAAGCCATCCCCAGCATCACCCCCGCCGAGGCCGCGGCGTACTTCCACAAGACCGAGTGCTTCTGCTTCACCCAGCAGGTGCTGCAGCCCGGCGAACGCATCGAGATGCCGGTGCGCTTCATCGTCGACCGCGACCTGCCGGCCAGCGTGAAGCACCTGACACTGGCCTACACCTTGTTCGACATCACCGCTCGCCACCCGCCGGTCGCGCATGTCGCGGCCCAGGACGTCCAGGGCGCCCGTTAAGGGAAGGAGAACAGCAATGGCAAGTCATGAGCACTACTACGTTCCGGCGCAGAGCAAGTGGCCGATCATCGCCACCATCGGCATGTTCATCACGGTGTTCGGCCTGGGTACCTGGTTCAACGACATGAAGGCCGGCCACCCCGAGTCGCACGGGCCGCTGATCTTCTTCATCGGCGCGTTGTTCCTGGCCTACATGCTGTTCGGCTGGTTCGGTTCGGTGGTGCGGGAGAGCCGCGCGGGGCTGTACAGCCCGCAACTGGACCGCTCGTTCCGCTGGGGCATGAGCTGGTTCATTTTCTCCGAGGTGATGTTCTTCCTGGCCTTCTTCGGTGCGCTGTTCTACGTGCGCGTGCTGGCCGGGCCGTGGCTGGGCGGTGAAGGGGCCAAGGGTGTTGCGCACATGTTGTGGCCGACCTTCGAATTCACCTGGCCGCTGCTGCACACGCCCGACCCGAAACTGTTCCCGCCGCCCAAGGAAGTGATCGACCCGTGGCACCTGCCGCTGATCAACACCATCTTGCTGGTCAGCTCCAGCGTGACCATCACCATCGCCCACCATGCCCTGCGTCGCGGCCACCGTGGCCCGCTGAAATTCTGGATGGCGCTGACCATCGTCCTGGGCGCCAGCTTCATCGCGTTGCAGGCCTACGAGTACCACGAGGCCTATACCAAGCTGGGGCTGACGCTGGGGTCGGGTATCTACGGCGCGACGTTCTTCATGCTCACCGGCTTCCACGGCGCGCACGTGACCTTGGGCACGATCATCCTGATCGTGATGTTCGTGCGCATCTTGCGCGGGCATTTCAACCCGGAGAAACACTTTGGTTTCGAGGCGGCCAGTTGGTACTGGCACTTCGTCGATGTGGTGTGGGTGGGGTTGTTCATCTTTGTCTATGTGCTGTGAATAGAGAACCCTGTGGGAGCGGGCGCGCCCGCGAATGCGTCGGTACATTCAACATCGCATTCGCGGGCATGCCCGCTCCCACAGGGTCAGGTGAAAACTTCAGAAAGGGGCATGAGATACGAGCTGACCGCTGATGAAGCCCCAGGCGACAAGGCCGATGGTCAGCGCCGCCAGGGTCACTCGCACGGTCAGCGCTTTCAATAAACGGGTCGAGTTTTCATCGTCCTTGACCAGAAACACCAGGCCGCTGAACAGGCTGGCAATCGTGGCCAACAGCATCAGGACAATCGCGGCCTTGAGCATGGCGATACTCCGGGGGGATGCGGTGATGTGGATAAGTATAGCGATCGGCCCGACGAGGCTCCGATGAGGCCGTTCCGTCCGGGCTGGGTACCAACCCTGGTGGTGCTTGCGCTGCTGCCGGGGCTGATAGCGCTTGGCTGCTGGCAACTCGGCCGTGCCGAGGAAAAGCGCGTGCTGCTGGCCGCCTATGCCGAGCGGCGGGTCGAAGCGCCCGTGGCCACGGCCCAGCTGACAGCGAACCAGGACAATGCTTTCCGCCGCGTGCATCTCTATGGCCGCTTCGACGCCGAGCACAGCCTGCTGCTGGACAACCGCATGCGTGATGGCCAGGCCGGTGTCGAGCTGCTGCAACCCTTCCATGATCAGGCCAGCGGCGTGTGGCTGTTGGTCAACCGCGGCTGGCTGCCCTGGCCGGACCGCCGCGTGCCGGTGCATTTCGATACCCCTGCCCAGGCGTTGGCGCTGGACGCTTCGGTGTATGTCGCGCCTGGCAGCACGTTCCAGCTGCATCCCGACCCTGCAGGCGGCCTGTGGCCGCACCTGCTGACTGCCGTGGATGCCGCGCAGCTATGGCAACAGCTCGATCGCGAAGGCTTCGCCCATGAGCTGCGCCTGGAACCCGGCCCGGCGACCTATCGCCTGGACTGGCCGGTCGTTGCCATGGGCCCGGAAAAACACCTGGGTTACGCCGTGCAGTGGTTTGCCCTGGCAACCACTTTGGTACTGCTCTACCTCTACTCCGGCTGGCACCACAACAAGGAGAAACGCCATGGCCACCGCCACTCCACTGGAAGTGCCTGAACGTAGCAAACCCAGAGCCCGCGGGCGTTTGCAGCTGCTGCTGATTCTGCTGGTGGTGCTCGGGCCGATGGTTCTGGCCACCAGCATGTACAAGCTCAAGTTCTGGGTGCCGGACGGCCGCAGCTACCACGGCGTGATGATCGGCAACGGTGAGAGCCTTTCCGATATCGGCGTGGCGGGCCAGGACGAGCGCTGGCAGCTGCTGGTGAGCGCACCCACAGCCTGTGTCGAGGATTGCCAGCGGCTGGTGTACCTGGCCCGGCAGATCCAGGTCGGCCTGGGCCGTGATGCCAGCCGTGCCAGCCATGCCCTGGCGGCCGCCCAGCCGGCAAGTGCCGACTACCAGGCGTTGCTCGGCCGCGAATACCCACAGTTGCAGCGTTACCCGCTGGATACGCAACGCTACCTGCAAAAGGTCGGCGAGGCCGGCCCGCAGCTGTGGATCGTCGACCCACACGGCAACCTGGTGCTGCGCTACGACGCCAAGGTCAACGGCAAGCATGTGCTGGACGACCTGCGCCACCTGCTCAAGCTGTCCAACATCGGCTAGGAGCCTGCCATGGCCAGACCCGGATTCCGCCTTGCTGTGTTCGCCACCTTGCTGGCACTGCTGGTCGTCCTGCTCGGTGCCTATACCCGCCTGACCCACGCCGGCCTCGGCTGCCCGGACTGGCCGGGTTGCTACGGCTTCATCAGCGTGCCCAAGAGCGAAGCGCAGCTGGCTCATGCCGAGCTGCATTTCCCCGAACACCCGGTGGAAGCCGCCAAGGGCTGGGCCGAGATGGTCCACCGCTACTTCGCCGGCACCCTGGCGATGGTGATCGCCCTGCTCGCCTTGCAGGCGCTGCGCCGGCATACCCGCGATGGCCAGCCTTACCGCCTGCCCTTGCTGCTGCTGGGCGTGGTGCTGGCCCAGGCAGCCTTCGGCATGTGGACGGTCACCCTCAAGCTGTGGCCGCAGGTGGTCACCGCGCATCTACTCGGCGGCTTCACTACCCTGAGTTTGTTGTTCCTGTTGTCCCTGCGTCTGTCGCGGGCCTTTGCGCCCTTGCCGAAGCTGCCATTGAGCCTGCGCCGGATCGCCGCGCTGGCCTTGCTGGTGGTGATCGGCCAGATCGCCCTGGGCGGCTGGGTCAGTGCCAACTACGCGGCCGTCGCCTGCATCGACCTGCCCACCTGCCACGGCCAGTGGTGGCCGGCGGCGGACTTCAGTAACGGGTTCCACCTGACCCAGCACGTCGGGCCCAATTACCTGGGCGGGCAGCTGGACAGTGATGCGCGCACGGCCATCCACATCAGCCACCGCCTGGGCGCATTGCTGGTGACCTGCGTGCTGCTGATGCTCAGCTGGAAGCTGCACCGCTGCGGCCTCCCTGGCCTGGCGCGGCTGGTGCTGCTGGCGCTGGTGGTGCAAGTCGGCCTGGGCATCAGCAATGTGCTGCTGCACCTGCCGCTGGCCGTGGCCGTGGCGCACAACGCTGGTGGGGCACTGTTGCTGCTGAGCATGGTGCTGGTGAACTACCGCATCCGCGTGGTCGACAAGGTTCGCGTGTGTGTCGGCCATGGCTGGCGCCTGCGGCCCGTGGCTGGCGTGGGCATCTCCCACCACATGAGGAATGATTCGTGGCGACGTTTCTGAGCGCCCAGAGGGCCAGTTGGCGTGATTACCTGGAGCTGACCAAGCCCAAGGTGGTGGTGCTGATGCTGATCACCTCGCTGGCGGGCATGTTCCTTGCCACCCGTGCGGGTGTCAGCTGGAGCGTGCTGCTGTTCGGCAACCTGGGCATCGGTTTTTGTGCAGGCGGCGCGGCGGTGGTCAACCATGTGGTGGACCGACGCATCGACGCGCTGATGGCGCGTACCCACAAGCGGCCGCTGGCCCAGGGCCGGGTCGAGCCGCTACCGGCGCTGCTGTTTGCCCTGGCGCTGGCGCTACTGGGCATGGCCCTGCTGCTGGTGTTCACCAACGCCCTCACTGCCTGGCTGACACTGGCTTCCCTGCTCGGCTATGCGGTGCTCTACACCGGCTTTCTCAAGCGCGCCACGCCGCAGAACATCGTCATCGGTGGCTTGGCTGGCGCCGCCCCGCCGTTGCTGGGCTGGGTGGCGGTCAGCGGCCATGTCAGCGCCGAGCCCCTGTTGCTGGTGCTGATCATCTTCGCCTGGACCCCACCACACTTCTGGGCCTTGGCCATCCACCGCAAGGAGGAATACGCCAAGGCCGATATCCCGATGCTGCCGGTGACCCACGGCGAGCGCTACACCAAGCTGCATATCCTGCTGTACACCCTGGTATTGCTGGCGGTAAGCCTGCTGCCGTACGCCATCCACATGAGCGGCCCGCTGTACCTGGCCTGCGCCCTGGTGCTGGGCCTGCGCTTCCTGCAATGGGCCTGGGTGTTGTACCGTGGCAGCCGGCCGCACGCAGCGATCGGCACCTTCAAGTACTCTATCGGCTACCTGTTCGCGCTGTTCATCGCGTTGCTCCTCGACCACTACCTGTTGCTGAACCTATGACCCGAACCCAGAAAACCGTCTTCATCCTCGTTGCCCTGGTCGCGTTGATCCTGGGCCTGACCGTCAACAAGGTGCTCAATGGCCACGACCAGCCCAACCCCACCGAGCTGATTGATGCCGGCATCATCCTGCTGCCGCAGAGCCGTACCGTGGCCGATGTGACCATGACCAACCAGGACGGCCAGCCGGTGCAACTGGATGACCTGAAGGGCAAATGGTCGCTGCTGTTCTTCGGCTACACCTACTGCCCGGACATCTGCCCGACCACCCTGGCCCAGCTGCGCCAGGTGAAGAGCGAGCTGCCCAAGGAGGCCGTCGACCGGCTGCAGGTGGTGCTGGTGAGCGTTGACCCGAACCGCGACACGCCGAACCAGCTGAAGCAGTACCTGGGTTATTTCGACAAGGATTTCGTCGGGGTGGCGGGGTCGATCGAGGATACCCAGAAGCTGGCCAATGCCTTGAGCATTCCGTTCATTCCGGCCGATACCAGCAAGCCGGGGTATACCGTGGATCACAGCGGCAACCTGGCGGTTGTGGGGCCGGATGGGCGTCAGCGCGGGTTCATTCGGGCGCCGTTCAACAACCAGAAGCTGGTGGCGCAGTTGCCCGGGCTTTTGAAGCGGGATTGAGATTTTTGGGCCTGCTGCGCAGGCCTATCGCGACACAAGGCCGCTCCCACAAAGTCCGGCGTACGTCTCGGTCCTCATGGTTTGCCTGCCAGGGCAAATCGCCGGCAAGCCGGCTCCCACAGGGACCTCACAGGGCCTGAGGCTGGCGCTGTACCTGTGGGAGCTGGCTTGCCGGCGAATGGGCCGCAAAGCGGCCCCGGGGATTTCGGCTTAGAACGCCGGAACCACAGCGCCTTTGTACTTCTCGTTGATGAACTGCTTCACCTCAGGCGAGTGCAGCGCAGCAGCCAGCTTTTTCATGGCGTCCGAGTCCTTGTTGTCCGGGCGGGCAACCAGGATGTTCACGTAAGGCGAGTCGCTGCCTTCGATGACCAGGGCGTCTTTCTCCGGGTTCAGCTTGGCTTCCAGCGCGTAGTTGGTGTTGATCAGGGCAGCATCGACCTGGGTCAGCACGCGCGGGATGGTGGCTGCTTCCAGCTCACGGAACTTCAGGCTTTTCGGGTTCTCGGCAACATCCTTCACGGTGGACAGGATGTTCTTGTTGTCCTTCAGCTTGATCACGCCGGCCTTGTCCAGCAGCAGCAGCGCGCGGCCGCCGTTGGTGGCGTCGTTGGGGATGACCACGGTGGCGCCGGAGGACAGCTCGTCCAGCTTCTTGAACTTGGCCGAGTACACGCCCAGCGGTTCGATGTGCACGCCGGCAACGCTCACCAGGTTGGTGCCCTTGGCCTTGTTGAACTCATCCAGGTACGGCTGGTGCTGGAAGAAGTTGGCGTCCAGGCGCTTTTCGGCCACCTGCACGTTTGGCTGGATGTAGTCGGTGAATTCCTTGACCTTCAGCTCCACGCCCTCTTTCGCCAGTGCAGGTTTGACGAAGTTGAGGATCTCGGCGTGCGGTACCGGGGTAGCGGCAACGGTCAGGGACTCGGCGTGGGCCGAGAAGGCCGCGACAGCGGCGACAACAGCAAGCAGCTTCTTCATTGATCACTCCTTGTGAGGGCCGCGACGGCCCCCGAACGGGTCGGCCGGGCCGACCCCATTGGGGTTACTTACGGGAAAAATGCACGACCAGTTTGTCGCCCACGCTCTGCAGGACTTGAACCAGTACCAGCAACAGCACCACGGTGACGACCATCACGTCGGTCTGGAAACGCTGGTAGCCGAAGCGGATGGCCAGGTCGCCCAGGCCGCCGGCACCGACCACACCGGCCATGGCGGTGTACGACACCAGGGTGATGGCGGTGACGGTAATGGCGGCGAAGATGCCCGGGCGGGCCTCCGGCAGCAGTGCGCTGGTGATGATCTGGCGGGTGGTGGCGCCCATCGACTGGGTGGCTTCGATGATGCCGCGGTCCACTTCACGCAGGGCGGTTTCCACCAGGCGCGCGAAGAACGGCGTGGCACCTACCACCAGCGGCGGAATGGCGCCGGCAACGCCCAGCGAAGTGCCGGTGATCAGCACGGTGATCGGGATCATCACGATCAGCAGGATGATGAACGGCAGCGAGCGCAGGATGTTGACGATCAGCGACAGCAGCGCATACACACCCTTCTGCTCGAACATCTGTTTCGGCCCGCACAGGAACAGCAGCACGCCCAGCGGCAGGCCGAGCAGCACGGTGAAGAACAGCGAGCCGAACAGCATGATCATGGTGTCGACGCTGGCCAGCCAGATTTCGGCCCAGTCGACGTTGGCAAAGAAATTCAGGGCGTCCATCAACGCAGTACCTCCATATGTACGTCAGCTGCCTTGAAGCGGGCGAACGCCGCTTCCATGTCACCGCCGATCAGGGCGAGGGTGAGCTGGCCATAGGGGACATCCTTGATGCGGTCGATACGCCCGGCGAGGATGCTGTAGTCCACGCCGGTTTCGCGGGCCACGGTGCCCAGCAGCGGCGCGTAGGTGGCGTCGCCCTGGAAGGTCAGACGCACGATACGGCCCGGCACATGGGCGAAGTCGTCCCGCTGCTCGCCTTCGTCGACCTGCTCGTCTTCCTGGACGAAGCGCTTGGTGGTGGGGTGCTGCGGGTGCAGGAACACTTCGGCCACCGAGCCCTGCTCGACGATCTGGCCGGCGTCCATCACTGCCACGCGGTCGCAGACCCGGCGGATCACATCCATTTCGTGAGTGATCAGCACGATGGTCAGCTTCAGCTCACGGTTGATTTCGGCCAGCAATTGCAGGACCGAGGCGGTGGTTTGCGGGTCGAGGGCGCTGGTGGCCTCGTCGCACAGCAGGATCTTCGGATTGGTGGACAGGGCGCGGGCGATGCCGACGCGCTGCTTCTGGCCACCGGACAGCTGCGCCGGGTACTTTCTGGCGTGGTCGGAAAGGCCGACGCGGGCCAGCAGCTCGGTCACGCGCTTGTCGATTTCGCTGCGCGACAGCTCGCCGGCCAGGGTCAGTGGCAGGGCGACGTTGTCGGCAACGGTCTTGGAGGCCAGCAGGTTGAAGTGCTGGAAAATCATCGCGACCTGCTGGCGGAAACCGCGCAGCTGGCTGGCGTTGAACGCGGTAACGTCTTCGCCGTCGACGATGATCTTGCCGCCGGAAGGCTCTTCCAGGCGGTTGATCAGGCGCAGCATGGTGCTCTTGCCGGCGCCGGAATGGCCGATCAGGCCGAACACCTGGCCATCTTCGATGGTCAGGCTGGTCGGATTCAGTGCGGGGATTTCCCTACCGGCGACGCGGTAGGTCTTGTGTACCTGTTGGAACTCGATCACGTAGCGAACCTTGTGGGGCGCATGGAATTTGGGTCAGCGGTTGGCTGGGGTCGCGCATTTTAGCCTTTTCCCATAGCTGTTCTTAGCATTTATTTCGTAATGCACCAATCCTTCGGGCATATCGCGACAACCGGTAATCCTGATTGAACGCTCGGCAAAGCCTCCCGGTCACTACTTGCACAAGCCCGAAACGGGTACGCCTGAAGACTGACGAGGAGAGCCGACCATGCCCAGCAAGAACACGGACGCGCCGAAGCACAGCGAAGCCGCTGGCACCCAGACCCCGGACCGGGCCAACACCAACGCCAAGTTACAGAGCCTGGAGGCTGACCGTAGCGATGCGACGGGTCATGCGCTGCGCACCAACCAGGGGGTGCGCATCGCTGACAACCAGAACACGCTGAAGGCCGGAGATCGAGGCCCCTCGCTTCTCGAAGATTTCATCATGCGCGAGAAGATCACGCACTTTGACCACGAACGCATCCCTGAGCGCATCGTGCATGCGCGAGGGACGGGGGCGCATGGCTATTTCCAGAGCTATGGCAACCACGCCGAACTGACCAAGGCGGGCTTCCTGCAGGACCCGGAGAAAATCACGCCCGTGTTCGTGCGATTTTCCACGGTACAGGGCCCGCGTGGCTCAGCCGACACCGTGCGTGACGTGAGGGGCTTTGCGGTCAAGTTCTACACCGATGAAGGCAACTTCGACCTGGTGGGCAACAACATGCCGGTGTTTTTCATCCAGGATGCGATCAAATTCCCGGATTTCGTCCACGCCGTAAAGCCAGAGCCGCACAACGAGATCCCGACCGGCGCTTCGGCTCATGACACCTTTTGGGATTTCGTCTCGCTGGTACCGGAGTCGGCCCATATGGTCATGTGGGCGATGTCGGACCGTGCTATCCCGCGCAGCTTGCGGATGATGGAAGGTTTCGGGGTGCATACCTTCCGCCTGATCAACGCCCAGGGCGTAGCCAGTTTCGTCAAATTCCACTGGAAGCCGCGCCAGGGTGTGCACTCCTTGCTATGGGACGAAGCGCAGAAGCTGGCAGGCAAGGACGCTGATTTCCAGCGTCGCGACTTGTGGGAGGCTATCGAGACGGGCGATTACCCTGAATGGGAATTGGGTGTGCAGATTGTGCCGGAAGCTGACGAGCACAAATTTGATTTCGACCTGCTGGACCCGACCAAGATCATCCCGGAAGAACTGGTGCCGGTTACACCTTTGGGCAAGATGATTCTGAATCGCAACCCGGACAACTTCTTTGCTGAAGTGGAGCAGGTGGCGTTCTGCCCGGGTCATATCGTGCCTGGTATCGACTTTACCAACGACCCCTTGCTGCAGGGGCGGCTGTTCTCCTACACCGACACGCAGCTTAGCCGCCTGGGCGGGCCCAACTTCCACCAGATCCCCGTCAACCGCCCCGTCGCTCCTAACCACAACAACCAGCGTGACGCCTTGCATCAGCATGTGGTTCACAAAGGTCGCGCATCCTACGAGCCCAATTCCATCGACGGTGGCTGGCCGAAGGAAACGCCACCAGCCCCGCAGGATGGCGGCTTCGAGAGCTACCAGGAGCGTATCGATGCACACAAGATCCGCCAGCGCAGCGATTCGTTCGGCGACCATTTCTCGCAGGCGCGGTTGTTCTTCCAGAGCATGAGCCCGACCGAGCAGCAGCACATCATCAAGGCTTACAGCTTTGAACTGGGCAAGGTGGAGCGGGAGACGATCCGTGCTCGGGAAGTGAATGAGATTCTCGCCAATATCGACCTGAAGCTGGCGGCTGCGGTTGCTGCCAACCTCGGTTTGCCTGCTCCGAGCGCGGGCACTGTTCAAGTCAAGGGAACCCAGCTTGCGCAGTCGCCTGCCCTGAGCCAGATGAACCACCCGGGTTCGGTTGGCATCAAGGGGCGCAAGATTGCCGTGCTGGTAGCAGATGGCGTAGACGCTGCCAGCGTGGACAAGTTGGTCAAGGCCCTGGAAGCACAGAGTGCCCGGCCACTGCTCCTGGGGCCGACCTCAGCACCGGTGAAGGCTGCGGACGGCAAGCAACTGCCGGTGGATGCTTCCATGGAGGGGATGCCATCGATCATGTTCGACGGAATTGTCGTGCCGGGTGGCAAGACTTCGACCGATGCGCTGGCGGCCAGCGGGTTGGCCAAGCATTTCCTGCTGGAGGGCTACAAGCACCTGAAGGCGATGGTGTTGACCAAAGAGCTTTTGGGCAGCTTGGGGCTGAAGGAAGACAAGGGGTTGCTGCTGGGGGATGAGCAGAAGACCGTGGATGCCTTCGTCAAAGCGGTAGAGGGGCATCGGGTGTGGGAGCGGGAGGCGGCTGCGGAGGCTGTACCTGCCTAAGGGGCTGCATTGCAGCCCATCGCCGGCGAGCCAGCTCCCACAGGTACTGCACCAGGCTTGAAATTGGTGCGGTCGAGGTGGGAGCTGGCTTGCCGGCGATAGGGCCCGGGAGGCTTATTGCTGATGCGGAACCAGGACCACCTGCGCCGGCAACGACCGCTGAATCTCGTGCTTCTGTTTCAGCTCGAACCCGCTGTCGATCTTGCGCACGCGCTTCTCCAGCAAGGTCTTCAGCCAAGGCGCATCCTCGGTGCGCGGCACCTGGAACACCACGTCGCACTGGTAGCTCACCACATCGGCGGCAATGTCATCCAGTTGGCGACGCATGGCGCGGCTGTCGGTGGTCTTCAAGGCCACGACGGTGCTCGGTGCAGCCGGGTCGATGATGCGCGCCTTGGGCTTGGCCTCGGCCGCTTTCAACGCCGCTTCAGCCTTCTCCAGCTCGGCCTTGCGCGCCTGGGTCACGGCGTCGCCACCAGTAACCGCCGGGGCCTGCGGCATCAGCGCGCGGGCACGGGCCAGGGCGGTGGCGGCAGCGTTCACATCACCCTTCTGCAGGAAGATCTGGCTGCGTTGCAGGTAGGCTTCGGCAAGCTGGCGCTGGTATTGCTCCAGGCGCGCGTCGTCCGGCGCCTGGGCCTGCAGGGCTGCCAGCTGGTCTTCGGCGGTGGCCAGCTCGTTGCTGGCGATGTTCTGTTGCAACTGCTGCCAGGCATCGGCTTGGGCAGGTGCGGTGGCCTGTTCGACCGGCGCGCTGGAACACGCAGCCAGGAACAGGGAAAACGCGGCAACAAGCAGATAACGGGAGGCGAACGGCTTCATTCCTGCGACTCTCTATTTGCGCAAAAAGCGAGCAAGTCTACACCCAGGTGCGCACGCTCGAAAACAAGTCTTACAGACCCTTTACGTGCGAAAAGGTTGCAGGGTGCGCCTTCACGCGCCCTGTTTTTCAGCGTTTTGGCAGGGCCAGGCTCAGCAAGAATAGCACTGCCGCGCAGACCACGATCGATGGGCCGGCGGGGGTGTCCTTGAACCAGGACATGGCCAGGCCGCCGCATACCGCGGTCACGCCGAGCAGGCTGGCGCCCAGGGCCATCTGCTCGGGAGAGCGGGCGTGACGTTGCGCCGCAGCAGCAGGAATGATCAGCAGCGAGGTGATCAGCAGCACGCCGACGATCTTCATGGCCACGGCAATCACCACCGCGATCAGCAGCATCAGCGCCATGCGCAGCCCGGCCACCGGCAGGCCTTCGACCATGGCCAGCTCTTCGTGCACGGTGACTGCCAGCAACGGCCGCCACAGCGCAGCGAGCAGCAGCAACACCAGCGCGCTGCCGCCGAGGATCCAGGCCAGGTCGGTGGTGCTGATGGCCAGCAGGTCGCCGAACAGGTAGGCCATCAGGTCGATGCGTACATCATGCATGAAGCTCAGCACCACCAGGCCCAGCGACAATGTGCTGGGGGCGAGTATGCCGAGCAGGGTATCGGAGGCCAGCGGCTGGCGTTGCTGCAAGGTCACCAGCAAGATCGCCAGCAACAGGCAGCCCACGGTTACCGCCAGCGCCGGGCTGACGTCCAGGGCAAAGCCCAGGGCCACGCCGAGCAGGGCGGCGTGGGACAGGGTGTCGCCAAAATAGGCCATGCGCCGCCACACCACGAAGGATCCCAGTGGGCCGGCCACCAGCGCCAGGGACAAACCGGCAAGCAGGGCGTAGAGAAGAAAATCAGCCATGCTTGCAGTGCGCTCCGTGAACATGGGTGCCAGGGGCGACCACCGAGCCATGCAGGTCGTGGCTGTGGTCGTGATGGTGGTGGTAGATGGCCAGGCTGGGTGCGGCGGTCTGGCCGAACAGCTCGACGAATGCCGGGTCGCCGCTGACTTGCTCGGGGTGGCCCGAGCAGCACACGTGGCGGTTCAGGCACACCACCTGGTCGGTGGCGCTCATCACCAGGTGCAGGTCGTGGGAAACCATCAGCACGCCGCAGCCGTGGCGGTCGCGCAGGCGGGTAATGAGGTTGTACAGCTCGGTCTGGCCGACCACGTCTACGCCCTGCACCGGCTCGTCGAGCACCAGCAGCTGGGGTTCGCGCAGCAGGGCGCGGGCCAGCAGCACGCGCTGCATCTCGCCGCCGGAAATGGTCTGTATCGGGCTGTCGATGACCTGCTCGGCACCCACTTCCTGCAACGCCGACAAGGCTGCCGCGCGGTCTACACCGGGCACCAGGCGCAGGAAGCGCAACACCAACAGCGGCAGTGTGGCATCGACCTGGATCTTTTGCGGCATGTAGCCGATGCGCAGTTTCGGCTTGCGCCATACCTTGCCGCGGTGCGGCTTGAGCAGGCCGAGCACGGCGC
Organism: Pseudomonas sp. UBA6753; assembly: GCF_002453565.1. Taxonomy (NCBI): domain Bacteria; kingdom Pseudomonadati; phylum Pseudomonadota; class Gammaproteobacteria; order Pseudomonadales; family Pseudomonadaceae; genus Pseudomonas; species Pseudomonas sp. UBA6753. Next base: position 47,775 of record NZ_DKHD01000011.1, on the reverse strand, counting down.
GCACCAGGGTGGTCTTGCCCGCGCCGTTCGGGCCGATCAGGGTGACGATCTGGCCAGGTGCGACCGACAGGTCGATGCTGTCGAGCACCGCCTCGCCACCGAAGGTGACGCCGACCTGCTCCAGGCGGATCAGTGCATCGCTCATGCCGCGCTCCGGCAATTGCTGCACAGGCCGACCACTTCCACCGTCTGGGTCTCGACCGTGAAGCCCACGCCCTTGGCGCTGCTGATGATGGCGTCGCTGATACTTTCCTGTTCCAGTTCGATGGCCACATGGCAGGCCCGGCAGATCAGGAACTGCCCCTGGTGCAGGTGTTCCGGGTGGCTGCAGCCGATGAAGGCGTTGAGCGAGGCGATGCGGTGCACCAGGCCGTTTTCCAGCAGGAAGTCCAGCGCACGGTACACCGTGGGGGGCGCGGCGCGGCGGCCGTCCTGCTCACTGAGCACGGCGAGGATATCGTAGGCGCCCAGCGGCTTGTGGCTTTGCCACACCAGTTCCAGTACTCGACGGCGCAGCGCGGTCAGGCGCAGGCCCTGGCGGGTGCACAAGGCGTCGGCTTCAGCCAGTGCGCTGTGTACGCAATGGGAATGATCGTGAGGACGGTTGGCCAGCGGCGTGATGGACATGGGCAGCGACGGTTCTGGATGGAGACGTTATTATGTTACCTGTTTCTGACGACTCGAGTATTCACCGTGTCCCGATTCCTAGTCCTTTTTGTCGCTTTCATCGCATTTTCCGCCCAGGCCGACGTGCGCGTGCTGACCAGTATCAAACCCCTGCAGCAGATTGCCGCCGCCGTGCAGGACGGTGTTGGCAACCCCGAGGTATTGCTGCCACCGGGTGCTTCGCCGCACCACTACGCACTGCGCCCGTCCGACGTGCGGCGGGTGGGCGATGCCGACCTGCTGTACTGGATCGGCCCGGACATGGAGGGCTTCCTGCCGCGGGTACTGGGCAATCGCAGCAAGGCCACGGTGGCCGTGCAGGCGCTACCGGGCATGAAGCTGCGGCATTTTGGCGAGGACAGCCATTCCCACGAGGAAGAAGACCACGACGACCATGATCATGATCACCGCCCGGGCAGCCTGGACGCGCATCTGTGGCTATCGTCGGTCAACGCGCGGGTGATTGCAGCGAAAATGGCGGATGACCTTGCGCAGATCGATCCGCCCAATGCGGCGCGCTACCAGAGCAACCTCAAGGCCTTCGACGAACGCCTGGACGCACTGGATGGGCGGATCAAGGCGCGGGTGGCCGGGATTGCCGGCAAGCCTTACTTCGTGTTCCACGAAGCGTTCGACTACTTCGAGGCCGAGTATGGCCTGAAGCACACCGGGGTGTTCAGCGTGGCGTCCGAGGTGCAGCCGGGTGCGCAGCACGTGGCTGCCATGCGCAAGCGCCTGCAGGAAGTGGGCAAGACCTGTGTGTTCAGCGAACCGCCGCTGCGGCCGCGGCTGGCCGAGACTTTGACCGCCGGGCTGCCGGTGCGCCTGGCCGAGCTGGATGCCCTGGGCGGTACCGACCCGGTGGATGGCAAGGGCTATGAGCGCTTGCTGGAGAAGCTGGGTGGCGACCTGGTTGGGTGCCTGGAGCAGTTGTAAGCCTGGACCGGCCTCTTCGCGGGCACGCCCGCTCCCACAGGTACAACGACAACCTTGAGGTTTGTGTTATCCCTGTGGGAGCGGGCATGCCCGCGAAGAAGCAGAAGCTGGACTAGAGGGCGAACGGCAGGTGCAAAGCCACCTGCTGACGCTGCGCCAAACGCACTTCGAACTCGCTCGGGTCGTGGATCATCACATCCATCCCTGCAAACGATTCCGCTGCAATCAGGCGCGACAGCCAGAAGCGCACGCAGCCTACCCGCAACATCTCCGGCCACAGCTCGGCTTCGGCGGCGGTGAACGGCCGCAGCGCCGCATAGGCCGCCAGCAATGCCTGGGCGCGTGGCACATCGATCGCGCCGTGTTCATCCAGGCACCAGTCGTTCACGGTGATGGCGATGTCATACAGCATCGGCCCGGAACAGGCGTTGTAGAAGTCGATCACACCGGTCAGGTGGGTGCCTTCGAACATCACGTTGTCGCGGAACAGGTCGGCGTGCAGGTTGGCCCGTGGCAGGGCCAGGATCTGTGCCTTGTGCGCGCTGATTTCATCCAGCGCTGGCTGCAGCAGCGCGGCTTGCTCGGCGGTAAGGCGCGGCAGCAGCTCGGCACCCGAGGCCAGCATCCAGTCCAGGCCGCGGTCGGTGCGGCGCTCGATGATGTGTTCGCGGGTAGCCAGGTGAATGTGCGCCAGCAGCTCGCCGACCTGGGCGCAGTGCTGGGCGTTCGGTGCCTTGATGTGCTTGCCCGACAGCCGTGGCTGCAGCAGCGCCGGCTTGCCGCACAGCTCGCGCAGGCCATTGCCGTCGCGGTCGCGTATGGCATAGGGCACCGGCATGTCGGCTGCGTGCAAAGTGTCCAGCAGCTCGATGAAGAACGGCATGTCCTCGCTGGGCCCGCGCTCGATCAGCGTCAGGACGAACTCCCCCTGTTCGAGGCTGACGAAGAAATTGCTGTTCTCGGTGCCGGCGGCGATGCCCTGGAAATCGAGCAGACGACCCAGCGCGTACGGCGCCAGAAAAGTTTCCAGCTCAGGCCGGGTCACGGGGGTGAAGACTGACATGATGAAAATTTGCCCATACGGGCACTTCCGCCGGGAAGTGCCGGGTTGATGTGAACGGTGCGCGTCAGATTACCACTCGAAGATCTTCCAGGACGGAATCAGCATGTCCGGCTGGTCGGATCGAATGAAATTGCCATCAGAGCCATCGGCGCGTACCAGGAAATAAGGCTTGCCGTTTTTCGGCGTGATCTTGATCGCATACAGGAACCCGTTCTGCCGGTACTCCTGGATGGTTTTGTCGCCTTCCGTGCGAATGGTCACCTCGGGATCGGCCGAGGGGGCGTCGTCCGCCGCCAGGGTGACGACAGGCATGGTGGCCAACAGACCGAGCAGTAACAGGCGATTGAGTGTACGCATGATAACCTTGTCCCTTTGTCGTCAATGATTCTGGCTATTCTAGCGCCGGACCCGTCGAAAAGGTTGATTCTGCTCATGAGCCAAGCGCCCCTCGTCCTGGTGGACGGTTCCTCCTACCTGTACCGCGCCTTCCACGCGCTGCCGCCGTTGACTACCTCCAAAGGCATGCCGACCGGCGCGGTGAAGGGGGTGCTGAACATGCTCAAGAGCCTGCGCAAGCAATACCCCGACAGCCTGTTCGCGGTGGTGTTCGACGCCAAGGGTGGCACCTTCCGCGATGCCATGTTCGCCGAATACAAGGCCAACCGCCCAAGCATGCCGGACGACCTGCGGGTGCAGATCGAGCCGCTGCACGCCAGCGTCAAGGCGCTGGGCTACCCGCTGCTGTGCGTCGAGGGGGTCGAGGCTGACGACGTGATCGGCACCCTGGCGCGCAGCAGCGCCGCGCTGGGCCGCCCGGTGATCATCTCGACCGGCGACAAGGACATGGCGCAGCTGGTGGACGGGCACATTACCTTGGTCAACACCATGACCGGAAGCGTGCTGGACGTGGCTGGCGTGCACGAGAAATTTGGCGTCGGCCCGGAACATATCATCGACTTCCTGGCGCTGATGGGCGACAAGGTCGACAACATCCCCGGTGTGCCGGGCGTGGGCGAAAAAACCGCGGTGGGCCTGCTGACCGGTATCGGCGGCGGCCTCAGCGACCTGTACGCCAACCTGGACAAGGTCCCGACGCTGGCCATTCGCGGCGCCAAGACCCTGCCGGCCAAGCTGGAAGAGCACCGCGACGCGGCGTTCCTGTCTTATGAGCTGGCTACCATCAAGGTCGACGTGCCCCTGGATATAGAAGTAGATGCCCTGGTGTGCGGCGAGCCTGATCGCGACGCGTTGCTGGCGCTGTACACCGAGATGGAATTCAAGAGCTGGGTCGCCGAGGTGCAGCGTGACGCTGCCAAGGCCGGTGACGACATCGCGCCGGTCGCGGAGCCGGTGGCCAAGACCGAGCCCAGGTACGAAACCATTCTCGACCAGGAACGTTTCGACTTCTGGCTGGAGAAGCTGCGTCAGGCGCCACTGTTCGCCTTCGACACCGAGACCACTGGCCTGGACGCACAGCAGGCGCAGCTTGTCGGCCTGTCGTTCGCCGTCGAGCCGCATGAAGCGGCCTATGTGCCGCTGGCCCACGACTATGAAGGCGCGCCGGTCCAGCTGGACCGCGCCGCCGTGCTGCTGGCGCTGAAGCCGCTGCTGGAAGACCCGGCCAAGGCCAAGGTCGGGCAGAACGCCAAGTACGACATCAACATCCTCGCCAATGGCTCGCCCGCCATCGAAATGCGCGGCGTTGCCTACGACACCATGCTCGAGTCGTACGTGCTGAACTCCACCGCCACCCGTCACGACATGGACAGCCTGGCGCTGAAGTACCTCGACCACACCACCATCGCCTTCGAGGACATCGCCGGCAAGGGCGCCAAGCAGCTGACCTTCAACCAGATCCACCTGGACAAGGCCGGCCCCTACGCTGCCGAAGACGCCGACATCACCCTGCGCCTGCACCAGGCGCTGCAGGCGCGCCTGGCGCAGACGCCGAGCGTGCAGCCGGTGCTGATGGACATCGAGATGCCGCTGGTGCCGGTACTGGCCAAGATCGAGCGCCAGGGGGCGCTGGTCGATGCCGCGCTGCTGCAGGTGCAGAGCGGTGAGCTGGGGGTGAAGATGGCGGAGCTGGAGCAGCGCGCCTATGAGCTGGCCGGTGAGGAGTTCAACCTCGGCTCGCCCAAGCAGCTGGGCGCGATCCTCTACGACAAGCTGGGCATGCCGGTGCTGAGCAAGACCACCAAGGGCCAGCCATCCACGGCAGAAGCGGTGCTCGACGAACTGGCCGAGCAAGGCTACCCGCTGCCGGAGGTACTGATGCAGTACCGCAGCCTGAGCAAGCTCAAGAGCACCTACACCGACAAGCTGCCGGGGCAGATCAACCCGCGCACCGGGCGTATCCACACCTCCTACCAGCAGGCGGTAGCGGCCACCGGCCGGCTGTCGTCCAGCGACCCGAACCTGCAGAACATCCCGATCCGCACTGCCGAAGGCCGGCGCATCCGTCAGGCCTTCGTCGCCAGCCCGGGCTACAAGCTGCTGGCGGCGGACTATTCGCAGATCGAGTTGCGCATCATGGCCCACCTGGCCAAGGACGAAGGCTTGCTGCATGCCTTCCGCAACGACCTGGACGTGCACCGCGCCACGGCGGCGGAAGTATTCGGCGTAGCCCTGGAAGACGTCACCACCGACCAGCGCCGCAGTGCCAAGGCCATCAACTTCGGCCTGATCTACGGCATGAGCGCCTTTGGCCTGGCCAAGCAGATCGGCGTCGACCGCAAGCAGTCGCAGGATTACATCGACCGCTACTTCGCCCGCTACCCGGGCGTGCTGGCCTACATGGAGCGCACCCGCGCCCAGGCGGCGGAGCAAGGCTTTGTCGAAACCCTGTTCGGTCGCCGCCTGTACCTGCCGGATATCAATGCCAAGAACCCGGCCCTGCGCAAAGGCGCCGAGCGCACGGCGATCAACGCCCCGATGCAGGGCACTGCGGCCGATATCATCAAGCGGGCCATGGTCAATGTGGATAACTGGCTGAGCGAGAGCGGGCTGGACGCCCGGGTGATCCTGCAGGTACACGACGAACTGGTGCTGGAAGTGCGCGAGGACCTGGTTGAGCAGGTGAAAGATGAAATTCGCCAGCACATGAGCAAGGCCGCGCAGCTGGATGTACCACTGCTGGTCGAGGCAGGAATTGGTGCGAATTGGGACGAAGCTCACTGATCGGGCGGGGAAAGCTGTGTAGGATCCGTGATGTAGGGATGCGGATCCTGGCACTGCTCAGTGCCAGTGGTGCTGAGGTTTCATGAAACTATCGCAAATAGTTTTCAGGGCTTTGGAACTAAACCGGTGAAGCGGAACTCAGAGTAACTGAATGGCTGGTGAAGCCTTTCGATGCTCCTATGTTGTGTTAAGTGTTGGCAGATATCTGGACCCCGCCCTAGCGGTCCGGACTTGGACCCCGAACTTCCCCCTCCCCATACGAAGTCCGGGGTTTTTTTTGCCCGGAATTTGCCCTGAGTCTGGTGAAGGAACACTGTGGGAGCGGGCGCGCCCGCGAACCTGGGCGAAGCCCAGGCCATGCTCCGCGCTGGATTCTTCGCGGGCATGCCCGCTCCCACAGGTTGAGCAAACCTTCAAATGACTGGCTTGTCTTCCAGCTCCATCCAGTCCGCCAGCACCCGGTATGCCTCTTCCACGCCCAGGCGCTTGGGCGCCGAGAACAGCTGGATGGTCACGCCGTCGCCCCAACCCTTGCGGATTTCCGACTGCACCTTGAGCAGAGTGTTCTTGCCCGCGCCGTGGGTCAGCTTGTCGGCCTTGGTCAGCAGGATGTGCATCGGCATGCTGCTGGCCTTGGCCCAGTCGAGCATCATCTTGTCGAAGTCGGTCATCGGGTGGCGCACGTCCATCATCAGGATCACGCCACGCAGGCACTCCCGGCTGCCCAGATAGGCTTCCAGGTGTTTCTGCCAGTGCTGCTTGAGCGGAATCGGGACTTTTGCATAACCGTAGCCTGGCAGGTCGACCAAACGCCGTTCATCGTCCAGACTGAAGAAATTCAACAGCTGGGTGCGCCCGGGGGTTTTCGAGGTGCGTGCCAGGCTGGCATGAGTCAGGGTGTTGAGGGCGCTGGATTTGCCGGCGTTGGAGCGGCCGGCGAAAGCCACCTCGTAACCCTGGTCGTCCGGGCATTGTTCGACCTTGGCAGCGCTGAGGGCGAATTTGGCTTTCTGGCAGAGGCCGAGGATGGGGTTCTTGACTTGCATGGGATATCCGATGTGGGTGTTGCCTGACTCTATAGGCCCGAGCCTGGCAAGCGGTGTCGTTTCCGTTTGGATGGCGGAAGTATATAATGCCCCAGTTTTTGTGTGCTCATTCTCCCGGCGAAGGAGAACGGGCATGGGGTGTCGAACAATAGCTCGCGCAACAGAACGCAGCGCGGCCCCCAACCCTGAAGGTCGTTCCGCATGGCGAAATGGCTGCTTGCTGTCGGTATGTTCCTGCCGTTTTTCAGCGCACAGGCTACACAGGATCCCGAGGTGTTGTACAACCGCACGTGTGCGGCCTGTCACACCGGGCAGTTGCCACAGGCACCCAGGCAGGGTGACCGGGCAGCATGGGAGCCAAGGCTGGCGCAAGGCATGGATGTACTGGTGAAGCACGTGACCCAGGGTTTCAAGGCTATGCCGCCGCGTGGATTGTGCATGGACTGCAGTGCCGAGGACTACCGTTTGGTCATCCTTTGGATGAGTGGCAGTCCCGATACATAACATTTCACCCTTAGCCGTGTTGGATTAGCTGATGAACAAACTAGTCGTGAGTCTGCTGTTGACCCTGGGTGTCGCAGGTGCGGCCACTGCTGCGCAACCCGTCAAAGGCGATGCCGCCGCCGGCCAGGCCAAGACGGCCGTCTGTGGCGCCTGCCACAACCCCGACGGCAACAGCCTGGCACCGAACTTCCCGAAACTGGCCGGCCAAGGCCAGCGCTATCTCGAAAAACAATTGCACGATATCAAGTCGGGCAAGCGTACCGTGCTGGAGATGACCGGCATGCTGGCCGCATTCAGCGACCAGGATCTGGCCGATATCGCCGCCTACTTCTCCAGCCAGAAAGGCAGCGTGGGCGCGGCCGATCCCAAGCTGGTCGAACGTGGCCGGGCGCTGTTCAACGGCGGCGACCTGGAAAAAGGCATGCCTGCCTGCACCGGCTGCCACTCGCCGAACGGTGCGGGTATCGCCCTGGCCGGCTTCCCGCACCTGGGCGGGCAGCATGCACAGTACGTGACCAAGCAGCTCACCGACTTCCGCGAAGGCAACCGCACCAACGATGGCGATGCCATGACCATGCGCACCATCGCCGGCAAGCTGAGCAACCACGACATCGAGGCGCTGGCCAGCTACATCCAGGGCCTGCACTGAGGCCCTTCGGCCGCCTGTGATGGCCCTATCGCCGGCAAGCCAGCTTCCACAGATGCTGCATATGGCTTGAGGTCGATGCGCTCGAGGTGGGAGCCGGCTTGCCGGCGATAGGGCCATTACAGGCGGCGCATTAACCTTCAGTTAATGTTGTAGGCCAATGATGAAAGGGTGGCCGGACCGCCCTTTTTTCCGTCCGCAGCCGTTACACTACAGAACTCGGCCCCTTCCCGGCCTGTCTCAGTGCAGGTCGCGTCGTGGCGACCAATGACTGCCCAGGAGTAAAGCATGCGTAAACTGATTCTCAGCGCCGCGCTGGTCGCTGCCAGCGTATTCGGTATGACTGCCGTCCAGGCCGCCGAGCCTGTCGCCGGCAAGGAATACCTCGAGCTGAGCAACCCTGTTCCGGTTTCCGTGCCTGGCAAGATCGAAGTGGTCGAGCTGTTCTGGTACGGCTGCCCACACTGCTACCACTTCGAGCCGACCATCAACCCGTGGGTTGAAAAACTGCCCAAGGACGTCAACTTCAAGCGCGTACCAGCCATGTTCGGTGGCCCATGGGACGCCCACGGCCAGATGTTCCTGACCCTCGAAGCCATGGGCGTCGAGCAGAAGGTACACGCCGCGGTGTTCGATGCCATCCAGAACCAGAAAAAGCGCCTGACCGACCCGCAGGACATGGCCGACTTCCTCGCCACCCAGGGCGTGGACAAGGACAAGTTCCTCGCCACCTTCAATTCGTTCGCCATCAAGGGCCAGGTCAACCAGGCCAAGGAACTGGCGAAGAAATACGAGATCACCGGCGTACCGAGCATGGTGGTCAACGGCAAGTACCGCTTCGACCTGGGTACCGCCGGCGGGCCTGAAGGCGTACTGAACGTTGCCGACCAGCTGATCGCCAAGGAGCGCGCCGCTAAGTAAGCGGCGTAACCCATGCGCCGCTTCAGAACCGCGCGTGGCATTGGCCTGCACCAGCCGCAGGTCAACGAGCATCACCTGCAGGCCCCTGGCCTGCCCGAGGATGGTCGTCTGCGGCTGCTCAGTTTCAACATCCAGGTGGGCATCAGCACCGAGCGCTACCGGCATTACGTGACCCGCAGCTGGCAGCACCTGCTGCCGCACAACGGGCGTGCAGGCAACCTGCAGAAGATTGGCCAACTGCTGGGCGACTTCGACCTGGTGGCCTTGCAGGAGGCCGATGGCGGCAGCCTGCGCTCGGGCTATGTCAACCAGGTCGAGCACCTTGCCCACCTGGGTGCCTTCCCCTACTGGTACCAGCAACTCAACCGCAACCTTGGGCGTTTTGCCCAGCACAGCAATGGCGTGCTCAGCCGCCTGAAGCCACAACTGCTCGAGGATCACCCATTGCCCGGCCCGGCTGGGCGAGGTGCGATTCTGGTGCGCTTTGGCGAGGGCGAAGATGCGCTGATCGTGGTGATGATGCACCTGGCCCTCGGCGCCAAGACCCGCGCCTTGCAACTGGGTTACATCCGCGAGCTGATTGGCGGTTACCGCCACCAGGTGCTGATGGGCGACATGAATACCCATGCCACCGACCTGCTGGAGCACTCGCCGTTGCGCGACTTGGGCCTGATTGCCCCACAAGTCGAGGCCACCTTCCCCAGCTGGCGTCCACAGCGTTGCCTGGACCACATCCTGCTCAGCCCAAGCCTCACGCTGGAGCGTGTCGAGGTGCTGGCGCAGCCAATTTCCGACCACCTTCCCGTTGCTGTCGAGATTCGATTGCCTGATGCATTGACTGTGGATACGCTGCCGGTCCTGAGCTAATTGCCATCACCGTTTGCGGACCTGGGCATGACTGAAGACGCTGAGCGCTGGAAAGAAAAATACCTGAAAAGCATCGAGCAGCAGGAAAAGCTCGAGCGCCGTTGGGACGCCCGTCTCGACCTGCTGCGTCGCGGCCTGGTACGCAGCACCCTGGCTGCCGAAGGCAGTGACAAGGTGGTGGACCAGTGCATGAAGGAAATGCGCGAGGTTATCCGCAGCGACAACATGGACGCTGGCCTTGCCGGGCTGATTCCGCGTCTTGAGAAGGCGGTGCTGGACTCCGAACAGCGCCGGGAAGCTCGCATGAATCAGGTCAGCGATGCGCTGACCGCTCTGGTCGACCAACTGCAAGGCCTGCCATTGCCGAACGATGTGTCGCGGCCGTTGAAAAAGCTGGCGAAGAAGCTCGACGGTGGCGTGGCCCAGTCACGCGACCTGCCACCGTTGCTGGGCGAGTTGAGCGGCTTGCAGGGCCGCGCGCTGTCAGCCCTGGGCAAGTCGGGGGAGGACGCCCGACCCGGCTTCTTGCAGCGCTTGTTCGGCAGCCGCGAGGATGACGCGCAAGGCGAGCCAGCGCTTGTGCCGCTGACGCTGCCGGTTGCCGAGGCGCAGCCCTTGGCAGCACCGGCCAGTGTCGGTGCTCCGCAGCCCGACGACGTGGACGCGCTGCAGCCGCTGCCAGCCTCATCAGCATCTGTTGTCGAGGCGCTCGTAGTGCCAGAGCCCGCGCTGGAGACACCTGGCCCGGCGCTGATCGAAACGGCCGAACTGTCACCAGCCCCGCTGCCGCAGCCGCTACCGGACGAAGTGCCGGCACCGGAAGCTGTCGCCAGCGAGCCTCCGGCTGAAGCAGGACCGGCGCAAACACTCGAAGAAACCTTCGGCGAAGACGGCCCCTATGCCCTGCCCTACGCGGTGGAGCCGCCCTACAGCCAGGTTGCCGAGCACATCGAGCACACCCTGATCGGCCTGCTCGATGATCTCAGCCTGCCGGAGCGACACAAGGCCCAGGCGCTCGAGATGCGTGAACGGGTCGCCCGCGGCTTGAACTGGTATGAGCTGATCCCGGTGCTGGATGACCTGGCTGTGCTCATGCTGGCGATCACCGACAGCGGTCAGCACGAATTCGAAACCTACCTGCAGCAGCTCAACGAACGCCTGGAAGGTTTCCAGAGCCACCTGCACGAGGCCAGCGCCGGTCATGCCGACAACAGCTCGGCTGCCCGCGAGCTGGATACCCAGCTGCGTGAGCACGTCGACGGGCTGCAGAGCAGTGTGCAAGGTGCCGCCGACGTCGACAGCCTCAAGCACATCCTGGAAAACCGCCTGGAAGGCCTGTTGGTGACCATGGACGAGCACAAGCACGAGCGTGATCGCCGCGAGCAGGAGCTGGCTGGGCGCCTGCAAGGGCTGTCGGAGCGGGTGGCGAACATGGAGCAGGAGGCGCTCGGCTACCGCGAGCACTTGGAAGAGCAGCGCCAGAAGGCCTTGCTCGACCCCCTCACCGGTTTGCCCAACCGTGCGGCCTGGAGCGAGCGGGTCGAGCGCGAAATGCTCGAATGGCAGGCACACGGCGGCCATCTGGCGATGGCGATCCTCGACCTGGACCATTTCAAGCGTATCAATGACAGCTATGGGCACCTGGCCGGGGACAAGGTACTGAAGATTGTCGCCGACCAGTTGCGCAAGCGCCTGCGCAGCGGTGACTTCATCGCCCGCTTCGGCGGCGAGGAGTTTGTCCTGTTGCTGCCGCAGACCTCGCCGGCCGCCGCTGCCCAGATAGCCGAGGTGCTACGGGCCACGGTCGAGGCGTGCCCGTTCCACTTCAAGGGCGAACGGGTGGTGATCACCACGTCCATCGGCCTGGGTGCATTCCGTTCCGGCGAGCGCGGCGACCAGGTGCTCAAGCGCGCCGATGCGGCGCTGTACCGGGCCAAGGAGTCGGGGCGCAACCGCGTCGAGCAGGCATAGCCGGCAGCCGCTGACTCCCGGCAAGCACGGCCCTTGGGGAGCACGTTATACTGTAGCGCTCATACGCTGAGGCTACTGACGTGCTCTCCACGCTTAAAAAAACCCTGATTTCCTTCCTGCTGTTGTCTGTCGCCGGTTGCTCGACAGGCCTGCGCATCGACCGTAGCCACCCTTCGGTCAACCAGGACAACCGCATCCAGTTCGTTGTCCTGCATTACACCAATGCTTCGCTGGAGCGTTCCCTGGCGTTGCTGACCCATGGCGAAGTCAGCAGCCATTACCTGATTGGTGACGGCCCGGCGACGGTGTATCAGCTGGTGGATGAAAACCGCCGCGCCTGGCATGCCGGTGATAGCCAGTGGCAGGGGCGGACCTGGCTGAACTCCTCGTCCATCGGTATCGAAATCGTCAACCCGGGCTTCACCGACACGCCGAATGGCCGGGTCTGGCACCCTTACAGCGAAGCGCAGGTCCAGTCGCTGATCGCGCTGCTCAAGGACATCGTCAAACGCAACAACATCGAGCCACGGCACATCATTGGCCACAGCGATATCGCGCCGCTGCGCAAGCTTGACCCGGGGCCGCTGTTCCCATGGAAGCGCCTGGCCGACGCCGGATTGGGTGTGTGGCCGGATGCAAATGCCGTGGCACGGCAGCAAGCCTATTTCAGCGTCAACCCGCCGAGCGTTGGCTGGTATCAGCAGGAGCTGGCGCGGTTTGGCTATGCGATAGAGCAGACCGGGGTACTGGATGTTGCCACCCGCCATGTGATCGCCGCGTTCCAGATGCGTTTCCGCCCGCAGCGCTTCGATGGCATGCCGGATGCGCAGACGGCGGCGATGCTGCAGGTGCTCAACCGGATGCGTTGAGCCGCCAGGGAGGCTCTGTGGGAGATTGCCCAGCCCTTTGGGCTGCGCTGTCGCACAGATAACTGAATTCGCAAGCGATCCTCGTACCCTGTGGGAGCGGCTTTAGCCGCGAAGAATCCAACGCGGTGCATGGCACCGGNNCCGCTCCCACAGGGTCCCTGCTAACTCAATGAGTTATGTGCAGTTCTGTGGGAGCGGGCGCGCCCGCGAACACCGGCGTAGCCGGTGCCAGCCACCGCGTTTGCTTCTTCGCGGGCACGCCCGCTCCCACAGAGTCCGCGTAGCGCCTGCAAATCGGGTTCTCTGCGCGACAGCGCAGCCTTGGGAGACGGCCATCTCCCAACAAGCGAACGAAACGCCAAACGGCGAGGTGATTCCTGATTCAGTTGCTATACCTTAGTTATCAACTGGATGCCCTCGATGTCAGCCTTCATCGCCTTGATGCGCCAAATTTTTTACCGTCCCTGGATGCTGGCCACATTGGCAGCACTGGCCAGCGCGGCACTGTTGCTCTCAGCCAGCATCGGCATTGCCCTGCAACAGATGAAGCAAAGCGAGAGCGCACAGATGAATGCCCAGGGCGAGCGCTTTCTCGAGCGCCTCGAGCAGGTGTTCGGCCAGTTGCGCGAAGGGGTCGACCTGCTGCAGGCGCAGCCCTTGCGTGGCTGCAGCCCGGCGATGCTGACGGCATTGCAGCAGGTAGGCCTGAGTTCACGCTTCATTTATGAAGCGGCATACGTGGATGGGGATATTGCCTGTTCGAACCGCGGTGATGAGCGGGCGTTCGAACCCTTGCGGGTCCCCGATATCCAGGGGCCGACCTACAGCTACTGGCTGAACACAACGACCGAGCCGAACGAAAACCTGGCCGCGTTGATGCTGGGGCGGGGCAAGTTCGTGGTATCCACCTCTCGTGGTCACCTGACCGATGTGGTCGACCTGCCCCCTGGCGGCAGCCTTGTGGTAGTGCTGGACAACGGTACCCGGGCCATCCCCGTGCTGGGCCCACCGCAGGTATGGCCGCCACCCTCGGCCTGGTCGACCAGCCACAAGTCGCTGCTCGAGCTCAGCGACCGCCTGATCTACCGCATGCCGACCAAGTCACCGGACTACCAGCTGGTGCTGATTGCCCCGCGAGCGAGCCTGCCGTTGAGGATGAATGGCATGCTCTGGCTGCTGTTCCCCGGCAGTGTGCTGGCGGCCTGTTGTATTGGCTGGCTGGTGCTGCAACTGATCCTGCAGCGGCGGTCGATGAGCTCGGAGTTGCAGAATGCCTTGCGCCGCGGCGAACTGCAGGTGCTCTACCAGCCGATCTTCGAACTCGACAGCCGGCGCTGTGTCGGGGCCGAGGCCCTGGTGCGCTGGCGTCGCCCGGACGGCACCCTGACCAGCCCGGACCTGTTCATCCCGCTGGCGGAAAACACCGGGCAGATTCGCCAGATCACCGACTTTGTCCTGCAGCGTGTGTTGGAACAGTTAGGGCAACTGCTGCGCTCGCACCCCAACTTGTACATTTCGGTGAACCTGGCAGCTTGCGATGTGATGGTGCCGCGTATTGGCCGGGTAGCTGCGCGCTTGCTGGCAATGCACCGGGTGGCGGCCAGCCAGATTGCCTTCGAAGTGACCGAGCGCGGCCTGATCGATGTGGTAGTGGCGCGCGACAATCTGCAGGCGTTACGTGCAGTAGGGCATCAGGTGCTGATCGACGATTTTGGTACGGGTTATTGCAGCCTGGCCTACCTGCAGACCCTGCCGGTGGACTGCCTGAAGATCGACAAGGCCTTCATCGATGCCCTTGGGCATGACGCCGCCAGCAGCGGTGTTGCCCCGCATATCATCCGCATGGCCCACGACCTGCACCTGCGGGTGATTGCCGAAGGCATCGAGTGTGAAGACCAGGCGGTGCTGCTGAACAGCGAAGGGGTCAATTATGGCCAGGGCTGGCTGTTTGCCCGGCCACTGAATGCCCGGCAGTTTGCCGAGCTGGTGACCCGCGGACGGCTGCCGCGGCGGGTTGAGCATTGAGTGATCGTGCACCGGCCTCATCGCCGGCAAGCCAGCTCCCACAGGTATTGCAATGGCCTCAGGTGCGGTGCGTTCCCTGTGGGAGCTGGCTTGCCGGCGATGGGGCCAGGACAGGCAACATTCAGACCGGCAGTGCCATGTAGAACTGGGTTCCCTGCCCCGGTCGGGAAAACACGCCCATGCGCCCGCCGTGCAACTGCACGATTTCTTTGCACAATGCCAGCCCCAGCCCCGCGCCGCCTTTCTTGCGCCCTACCTGCACGAAGGGCTCGAAGATGCGCCCCTGTTGCCCATAGGCAATGCCCTCTCCGTTGTCCTCGACACTGATGATCACCCGCTCCGCATGCCGTCGTGCATGCAGGCGGATACGCCCGCCGCTGGCGGTATGGCGGATGGCGTTGTGCAACAAGTTATCCAGCACCCGGTCGAGTTGGGCGACGTCGGCCTGGATACGCGGTAGCGGTAGCTCCAGCTCCGTGATCAGTTCGATCTGCTTGTTCACCGCCGGCTCGGCAAAGCGCTGTTGTGCACGCTCCAGCAATTCGTCGATGGCGCAGGGAGCCAGCTCGAGCTTCTGCATCCCGCTCTGGTAGCGGCTGAAGTTGAGCAGGTCGTTGATCAACTGGGTCAGGCGCTGCATTTCCTCGCCGATGGTTTCCAGCAGGTCATGTTCGCGCGCCTCGGGCGGAAACTTGAGCCGCTCGCGCAACAGGCCGAAGGCCATGTGCATGCCGGTCACCGGGGTGCGCAGCTCATGGGAAGCGCGCAGCACGAATTCGCTGCGCACGCGTTCGAAGGCTCGCTGCTCGGTCACATCGTGCAGCACCATCACCGCGCCAAGGATCGGCCCTTGCGGGTGGCTGACCGGAGTCAGGCTGTAGGAGAGCAGACGCGTTTCGTCATCGACCTCCATGTTCAGGTCGTCCGGCTGGCGGTCGAGGTTGCCGCCGCGCAGTACCTGGCGTAGCTGCTGCTCCAGCTCCGGGCGCTGCAGGGCTTCGGCCAGGCTGCTGCCCACGCGGCTATCGGTCCAGCCCAGCTGGCGTTGCGCCACCGGGTTGAGGTGCTCCAGCCGGCCTTGGCGGTCGATGATCAGCAGGCCATCGTCAATGCTGTCCAGCACCGCCTGCAAGCGTTGCTGGCCGGCCAGCAGTTCATCGACGTTAGTGGCCTGGTGCTTGCGCAAGGCATCGGCCATCAGGCCGAAGCGGCGGGTCAGCTGGTTCAGTTCGGTGGCCTGGGTGACCGGCAGGGTTACGTCGAAATTACCCTTGCCGAGTTGGTCGGCCGCTATGGCCAAGGCTTCGATCGGCTGGCCGAAGCGCCGGGCAATGTTGTGCGCGGTGATGAAGCCCAGTACCAGCACCACCAAGCCCATCAGGCCAAGTACGCCGCTGACCAGCAAGGCGTGGTCGCGGGTGTGCTCCTCGCTGCGGGTGATGTGCTCCAAGGCCTGCTTGTGGGAATCGATCAGGTCGGTGCGGACCTGGTTGAACGCGGCCCCCAGTGGTTGTTCAACCCCCATGCTGCGCGAAGGCGCCGGGCTGTCGCGGTAGGCCTGGAGGAAAGCCTGGTAATTGCTGCTGGCCTTGCTGAAGCCGGTGCGCTCGCCACCTTGGTCCAGCCCTTGGTTGAGCAGGGTCTGGAAGTTGTCCTGCAGCAGCCGCAGGTTTTCCGGGGCGGTCTCGTCATCGAGCATCAGGGTCAACTGTTCGCCAAGGTTCTGGCGCAACTTCAGCCCAATTTCCAGGGCGTGGGTGGTATCGCGCACCAGTCGCTGTTGCACCGTGGCCATCTGCAGCACGCTGACCAGGCCCAGCAGCAGCCCGAGCAGGGCCACGGTGACCAGCGCCGAAATGCTGAGGAAAAGCCGCGTGCGCAGCTTCATGGGCGGCCACCTCATAGGTTGTACTGCTTGCGCTTGCGGTACAGGGTGGAGGCATCGATCCCCAGGGTCTTGGCGGCTTGGTCCAGGGTGTCGCTTGCGGCCAGCACCGCACCGATGTGGGCGCGTTCCAGCTCATCCAGGCTCAGCGCGGCGCCAACCCGCGGGGCATTGCCTGCGGGCTGCTCGCCCATGCCCAGGTGGCTGATTTCCACGCGTTCCTGCGGGCAGATGATGCTGGCCCGCTCCACCACGTTGCGTAATTCGCGAATGTTGCCGGGCCAGCGGTAGTTGAGCAGGGCCGTACGGGCTTCGTCACTGAAGCCCCGGGCAGGCCGGGAGTATTCCTTGACGAAGCGGGCGAGAAAGCGGTCGGCCAGGGTCAGGATGTCTTCACTGCGCTCGCGCAGGGGCGGCAGGTGCAGGGTGATGACGTTCAGGCGATACAGCAGGTCTTCGCGGAAGCGGCTTTCACGCACCATCTCTTCGAGGTTGAGGTTGGTGGCGGCGAGAATCCGCACATCGGCGCGACGGGTGACCGGGTCGCCGACGCGCTCGTATTCCTTGTCCTGGATGAAGCGCAGCAGTTTGGGCTGCAAGGTCAGTGGGAAATCGCCGATCTCGTCGAGGAACAGCGTGCCCCCATCAGCCTGGTTGACTCGCCCCAGGGTGCTTTCGCTGGCGCCGGTGAAGGCGCCGCGGGTGTGGCCGAACAACTCGCTTTCCATCAGCTCGGCGTTCAGTGACGGGCAGTTGATGGTCACGCAGGATTTGCGCGCGCGCTTGCTCCAGCCGTGGATGGCCCGGGCCAGCTCACCTTTACCTGTGCCCGACTCGCCAAGGATGAGGATGTTGGCGTCGGTGGTAGCGACCTGGCGGGCGGTTTCCAGTACCGCCATCATGGCCGGGCTGTGCGAGTCGAGGCCGTCCTTGGGTTTGCGCACTTCACCTTCCAGGGCCTCCAGGCGCGCGGAAAGCTGGCGCACTTCCAACTGCTTGGAGGTAGCCAGGCGCAGCTGGTCGGGGCTGCACGGCTTGACCAGGTAATCGGCGGCGCCGGCCTGGATCGCATCTACCGCCGTATCGATCGCCGAGTGTGCGGTGACGATCACCACCCGCATCCAGGGGGCCTGGATACGCATCTGCGCCAGCACATCGAGGCCGTTGTCCTCGCCCAGGCGCAAATCGAGGAAGCACAGGTCGAATACCTGGCGCTGCAGCAGGGCTTCGGCCTGAGCAGCGCTGTTGGCCGTTGCCACGCTATAGCCCTCGTCCTCCAGGCAGTAGCGGAAGGTGCGCAGGATCGCGGACTCGTCATCCACCAGCAGAATGCGGCCTTGGTTGTCCTGGGCTGACTCCATGTGCTGCGCTCCTTTAGGAAAGATCTTCATTTAGTGTGGGAAAAATCGGGCAAGTTGCATGGTCCATTGTGAAGGAACCTGTCCTTTGCATGCTAGCCAATGGCCAATCAACGCCTGGAGGGCCGCGATATCCCGATGATTTCCTTAGAGGTCCGCGGTGGCACATTGGTTGCGAGGATTTTTAGCTTTTGCTCTACAAAAGGAGGCACTGCCATGTCCTTTTCCATTCGCACCGCCGTGTTGGCAACCACCCTGCTGCCGATGTTCACCCCGGCATTCGCCGGCCCGGTGCAGGACGCCCGCCTGGAGGGGGCCCTGCAAACTGCCCTGTCGCTGAACCGCATGCTCGACCCGTTCCGTATCCAGGTCGAGGTGGACGGCAAGCAGGCGCGGCTTTCCGGTGAGGTGGAGAACGACGTCGAACGCCAGCTGGCCGAGCATGTGGCGCTGGCTACCCGTGGCATCGAGCAAGTCGACAACCAGCTGCGGGTCAATGCCCAACTGGTGGAGCGCCCGCTGGCGCTGCGTGCCTATGCCCAGCGCCTGGAGGACGCCACCCTGGCTGCGGTGATCCGTGCGCGGCTGCTATGGAGCCGCACCACCGAGAAGGCGCCTATAGATGTACAGAGCAGCGAAGGTGTGGTGACCCTGCGTGGCAAGGTCGACAGTGCCGAGGCCAAGGAGCTGGCCGGCGTGGTGGCGCGTACCACCGAGGGTGTGCACCTGGTCAACAACCTGGTCAGCCTCGATAGCGCCGCCATGGCCAAGGCCCGGGAAACCCCGGTGGGGACGCCGACTGGGCCGCAACCGAGCGACAGCTGGATCATCGACAAGATCCAGAACAGCTACCGCTTCAGCCGTAACCTCGATGGCCTGAACCTGAAAGTGGCCAGCGAGGAGGGTTTAGTGCGGCTTTCGGGCGAGGTGGTCAGCAGTGAGCAGAAAACCATTGCCGTGGAAATCGCCCGGCAGATCATCGGCGTGCGCGGGGTGGATGCCGACCTGCTCAAGGTGGCGACCAAGGTCGAGGGCTGATCGTGCAATTCGCACGACGGCCCGGGCGGCATCGTGCAGGATACGTCCTTGCCGGTTTTGCACTATTCACATAACTATATGATTTAAATTAATTTTATTTGATTCGTAAGGCTGGCATGCAGGCTGCAATTACCTGTTCAGGTTTGAACAAGAATTACAGCAGGAGGAGCCGGCATGACCCGCCAATCCGTCAACCGCTTGCAGAGCGCTGCACTGCCCCTGAGCCAGGTGCTTTCACTCGGCCTGGCGCTGTTGCTGACCTTGGCCGCTGGCCTCTTCTATTACAGCTGGCAGACCGCGCGCCTGACCGAGCAAGTGGCGGCGCAGACCGCCCTGTTGACGCAGATTCAGGCAACCCGTGCCAATACCTTGATCAAGGCCGCCGACCCGCTTCCAACTGGCCAGGCCACCGCGTCACCGGCCACCCTGGAAAGGCTCGTACCCCAGGACCGCTGGGTGTTCTGACCGCTGGCCGTAACGATTTCAAAAAAGAAAGGAGAACCACCATGCTGAGTTGGGCTATCACTTTCCTCATCATCGCCATTGTCGCCGCCGTACTGGGCTTCGGTGGTATCGCGGGCGCTGCCACCGGTATCGCGAAGATTCTGTTCATTGTCTTCCTGGTGCTGTTCGTAGCCTCCTTCTTCTTTGGACGTGGACGAGGTTGAAGATGGGCAGGAAGCGTTGGACATCCCTGGCTGCCGCCCTGTTACTGGGCGGCAGTGCGGCGGCGATGGCGGCCAATGACGGCCAGGTCCGGGTCGACCAGCTGCTCGGCTCGGACCCGGAGTACCGGGAAACCTGGCAGGACACGATTGAAGGCGAGGAACGTCTGCCTGATTGGGTGGTCAATCTGACCGGCAGTGCCCAGCAGCAGATGTCTGCCGTTACCGAAGACGGCGACAAGTACTTGGTCGGCCCATTGTGCGAACGCCAGGACAACTGCACCTACAAGCGCCTGATCGTGGCGTTCAGCTGGGACAAGGACGATGCCTACGGGATGCTCGTGGAGGTACCCGAAGGTTTGCCGAGCGACAAGTCGCCCACCCGTCACGCGCAGTACCGCTGGCTGGGTAAGCCGGACGACGGCATGAAGGCGATGCTGCAGGAGCAGCTCAAGCGTGACCCGAACTGGTACTGAGCATTTGCACCCGGTACGGAGGAAAGGTCATGCACTGTCACGAAATAGAAGCTGAACCTTTCTATATTTTCAGCCTTCTATGATGCGCCGCCCCGAGGAGGGGCTGCACATGACCAAGGGGCCGGGCTGTTCTGATTGTTACAGGATCGGAGTGGCCTAGGGGTACAGGGAGTGCCTCCAGCAATGGGCCGGGTCAGGAAAGGCGGAATCGGAAGTTTCAGGTCGGCGATGCCATAGGGGCATCTGACCAGACCTGACTTCCGAGGAGCCATGTAGGAAACGTCTCTTCCCTGCGCGATTTTCTCTTCGAGACACATTTTGTCTCGACCATACATCAATTTTTTTTCGATCAACCTGGCGCTTGTTCAAGTGGCATTTCGGCCATTCGGATTGTCGAACAAGCCATCGCCCCTGTCCTTTTTACCCTGCCAAATCTGCCTAAATATGGCGGTTTGGTCTTGTTCGGGATTCCGAACGTTGTAAATCAAGCACTTGCGAACCTCCCGTTTTGGTCAAAAATGTTATGCATAAACGGCATGGGGTATGCGCTTCCGGCATTAGATTTCCCCCTTTGCCATCGCAATAGTTGCCGCCTTTTTCGCCGGCCCGAGCGCCCTGTCGCTCGCCTGCGGTGTCCTTACATGAAGGTGCCGGACGGAAGCATCTGCTGCTCGTGACCTAGCCAACGGCTCTGTTACGCGCGTTTCCGTTGGTGCCCATGACCACTAGAACAAAGGGTAAAGACATGAAGAAGGCAAAACTGAGCCTCGCCTGGCAGATCGTCATCGGTCTGGTCCTGGGTGTTGCAATCGGCGCGCTACTGAATCATTTCAGTGCAGAAAAGGCATGGTGGATCAGCAACGTCCTCCAGCCCGCTGGTGACATCTTCATTCGCCTGATCAAGATGATCGTCGTCCCGATCGTGATTTCGTCGCTGATCGTGGGTATCGCCGGGGTTGGCGACGCGAAGAAACTGGGCAGCATCGGCCTGAAGACCATCATCTACTTCGAAGTGGTGACCACCATCGCCATCGTCGTGGGCCTGGTGTTGGCCAACCTGTTCCACCCGGGCGCCGGCATCGACATGAGCACCCTGGGTACCGTGGACATCTCCAAGTACCAGGCTACCGCGGCCGAAGTGCAGCATGAGCACGCGTTCATCGAAACCCTGCTGAACCTGATCCCGTCGAACATCTTCGCAGCGCTGATGCGTGGCGAAATGCTGCCGATCATCTTCTTCTCGGTGATGTTCGGCCTGGGCCTGTCGAGCCTGCAGGCAGAGCTGCGCGACCCGCTGGTGCGTACCTTCCAGGCGGTTTCCGAGACCATGTTCAAGGTCACCCACATGATCATGAACTACGCCCCTATCGGCGTGTTCGCCCTGATCGCCGTGACCGTCGCCAACTTCGGTTTCAGCTCGCTGCTGCCGCTGGCCAAGCTGGTGCTGCTGGTGTACTTCGCCATCGCCTTCTTCGCCTTCATGGTGCTGGGCCTGGTTGCCCGCCTGTTCGGCTTCTCGGTGATCAAGATCATGCGCATCATGAAAGATGAGCTGATCCTCGCCTACTCCACCTCCAGCTCGGAGACCGTGCTGCCGCGCGTGATCGAGAAGATGGAGAAGTACGGTGCACCGAAGTCGATTTGCTCGTTCGTGGTACCGACCGGCTACTCGTTCAACCTCGACGGCTCGACCCTGTACCAGAGCATCGCGGCCATCTTCATTGCCCAGCTGTACGGTATCGACCTGTCCTGGAGCCAGCAACTGCTGTTGGTGCTGACCCTGATGGTCACTTCCAAGGGTATCGCTGGCGTACCGGGTGTTTCCTTCGTGGTGCTGCTGGCCACCCTGGGCAGCGTGGGTATCCCGCTGGAAGGCCTGGCCTTCATCGCCGGTGTCGACCGCATCATGGACATGGCCCGTACCGCCTTGAACGTTGTGGGCAACGCCCTGGCAGCCCTGGTCATCGCCCGCTGGGAGGGTATGTACGACGCCGCCAAGGGCGAGAAGTACTACGCCTCGCTGATGGCCGGCAAACAGGAAGCGGCCATGGTTGGCGAAGCTGCCAAGCGCTGAGCCTGACTGCTGTTTGACCCAAAGCCCCGACTTGTCGGGGCTTTTTGTTGCCTGTGAGATTCCAGGCTGCTCGCGGACCCTTTTCTCGAGGCCTGCGCGATCCCTGTGGGAGCGGGCTTGCCCGCGAACACCGGCGAAGCCGGTGCCATCCACCGCGTTGCCTACTTCGCGGGCACGCCCGCTCCCACAGTGTCCTGTGTCAGGTCTGCGGTCTCCAGCCTTACGCCCCGATACGCTATCATTCGGGCATTTTTCAGGGGGAACACACGGATGCTCAACGGCCTTTGGCTTGGCTTTTTCCTGGTGGCGGCAGTGTCCGCCCTGGCCCAATGGCTGGTAGGCGGCAACGCCGGCATCTTCGCGGCGATGGTCGAGAGCATCTTTGCCATGGCCAAGCTGTCGGTCGAGGTGATGGTGCTGTTGTTCGGCACGCTGACCCTGTGGCTGGGCTTTCTCAAGATCGCCGAGAAAGCTGGCATCGTCGAGTGGCTGGCCAAGGTGCTCGGCCCGCTGTTTGCCCGGCTGATGCCGGAAGTTCCGCCCGGCCACCCGGCCCTGGGCCTGATTACCATGAACTTCGCCGCCAACGGCCTGGGCCTGGACAACGCCGCCACGCCGATCGGCCTGAAGGCCATGCGCGCACTGCAGGAGCTGAACCCCAGCAGCACCACGGCTAGCAACGCGCAGATCCTGTTCCTGGTGCTCAACGCCTCGTCGCTGACGCTGCTGCCGGTGACCATCTTCATGTACCGGGCCCAGCAAGGCGCGGCGGACCCGACCATGGTGTTCCTGCCCATCCTGCTGGCCACCAGCGTCTCGACCCTGGTCGGCCTGCTGTCGGTGGCGGTGATGCAGCGCCTGCGCCTGTGGGACCCGGTAGTGCTCGCCTACCTGATCCCCGGTGCATTGCTGCTGGGCGGGTTCATGGCCTTTCTCGGCACCCTCTCGGCGGCCGCGCTGGCCAGCCTGTCGTCGATCCTGGGCAACCTCACGTTGTTTGGCGTGATCATCCTGTTCCTGGTGATCGGCGCCTTGAAGCGGGTGAAGGTGTATGAAGCCTTTGTCGAAGGCGCCAAGGAAGGCTTCGATGTGGCCAAGGGCCTGTTGCCTTACCTGGTGGCGATGCTGGTGGCGGTGGGTGTATTGCGGGCATCAGGCGCACTGGAGCTGGCCTTGGACGGCATTCGCCATGCGGTGACCTGGCTGGGCCTGGACACCCGCTTCGTCGAAGGCCTGCCCACGGCACTGGTCAAGCCGTTCTCCGGCAGTGCGGCGCGGGCGATGCTGATCGAGACCATGCAGACCCACGGTGTGGACAGCTTCCCGGCGCTGGTGGCAGCGACGATTCAGGGGAGTACCGAAACCACTTTCTACGTGCTGGCGGTTTACTTTGGTGCGGTGGGTATCCAGCGCGTGCGCCATGCCGTCGGCTGCGCCTTGCTGGCGGAGTTTTCCGGTGTGATCGCGGCGATTTTCGTCTGTTACTGGTTCTTCGCCTGACCTTTTTGGGGCCGCTTTGCGGCCCATCGCCGGCAAGCCAGCTCCCACCTTGACTTCACAGACTTCAAGGCATGCGAAGTACCTGTGAGAGCTGGCTTGCCGGCGATGAGGCTCTGACAGGAGATAGAACCGGGCCTGACTCAACGGACTGATGGGGGTTGTGTACTACCCGCCTGTGCAATGGTCCAACTCACCACCTGCCCGGTCAACTGGTCGCAGGCCTTCCCGAAGCCGGCAACCACCGCTGATACCTGCTTGTCGGCCAGCGGCTGGCGAATTTCGAAGCGTTTGCTGGCCAGAATGCGTTGGCTGCGGCCCTGGACCAGACGTGCGTCATAGCGGATCACTACCTCCACCGCCCCGCCCTCGCGGTATTCGGCCTGGAACGCCTGCAGCTCGCCAGCCAGCTCGTAGTCGGCCTGCAGGTTGCTATCGTCGGCGCTAAGGCGCTGTACCTGGCCGTCACGCTGGAAACCGTCGAGCAGGCGGTTGCGCAGCAGCACCGGTACTGCATCGCTCCAGCGCGCGCCTTTGTAGCTGCTGACCACATCGCCCTGGGGAATCACGGCAATCCGCGGCCCGGCCAGCACTTCGCTGGCCAGCGGCTTGTTCAGGCGTAATGACCAGTCCAGCGCCGGCGGTGTCCGGCCGGGCTGGTTCACCGGCAGACGGTACAGGTCGACGGGCTCGCTCTGCGGCAGGATCGAGCAGGCACTGGCCAGGCTCAGTGCGGCCGCCAGGGCCAGCAGGCGCAGCGACGGTTTCATGGTTGGAACTCCTTGTTGTTGTCGCGGCCGAGCAGGTAGCCGCTAGGGTCGGCCTCCAGTTGCCGGGAAATGCCTTTGAGTGCGTTGAGGGTTTCGCGCAGCTCGCGAATCGCCGGGGTCAGCTGGTTCAGGCCCTGGGCACCGTCGCCGATGGCTTCGCGGTTGTCCTCGAGCAGGCGGTTGATGGTGGCAGTGCTCTCGGCCAGTGACTGCATGGCCTGCTCGGCGCTGCCGATTGCCTGCTTGCCTTCGCTGCCCAGCAGGCCGTTGGCATTGCGCATCAGTGCCTGGGTTTCGGCCAGGGTGGCGCTGGCCTGCTTGCCCACCTGCACCAGTTGCTCGATGGCCTGGGTGATGCTGCCGTGCTGGCCAGCGAAGGCGCCGGTGGTCTTGTCTAGGTTGGACAGGGTGTTGCTGAGGTGGCCGATGTTGTCCTCGGAAAACATCTGGTTGGCGTTGTGCAGCAGCAGGTTGATGTTGGTCACCAGGTCGCTGCTGTCATTGAGCAGGCGCGAGATTGGCGAGGGCGATGCGATGATCACCGGCAGCTTGCCGTCCTTGCCTTTCAGCTCGGGGCTTTGTGGGGTGCCCCCGCTGAGCTGGATGAACGAGTTGCCGGTCACGCCGGCCAGGGTCAGCTTGGCCTGGGTGTCTTCCTTCACTGGGGTGTCGGCGCTCAGGCGCACCCGTGCCAGTACCCGGCGCGGGTCTTTCGGGTCCAGGCGCAGGGTGGACACGTCGCCTACCTTGATGCCGTTGTACTGCACCGGGCTGCCGCGGGACAGGCCGGAGACGGCTTCGTTGAACACCACTTCGTAGTCCTTGAAGGCATCGTCGACACTGGACTTGGCCAGCCACAGGCCGAACAGCATGGCACCGGCCACCACCATGACGGTGACCAGGCCGATAAGAACGTGATGGGCTCGGGTTTCCATTGCTCAGCGCTCCTGCCCGGCACGGGTGGCGGCCTGCTCGGCTGCGCGCCCGCGTGGGCCATGAAAGTATTCTTGAATCCAGGCGTCGTTGGTCTGCTCGACCTCGGCCAGTGGGCCGGCCACCAGGACCTTCTTCTGCGACAGCACGGCGATGCGGTCGGTAATGGTGTACAGGGTGTCGAGGTCGTGGGTGATGAGGAACACCGACAGGCCCAGGGCATCGCGAAGGGTCAGGATCAACTGGTCGAAGGCGGCGGCGCCGATCGGGTCCAGGCCGGCGGTGGGTTCGTCGAGGAACAGGATGTCCGGGTCCAGTGCCAGGGCCCGGGCCAGCGCGGCGCGCTTGATCATGCCCCCCGACAGCGAGGCCGGGTACTTGTCGGCGGCCGAGATCGGCAGCCCGGCCAGGGCCAGCTTCACTCCGGCCAGGTGCTCGGCATCGGCGCGGGACAGCCCGGCGTGCTCGATCAGCGGCAACGCCACGTTTTCGGTGACGGTCAGCGAAGAGAACAGCGCGCCCTTCTGGAACAGCACGCCGAAGCGCCGCTCGACCAGTGAGCGCTGCTCTTCGCGCAGGCCGGCCAGGTCCTGGCCGAACACCTTGATCTGCCCTTCGTCGGGCCGCCGCAGGCCGACGATGCTGCGCAGCAGCACCGACTTGCCGCTGCCCGACCCGCCGACCACGGCGAGGATCTCGCCGCGATACAGGTCGAGGTCGAGGTTTTCGTGCACGCTCTGGCGGCCGAAGCGGTTGCAGATGCCGCGGGCCTCGATCACGCGTTCCTGGCCACTCACCAGCCCATCTCCATGAAGAACAGTGCGGCCACCGCATCCAGCACGATGACCACGAATATCGACTGCACCACCGCCGAGGTGGTGTGTGCGCCAACCGATTCGGCGCTACCGCTGACCTTGAAGCCTTCCAGGCAGCCGATGGCGGCGATCAGGAAGGCGAAGAACGGTGCCTTGGCCAGGCCGACCAGGAAGTGCTGCACGCCGATGTCGCTTTGCAGCAGCGACAGGAACATGGCTGGCGAGATATCCAGTGACAGCGCGCACACCACCGCACCGCCGACGATGCCACAAATCATCGCGATGAAGGTCAGCAAGGGCAGCGAAATCAACAGCGCCAGCACGCGCGGCACCACCAGCATCTCCATGGGGTTCAGGCCAAGGGTGCGGATGGCATCGATTTCCTCGTTGGCCTTCATCGAGCCGATCTGCGCGGTGAACGCGCTGGCGGTGCGGCCGGCCATGAGGATAGCGGTCAGCAGCACGGCGAACTCGCGCAGGAACGAGAATGCCACCAGGTCGACGGTGAAGATGGTCGCGCCGAAATCTGCCAGCACCGTGGCGCCGAGGAAGGCCACCACCGCGCCCACCAGGAAGGTCAGCAGGGCGACGATGGGCGCGGCGTCCAGGCCGGTCTGCTCGATGTGCGCCACGACCGGGGTGAAGCGCCAGCGATGAGGTTGCAGGGCGCGGCGCAGCAGGGTTTCGAGGATCAGGCCAACGAAGCCGAGCACCTGCAGGGTGTCTTGCCACAAGGTACCGACGGCGCAGCCGATGCGTTCCAGCAGCAACAGCAGCACGTTACGCTCGGGCTCCTTGACCGGGATGCAGTAGTCCTGCACCGAGCAGTAGACGTTCTTGAGCAGGGCGCGGCTGGCTTCGGGCAGGCCGTGGGTGCAGCGCGACAGGCGCTCGGAGCCGAGCAGTTCGGCCAGCAGCGAGGCACCGGCGGTATCCAGGCGGCCCAGTTGGCTGAGGTCGGCGACGGTATCGGCAGCGTATTGCGCGCGCAGGCGCTCGCTCTCACGCTTGAGGCTGGCGTAGTGCGCCAGGGTCCAGTCACCGGCAATGCGCAGGCAGGCCGGTTGGCTACTGGTGTCCAGTGTGGCGCTGGGGGTGGTCATCGGCTCCATGCTACTGACTCGGCGCTAAGACTTAGGGCCTGATCATAGCGCAGCGGGCATGGGCTGTTTGGTGATTATGTGCTGTCTTCACGGACCTTGGGGGCTGCTTTGCAGCCCATCGCCGGCAAGCCAGCTCCCACATGGAGCGGGTTGTCGCTGGCCCTGTGGGAGCTGGCTGGCCGGCGATGGGCCTCAAAGCGGCCCCTTTCACTCACCCCGCGGGCGCTTCGTCGACCACCTTGAAGCGCAGCACGCCGATGACCTGCCCATCTTCGGTCAGTACCCTCACCTGCCACTTGCCCACCGGGTTCGGCGGGAAGTTCTGCTTGTGGGTCCAGGCCCGGTAGCCTTCCTTGCGCCCGCCGTGGATGTCCAAGGCAATGCGGTCGACTTCCTGGCCGTCCTTTTGCCACACATGGTAGATCCGCTCGTTCAGGCCGCGTGGCGCGTTGATCGCGGTATAGGCGTACAGGCCGCTGCTACGGATGCGGCTGGCAGCAATTTCGTCCAGCGAATCGCCCGGCTGGCGGTTCAGCACTTCGGTGCTTACTGCCACTTCGGTCATCCACAGGGTCGCTGGCGGCACCCAGGAACGCAGCAGCCAGCCCCCGCCGCCGACCGACAGGGTGACCAGCACCAGGGCAACGGCGCGGCGCCAGTTGTTGATCGGGAAGCTGCTGGCCAGGCTGGGGAATGACAGGGCCATGGCTGCAATCAGGGCCAGCTTGAAGCTTTGCGCTGTGGTCAGGTGCAGGATGATCGGCAGCGCGGTCAGCAGGGCGGCGAACAGGGTCAGGGTATGCAGCGCCAGGAACAGCCAGCGCCGCGGTGCCAGCCACTTGTAGTACAGCGGGTCGATGATCGAAATCAGCCCAGCGGCACCGAGCAGGCCGGTGAACACCAGCTGGCCGCTGTTCCAGGTGGTGGTGATGAAGAAGAACGGCAGTACGAAGAACAGTGATTCCTGGTGGATCATCTGCGTCGCGTAGCGCAGCAATGGCTGCGGTATTTCGCGGTTGAAGGTGCGCGCGAACAGGCCGGTGAGGGTGTTTTCCAGCATCAGCCAGAGCCAGCTGACCAGCATGAGCACAGCTACCCAGCTGGCCAGGCCAGCCTGACGGTCGACCAAGATGAAACTGCCGATGCCGGAGAGGAAACCACCGAGCGCGATGATGCCGGGGTAGCGTTTGAGCAGTTCGATGATGCGCTGGACGATGTGGGGGATTTGGGGCATTGGGGGCTACAACAGAATGGGTGAGGTGACTGTGCTGGCCTCTTCGCGGGCGCGCCCGCTCCCCACAGGGTCCGGGTTGTCACTGACCCTTGTGGGAGCGGGCGTGCCCGCGAAGAGGCCGGTACTGGCAAAAGGATACCGTCGTTTCACTGCTCGCGTGTAGCACCGCTCGGTTTTTCCGGACCATGCCGACGCCAGCGCAACAGCCCCGCTGCCAGGATCAGCCCCAACAGCAAGGCAACCAGCCCGTAGAGCTCATCATAGCCAAGCAATGGTTTCTCGATACGCACATAGCCATCTTCCTTGAGCAGTTCCTTTAGCGCCTCGTTGGCCTGCGCCAGGCTGACCTGGCGCAGCTTGCGCACCGGGTTGACGAAACGCCCGTCGCTATAGTCGCTCAGCGCGCCCCAGTAGTAGTCGGCCAAGGCGCTGTTGCCCTGGGTGCTCCAGCTTTCCTTGGCGACGCTGGCGTACTTGATGCGCTCGAAGGTGTCCGGGTCGAGGCCTTCCTTGCGCAGGTGGTCGAACAATTTCTGCATCACCTCGACCGCCTGGTCGATATCCTCGCGCTCCAGGTCGGCATTGAGGCTTAGCAGGCCGGTGTCGCCAAAGCTTTCGCGTTTTGCCGAAGGGCCGTAGGACAACCCGTTGCGCAGGCGCAGCTGGTCGTACAGCGCCCAGTCCAGGTAGTGCGACAGCAGGTCGAGGGTGGCCTGGTGGTCGTTGTCCAGCACCGGCTCGACGAACAGCCAGTGCAGCTTGACGCTGTCGCCCAGCCAGCCGCGGGTCAGGTCGCGGCGCTGTGCAGCTTGCTGGCCGATGCTTTCCAGGGTGCGGCGTTCCTCCGGCTCGGTGGCGGGCAGTTCGCCAAAGGTGCGCTCCAGGTAGGCCGGCAGCAGGCGGTCGAGGCCGCCGACCACGATCAGGGTCATGTTGTTAGCCGCGTACCAGCGGTCACGCAAGGTGTTCACCTGCTCCAGGGTCATGTCGTCAAGGTTGGAGCGCTCCGGGCATTTCAGGCCCAGCTCGGTGGCCAGCTGGTCACTGGCGGGGTGGCCGATGTCCTGCCGGTCGAGCCAGCGCTGCAGGTGGCCATAGTGGCCGCCATCCTCGCGCTCGATGATGCGCTTGGCGGTGGCCAGGGCCTTGGCATCGATGCGGGTGTCGTGGATCACCGCCAGCAGCAGGTCGAGGATTTTGCGCTGATTGCGCGCCGGGGCTTCGATGACGAAGGTGGTGTCGGCGCTGCTGGTGTAGGCATTCCACTCGCCGCCCAGCGATTGCAGGCGCTCTTCCAGGCCGCCCTCGCCGGTTTCGTCGATGCCGCTGAACAGCAGGTGTTCGAGCAGGTGCGGCAGCTCTTTCTGCTCGCAATTGAAGTCATCCAGGCCGACGCCGACCACCAGGCGAATCGCCACATGGTCACGTTCATAACCGTTTTTCAGGATGACCTGCAGGCCGTTGGGCAACAGGTAACCTTCAACCCGCGAGCGGTCGAGGGCGAATGAGGGCAGGCTGCAGATCAGCAGGCAAACGAACATCAGGCAACGCATGGGCGAGCTTGGGTCCTCAGGTAGGCGAAATCACGGCAGACGGGCTTCGTCCGGCACGCTGTCGAGCATCAGCCCGCCCGTGTCCGAGCCGCCCAGTACCACATAGGCACTGCTACAGAACAAAGAGTTCAACCGTTTCATGTCGGCGATCAGCTCCAAGTGTAGCGAACTGGTCTCGATACTTTGCACTACCTTGCGCTGCAAGCGGCTGACATGGGCGTGGGCAAGGCGCCGTTCCTGGGCGCGAAAACGGCGTTTTTCCCGCAGCAGCAAGCGGGCGCTTTCCGGGTCGGCACTGAGGAACACCGACAAGCCCAGGCGCAGGTTGGCCAGCAGCTGTTCCTGCAAGCCGGTCAGCTCTTCCAGGCCCACCTGGGAGAACTCCCGGCGTTGGCTGGTTTTCTGCTGTTGGACCTTGCGCAGCATGCGCTCGATCAGGTCGCAGGCCAGCTTGAGGTTGATCGCCAGTTCGATGATTTCTGCCCAGCGGCGGTTGTCCTGTTCGCTGAGGTCTTCACGCGACATCTGCGCCAGATACAGCTTGATCGCACTGTACAAGGCTTCGGCGTCCTCGCCGAGGGCGCGAACCTGCTGCGGCAAGGCGGCCTGGGTACCGCGCAGGGCACCGAGCATGGCTTCGAGCAGGCTGTCGACGATATCGCCCAGGCGCAGGGTTTCGCGGGAGGCGTTGGCCAGGGCCAGGCTGGGTGTTTCCAGCGCCGAGGTGTCGAGATGGCGCGGGCGAATCTGGCCGTTGCCGTTTTCCCGTTCGGGCAGCAGGGTGTTGCACAGCCGGCCCATGGGTTTGACCGTGGGCAGCATGATCAGGCAACGCAGCGTGTTGTAGAGCAGGTGGAAGCCGATGACCAGCTCCTGTGGGCTGAAGCTCAGTGAGTCCATCCAGCCCACCAGCGGGTGCAACACGGGGATGATCAGCAGCAGACCGATCAGCTTGTACAGCAGGCTGCCCAGAGCCACCCGGCGTCCGGCGGCGTTTTGCATGCTGGTGCTGATGAAGGCCAGCAGCCCGCTACCGATGTTGGCGCCCACCACCAGGCCGATGGCCACCGGCAGGCTGATCACTTCGGCACCGGCCAGCGTTGCGGTGAGCAGCACGGCCGCCAGGCTGGAATAGGAAATCATGGCGAACAGAGCGCCGACCAAGGCGTCGAGCATGATGTCACCGGTCAGCGAGGCGAACAGCACCTTCACGCCTTGGGCGTGGGTAATCGGCGTAGCTGCCTGCACGATTAGCTCCAATGCCAGGATGATCAGGCCAAGCCCGATGCCTACCCTGCCCAGCTGGCCGGCCCTCGTCTGTTTGCGTGAGAGGAAGAAGATAACACCCAGGAAGATCAGCAGCGGCGACAGCCAGGACAGGTCCAGGGTCAGCACCCGGGCCATCAGCGCGGTACCCACGTCGGCGCCGAGCATGATTGCCAAGGCCGGGGTCATGGCCATCAGGCCCTGGCCGACGAACGAGGTGACGAGCATGGCGGTGGCGTTGCTGCTTTGCACCATGGCCGTGACCAGAATGCCGGCGACGAACGCCAGCGGGCGTTTGCTCATGTTGTGGCTGATGATGCGCCGCAGGCTCGAGCCGAATACCCGAAGGATGCCGGTACGCACGATGTGGGTGCCCCAGACCAGAAGCGTAACGGCCGAGAGCAGGTTGAGCAGGGTCAGCATGGCGACGGCCCCCTGTTGCATTGGCCCAGAGGGCCAAGAGACGAAGCGTGAGCGTTTGAAGAATTTTCAGTGCTCACTCAAAGCTTTAGTTGTTTTGCGGAGCTGTCGCCAGCTTCGCATGGCTGCCATTTATTTGAAACACACTGGAAATGAATGATTGCCTGTGCCGGCCTCTTCGCGGGCACGCCCGCTCCCACAGATACCACACCACCCTCAGGGCCTGTGATATCCCTGTGGGAGCGGGCGTGCCCGCGAAGAGGCCAGTACAGCAAATGGCAGAATTCAGTAATCCGGGCATGAAAAAGGGCCCAGCGAAGGGCCCTTTGTGTCCTGCACTTCCTGATCTTATTGACCCGGAATGTCCTTGCGCAGTTTCACCGGTTCATGCTCTTTGCCGTTCTTGCGGGCCAAGGCAGTGCGCATGCGGATGTTGATGGCTTCCACCGCCAGCGAGAACGCCATGGCGAAGTAGACGTAGCCCTTTGGTACATGCACATCAAAAGCTTCGGCGATCAGCACGGTACCGACCACGATCAGGAACGACAGTGCGAGCATCTTCAGCGACGGGTGCTTGTCGATGAAATCGCTGATGGTGCCGGCGCACAGCATCATCACCAGCACGGCGACGATGATCGCGGCGATCATCACCGGTACGTGGGACACCATGCCCACCGCAGTGATCACCGAGTCCAGCGAGAACACGATGTCGATGATGGCGATCTGGATGATGGTGTAGAAGAACTTGCCACCCGCGCCTTTCGGCTCTTCCGGGTTCTCGTCTTCGCCTTCCAGGCCGTGGTAGATCTCTTGCGAGCTTTTCCACAGCAGGAACAGGCCACCAAAGAACAGGATCAGGTCTCGGCCGGAGATGCCCTGGCCCAGGACCACGAACAGGTCGGCGGTAAGGCGCATGACCCAGGTGATCGACAGCAGCAGCATGATACGGGTGACCATGGCCAGGGCCAGACCGAAGATCCGGGTGCGCGGCTGCATGTGCTTGGGCATGCGGCTGACCAGAATCGAGATCATGATGATGTTGTCGATACCGAGGACGATCTCAAGCGCGGTAAGGGTGAAAAAGGCAACCCAGATTTCCGGGCTGGTCAGCCATTCCATGTGTTTTCCTTCGAACGGTAAAGGCGACGCGCCCGGATCAGGGCGCGTCGCGTTAGGGAAATACGCGTTTATTAAAGACTACTGAACAGCGGGAAAATGCCCATCAGCAGCGCGGCGAGCATTATGCACAGGCACACCAGCACTGCCCACTTCAAGGTGAAGCGCTGATGATCGCCGAACTCGATGCCTGCCAGGGCCACCAGCAGGTAGGTGGAGGGTACCAAGGGGCTGAGCAGGTGTACCGGTTGCCCGACGATCGACGCACGGGCCATTTCCACGGGGCTGATGCCGTAGTGGCTGGCAGCTTCGGCCAGCACCGGCAGCACGCCATAGTAGAACGCGTCGTTGGACATGAAGAAGGTGAACGGCATGCTCACGATAGCGGTGATCACCGCCAGGTATGGGCCCATCGCCTCGGGGATGACCGACAGCAGGCTCTTGGACATGGCGTCGACCATGCCGGTGCCCGACAGGATGCCGGTGAAGATGCCGGCGGCGAAGATCAGCCCGGTGACCGCCAGCACGCTGCCGGCGTGGGCGGCGATGCGGTCTTTCTGCTGCTGCAGGCACGGGTAGTTGACGATCATGGCGATGCTGAAGGCGATCATGAACAGCACTGGCAGTGGCAGCACGCCGGCAATCAGCGCGACCATCAGGGCAGCGGTCAGGGCGCCGTTGAAGTACAGCAGTTTTGGCCGGCGCGCGTCCGGGTACTGCGAAACAGTGATTTCGCTGTGGTCGATGTCGTCGGTGGGCAGGTGCAACTCGCCCAGGCGGGCACGTTCGCGCTTGCCGTACATGTAGGCGATGGCCAGGATCGCCAGCACGCCGAACAGCATGGCCGGGATCATCGGCACGAAGATGTCCGACGGGTCCACGTGCAGGGCGCTGGCGGCGCGGGCGGTCGGGCCACCCCAGGGGGTCATGTTCATCACCCCGCCGGCGAGAATGATCAGGCCGGCCATGATCCGCGGGCTCATGCCCAGGCGGCTGTACATCGGCAGCATGGCGGCGCAGCAGATCATGTAGGTGGTGGCGCCGTCACCGTCGAGCGAGACCACCAGGGCCAGTACTGCGGTGCCGACGGAGACTTTCAGCGGGTCACCCTTGACCAGCTTGAGGATCTTGCGCACGGCCGGGTCGAACAGGCCGGAGTCGATCATCAGGGCGAAATAGAGGATGGCGAACATCAGCATCACGCCGGTAGGTGCGAGCTTGCTGATGCCCTCGAGCATCATCGGGCCGATCTTGGCGGAAAAGCCGCCGAACAGGGCGAACAGGATCGGTACCAGGATCAGCGCGATCAAGGCCGACAGGCGCTTGGTCATGATCAGGTACATGAAGGTGATGACCATGGCAAAGCCGAGGAAGGTCAGCATGGCAATACTCCAGGCGTGGCGCGGCGAAAGGAACGTCGATTCGGGCGGATCAGCGCGTTTGGCGCTGTGCTGGGAGCATGCGGAGGGGGGCTACGGAAAGTCGGGCACAGGAATACATCAGAATCACCATTGTTGTTGTTGATTGGGCCGGGCGCGGTGGATACCGGGTGCCCTGGCTGACCGGTCTTGTGCCGGTAGTGGGGGCTATCCTATGAGGGCAAGCTTTCAGCCAGCTTTCGCCGAAGCAAAGGCGACGAGAGGTAGGTGATGCAGGATGTGACCGAGGGTGGCTGCCATTGTGGCGCCTTACGTTATCGGTTGGAGGGCGACCTGACGGACATTGCCCATTGCCATTGCTCGATCTGCCGGCGGGTCAGCGGCGGGCTGGTGGTGACCTGGCTCACCGTGCCCCGCTCGGGGTTCCGGTGGCTTGCGGGCGAGCCGAACTGCTATGTGGCGCCGGCCAGTTGCAGCCGGTACTTCTGCGGGCATTGCGGGGCGCATGTGGCGTTGGTGACTACACATAGCCCGGAGACGGTGGATGTGACGGTGGCGACGCTGGACCACCCGGAACGCGTCAGGGCCAACCGGCATATCTGGGTGGGTAGCCGGTTGCCTTGGTTGCATCTGGACGAGGATTTGCCTTCGGAGGCGGAGGAGAACCTGTAAGAGATTGTGTTGGTGCTGCTGGCCCTATCGCCGGCAAGCCAGCTCCCACAGGTACCCCACCACCTTCAGACCTGTGGGGATCTTGTGGGAGCTGGCTTGCCGGCGATAGGGCCGGTACAGCCGTACTTACAACTGCAGGCCACCTGCAGCCTTGTGCAATGCCCGCAGATGCTCGCCCACCTGCTTCACATTGGCTTCCACCGCCGCAATCTCCCTGGCCCGCGACGGCTCCAGCAGCGCCCTCACCTCTTTGTCCAGGCTCGTGCTCAAGCGCAGCAATTGCGCTTGCCGCTCGCTGCTGACTTGCTCCAGGTGCTTGCGCTCCTGCGGCTGCGGCAGCCCGTAGCCCTTGCTATCGAGCAATTCTGCCGGGCGGCTGAGGAAGCCACTGTTGGCAAGCATCTGCCTGAGGGTCGCATCGGCCTTGCTGACGCTGCCATCGTTCAGCGCGGCGGCGTTAAGGTAGCGCTGCTTGACTTCGTCCTGGGCCAGCAGCAGTTGCCGGCGCAAGCTGGCCTGTTCAAGCAGCAGCAAGGCGGCGCTGGTGCGCAGGTCGGCCTGGGCGAACCAGCCCCGCCGTTGCTCGGCGTCCAGGGCCAGCCAGTCCTCGACCTTGTCCTGCTTGATTGGCAACTGCTTCTTCAACACCTCGAACATGGCCTGGTAACGGTCGCGGTAGGAGTCGAAGCGATAACCCAGGCGCAGCGCCTCGCGGGGGTCGTCGAGCACGCTGGTGTCGGCCAGCCCCCTGCCCTTGAGCACAGCCAGCAAGCCATTGGGCATGATGCTGTCGAGGTCGTTCAGGCGTGGGTTGGCGGTGCCGCTGCGCAGCAGCTTCAACGACTCTACTGCGCAGTTGTTGGACAGGAACCAGTAGTTGCCATCGTAGCTCCAGTGCATTTCGGCGGCCTGACGCACCAGGTTCTCGATCTCGTCGCGGTCGAGCCGCAAGGGCACCGAGGCCAGGCTGCGCAGTTCGGTCTTGGTGTACTCGTCGATCACCTGGCCCAGCGGCAGCACGAACAGGCGCGAGGGGTAGGCACCGACCAGGCCGTCCCAGCTGGAAAGCTGCACATCGTTGACGAAGGCGCGGTACGACAGCACCAGGCTCTGGTCGAGGTCCAGGCGGCAGTCCGGCCCGCGTGGGCGGCCCGGCTTGCAGATCACCAGGCGCAGCATGCTGTGGCCCCAGCGGCTGACCAGGTTCTGGTTGGCTTCGGCCAGCAGGTAGTCCACCTCATAGACCCGCTCGGGGTCGATTTCGCCCAGCGGTTGGCGGGCGAAGTCGCTGCCGGCATTGATGAACGGCAGGCCCTTGGCGCAGCTGTCCTGCTGCGGTGCCCAGCCGAAGTGTTCGCGCAGGTACTGGTTCAGCGCCGGACGGCGGCAGCCGTAGCTCGGGTCGAGGAGGAAGTACTCCATGTTGACCGCGATGTACTCCTTGGGGCTGCTCAGTTCATAGCTATCGGGGCTGCGCACGAACTGGCCGTTGTGCTGCTCGCGCTCACCGCGTCGGCCCACGTACTGCTGCCAGCCGGCCAGGTCGAGCAGGCGCGGGTCGTCGCTGAGGGTGAAGCGGCGCTCGGCCTGGCCACGGCATGCTTCGGGCAGGCCGACCTTGCCCAACGTACCTTGCTGGCGCTTGCAACGGGCGATCAGCGCGTTCTCGGCGCTGGGCCACAGCCGGGCGCGGTCGTAGATATGGGTGAGTTCGTGCAGCACGGTGGCCAGCAGTTCTTCTCGCACCGTGCCATGCGGGCGGTTGGTGCGCTCGGTGGCAGCACTGCCATCGGTGAGGCTGGGCAGCAGGCGGCGATTGAGTTCGAGGGTAGATACCAGCGATGCCTGGCCATAGGCGTCGGCCTGCATGTTGTCGCTCCAGCTGACCCGCACCCGGCGGTTCAGCTGTTGCTTGAAGCGAGGGGGCAGCTTGCCCATGGCTTCGTCGAGCAGAGCCTGAGTGGCTTGGGCCTGCTGCGAGTCAAGGCCGGACGCCTGCAGCTCGAGCTGCAGGTCGGCCAGGGCGGGCGTGCCGAGCAGCGTCAGGGCGCAGCCGAGCAGCCAGGCGCGCACGCGGTTCACAGCGCGAGGATGGCTTCAGCCAGTACCTGGTCGCTGGCGTCGCGCGCTTGCGGCACGCGCTCGCGCAGGGTGTTGAAGGCGGCCTCGAGCTGGGCGCCGCGGATGTCACCGTTGCTGGCGACAAAGCTGGCGGCGTCGTCATGGGCTTCGCGCACCACTTTGGAATCGCGGATCGAGGTGGTGGTGTCAGAGGTGAAATCGATCGAACGGCCAAAGGCCCGAACGATGATATTGCTGGTGGCCACCAGGGTCTGTGCCTGGGCCAGGTCGGCCAGCAGCAGCATGCCGAGGGTAGCGGCAATCAGCGGTTTACGCATGGAGCATCTCCGAAAAATACAGGGAGTCAGATGTAATTATTGGACGAGAATTGCCTGCGCCAGTTCCAGATCGCCGACGGTATGCCGTGCGCAATTGTGGCGTAGTGATTCCAGTGCTGCCTCCAGCCGCGCACCGCGGATCTGGCCGTCGCTGGCGACGAAGGCCGCAGCATCGTCCTGGGCCTGGCGGACCAGTTTGCGGTCGAACGGTGCGGTGGTGACCTGGCTGGTGACATAGCCGGTGATGACCAGGCTTTGCGTAGTGGTATCCATGGCATGGGCGCTGGCCATGCCAACAACGGAGAACAGCAACGGCAACAGATAACGCATGGGCTCTACAACAGCTGGAAACGTGGGCGGCAATGGTGAGTACGGCTGTGCTGGTGGTGACCAGCACAGCTGAACGGCTCAGCCGGGGTCAGAGCGCCAGGATGGCCTGGGCCAGTTGCGCGTCGCTGGCCTGCAGGGCTGGCATCTGCGAGCGGATGTGCAGGAAAGCGCTTTCCAGCTTGGCACCGCGGATGTCGCCCTGGCTGCCAACGAAGCTGGCGGCGTCGTCACGGGCGGCCTGGACAATCTTGTCGTCACGGAACGAGGAGGAAATATCGGAAGTGGCATCGGTGGACGCGGCCACTGCGCCAACGACGGCGTCGGTGGTGACAACGAAGCTGGTGGCGTTTGCGGTGCCGGCCAGGCTCAGCATCAGGGCGGCGCCAATCAGGTATTTACGGGACATGATCGTGGACTCCTGGACTAGGGTCGGGTGGTTCTGCTTTATCGGACGCTCGCACAGCTCGTCGCGGTACTTTTTCAACAGTGCGTTCTACCAGACTGTTACGGCAAGCGTATCACGCGCCGGTGTTTCTGGATGTTAATGAACGGCGTGCCAATAAACTGTTATGGTTAGTTTTTGGATTTTTTAAACTGTACAGGTGTGCTTGCAAAAGGCTCTACCATGCCGCCTGCAAACAAAAAACCCGTCGCAGTCACCTGCAACGGGTTTCGGGAATTCGCGGTGCCGGCCGAAGCCGGCAAGCCGGAGCTTAGCGCCAGAAAGGCTTGCTCAGCTCTTCGTAACGCTGCGACTCGCTGATACCGGCGTCGGCCAGCAGGCGGGCGTCCAGGCGAGCCAGTTGACGGCGGCTGGCCATGCGGCGCTGCCACAGCAGCAAGGTGGACAGAGCGCGCAGAGGCAGCGAAGCGTTGGATTGTTGGGCGTTGCTTTCAAAAACCAGACCGGAACTGAGGGTACGTTCCATGATGTTTCATCCTTCCGCTTATGGCGGGATTAGGTAGTGATTTAACTGATGCCAATGATCCTCCTCTGTCGTCCATAACAGTAGATACAGTTCGGTTGAAAGACGATGGTCCAGTTAACTGTGTAAGCCTACTGTTGCACTCGAAACTGGCGTAACTGTACTGGTACGCACTTATTTGGTGCGCTTTGATTTGATGAAGAGGATTTTTCAGCCGGGAATGCGTAAAAACACCAGTACAGTAGTACAGATTCTGTTGCATATTGCGGCGGGCGTGTATCGATGAAAGGGTTTGACTGTTATGGCCCCTTCGCGGGCTTGCCCGCTCCCACAGGTAAAGTGCTGCCCTTGAGGGTTGCACATGACCCGTGGGAGCGGGCAAGCCCGCGAAGAGGCCGGAACAGCGGAAGCAGGGCCGCCGTTCCGTACCACATCTGGATCAGCTAGCCAGCATGCGCCCGGTTTCTTCCAGGTTCTCATGCCAGCTCAGGGCTTCGCGCAGGATGTGCGGGGTGTGGCCGCCACGCTGGCAGGCGCGATCGAAGTAGTCGTTCAGCGCTGCGCGGTAGTCCGGGTGCACACAGTTGTCGATGATCGCCCGGGCGCGCTCACGTGGCGCCAGGCCACGCAGGTCGGCCAGGCCTTGCTCGGTGACCAGGATGTCAACGTCGTGCTCGGTATGGTCGACATGGCTGACCATCGGCACCACGCTGGAAATCGCGCCACCCTTGGCAATCGACTTGGTGACGAACACGGCAAGGTGGGCGTTACGGGCGAAGTCACCCGAGCCGCCGATGCCGTTCATCATCTTGGTGCCGCAGACATGGGTGGAGTTGACGTTGCCGTAGATGTCGAACTCCAGCGCGGTATTGATACCGATGATGCCCAGGCGACGGACCACTTCCGGGTGGTTGGAAATTTCTTGCGGGCGCAGAACCAGTTTGTCCTTGTAACGCTCCAGGTTGCCGAACACGTCGGCGTTGCGGCGGGTCGACAAGGTGATCGAGCTGCCCGAGGCGAAGCTCAGCTTGCCGGCGTCGATCAGGTCGAAGGTGGAGTCCTGCAGTACTTCGGAGTACATGGTCAGGTCTTCGAACGGCGACTCGATCAGGCCGCACATCACTGCGTTGGCGATGCTGCCGATACCGGCCTGCAGCGGGCCAAGCTTGTTGGTCATGCGGCCAGCTTCGACTTCTTTCTTGAGGAAGTTGATCAGGTGGTCGGCGATGCCCTGGGTTTCGTCATCCGGCGGCAATACCGTGGACGGCGAGTCCGGCTGGTCGCTGATGACGATGCCGACGATCTTGGCCGGGTCGATCGGGATGGCGGTGCTGCCGATACGGTCGTCGACCTTGACCAGCGGGATTGGCGTGCGGGTCGGGCGGTAGGTCGGGATATAGATGTCGTGCAGGCCTTCGAGGTTGGTGTTGTGCGAGAGGTTGATCTCGACAATTACCTGTTTGGCGAAGATCGCGAAGCTGGCCGAGTTGCCCACCGAGGTAGTTGGCACGATGTGGCCCTGCTCGGTGATGGCCACGGCTTCGATGACCGCGATGTCCGGCAGCTTCAGCTGTTGGTTGCGCAGCTGCTCGACGGTTTCCGACAGGTGCTGGTCGATGAACATCACCTGGCCGTCGTTGATGGCCTTGCGCAGGGTACTGTCGACCTGGAACGGCATGCGGCGAGCCAGCACGCCGGCCTCGGTCAGTTGCTTGTCCAGGTCGTTGCCCAGGCTGGCGCCGGTCATCAGGCTGATTTTCAGTGGCGACTGCTTGGCACGTTCGGCCAGTGCATGTGGTACGGCCTTGGCTTCGCCGGCGCGGGTGAAACCGCTCATGCCGACGGTCATGCCGTCCTCGATCAGACCAGCGGCATCAGCCGCACTCATTACCTTGCTGTGCAGGGAGGACAAGCGGATACGATCACGGTACATGGATTGTTATCTCGGGCTACTGAAACTACTGCAGCGCAGTCTAGAGACTTCGCCCCTTGCCGTCCCACGACCATGGTCGTATGAGAAGCCTTGGAATAGAGCCGTTGATCCGGATCAATAAAAGAAAAGCCCCGGCAGATTCTGACCGGGGCTTCCTTTATATCAGCTGGTTTGCAGCGGCCGTTGTCACTCCACCGCCTTGACCATGTCTTCGATGACCTTCTTGGCGTCGCCGAACACCATCATGGTCTTGTCGAGGTAGAACAGTTCGTTGTCCAGGCCGGCATAGCCGCTGGCCATGGAGCGCTTGTTGACGATGATGGTCTTGGCCTTGAACGCTTCGAGGATCGGCATGCCGGCGATCGGCGACTTGGGATCGTTCTTCGCCGCCGGGTTGACCACGTCGTTGGCGCCCAGCACCAGCACCACATCGGCCTGGCCGAACTCGGCGTTGATGTCTTCCATCTCGAATACCTGGTCGTATGGCACTTCGGCCTCGGCCAACAGCACGTTCATGTGCCCGGGCATACGGCCCGCCACCGGGTGGATCGCGTACTTCACGGTCACGCCGTTGTGGCTCAGCTTCTCGGTCAGCTCCTTCAGCGCGTGCTGGGCGCGAGCCACCGCCAGGCCGTAACCCGGGACGATGATCACGCTGTCGGCGTTGCTGAGCAGGAAGGTGGCATCGTCGGCAGAGCCGGACTTCACCGGACGCTGCTCTTTGGAGCCTTGCGCCGCGCCGGCATCGGTATCACCACCGAAGCCACCGAGGATGACGTTGAAGAACGAACGGTTCATTGCCTTGCACATGATGTACGAGAGGATGGCACCGGACGAGCCGACCAGGGACCCTGCAATGATCAGCATCGAGTTGTTCAGCGAGAAGCCGATACCGGCCGCTGCCCAGCCCGAATAGCTGTTGAGCATCGACACCACCACCGGCATGTCGGCGCCCCCGATCGGAATAATGATCAGCACGCCCATGATGAAGGCCAAGACCAGCATCAGGGTGAAGGCACTGTAGTGGCCAGTGAAGGTGAACAGCAGGCCCAGGGCAATGGTGGTCAGGCCGAGGATCAGGTTCAGCTTGTGCTGGCCGGCGAACTGTACCGGTGCGCCCTGGAACAGGCGGAACTTGTACTTGCCCGACAGCTTGCCGAAGGCGATCACCGAGCCGGAGAAGGTAATGGCACCGATGGCTGCGCCGAGGAACAGTTCCAGGCGGTTGCCGGTGGGGATCGGGTCGCTCATGGCGGCAACGATGCCCATCGATTGCGGTTCCAGCACCGCGGCGATGGCGATGAACACCGCTGCCAGGCCGATCATGCTGTGCATGAAGGCGACCAGTTCCGGCATCTTGGTCATCTCGACGCGCTTGGCCATGATCGAACCGGCGGTGCCGCCGACCAGCAAGCCAACGAGGACGTAGCCGATGCCAGCGGTGGCAAGCTCGGCCCCGAGCTTATAAATGAGGCCGACCGTAGTGACGATGGCGATACCCATGCCGATCATGCCGAACAGGTTGCCGCGCCGCGAGGTAGTCGGGTGCGACAGGCCCTTGAGCGCCTGGATGAAGCACACCGAGGCGACGAGGTAGAGGAGCGTTACCAGATTCATGCTCATGCTTACTTCTGCGCCTCGTTCTTGGTTTTCTTCTTGAACATCTCAAGCATGCGACGGGTGACCAGGAAGCCACCGAACACGTTGACC
Source organism: Pseudomonas sp. UBA6753 (assembly GCF_002453565.1). Taxonomy (NCBI): domain Bacteria; kingdom Pseudomonadati; phylum Pseudomonadota; class Gammaproteobacteria; order Pseudomonadales; family Pseudomonadaceae; genus Pseudomonas; species Pseudomonas sp. UBA6753. The sequence continues at coordinate 5,529 of NZ_DKHD01000011.1, read as the reverse complement.
GCGGCCAGGGCCACCGCCAGGGTGCCCATCAGCTTGCCGGCCGGGGTCACCGTCAGGGCGGCGGCCAGCATGGCGCCGACGATGACGATCGCGGAGATGGCGTTGGTCACGGCCATCAGCGGCGTGTGCAGCGCCGGGGTGACGTTCCACACCACGTGGTAGCCCACATAGATGGCCAGCACGAAGATGATCAGGTTGTAGATGCCATGGGAAATCAGCATGTCTTCCATTGTCGTGCTCCTTAGCCGTTCTTGCGGACGACCTGACCATCACGGCACATCAGGCAGGCCGCGACGATGTCGTCTTCGAGGTTGATGACCAGCGCGCCGTCCTTGTCGAACAGCAGCTTCATGAAGTCCAGCAGGTTGCGTGCATACAGTGCCGAGGCATCGGCGCCCACCTGGGCCGGCAGGTTGGTCGGGCCGACGATGATCACCCCGTTCTCCTGTACCACCTGGTCGGCGACAGTCAGTGGGCAGTTGCCGCCTTGGGCTGCTGCGAGGTCGATGACCACCGAGCCGGGCTTCATCTGCGCGACGGTTTCGGCGCTGAGCAGGGTCGGCGCCTTGCGCCCCGGGATAAGCGCAGTGGTAATGACGATATCCGCCTGCTTGGCGCGCTCGTGCACGGCCTGGGCCTGGCGTTGCATCCAGCTGGCCGGCATCGGCCGGGCGTAACCGCCGACACCTTCGGCGCACTCGCGCTCTTCATCGGTTTCGTAGGGTACGTCGATGAACTTGGCGCCCAGCGACTCGATCTGCTCCTTCACGGCCGGGCGTACGTCGGACGCCTCGATCACTGCGCCCAGGCGCTTGGCCGTGGCAATGGCCTGCAGGCCGGCAACGCCCGCGCCCAGGATCAGCACGCGCGCGGCCTTGACGGTACCGGCGGCGGTCATGAGCATGGGCATGAAGCGTGGGTAGTGATGGGCAGCCAGCAACACCGCCTTGTAACCGGCGATGTTGGCCTGCGACGACAGCACGTCCAGGCTCTGCGCCCGCGAGGTGCGCGGCGCGGCTTCCAGGGCGAACGCGGTAATGCCGCGCTCGGCCATCTTGCCGATCAGCTCGCTGTTGAAGGGGTTGAGCATGCCCACCAGGAGGCTGCCACTGTTGATCAGGGCCAGTTCCTGGTCGTTGGGGGCGACCACTTTGAGCACCAATTGGGCGCCGTAGGCATCGGCTGCACTCCCCAGGGAAGCACCCACGGCCTCATAGGCACTGTCCGGAATGCTGGCATTGAGCCCTGCCCCCCGTTGGACGGTGACCTGATGGCCCTGGCCAATCAGTTTCTTGATGGTTTCCGGGGTCGCAGCGACCCTTGTCTCACCGGTCTGCGTCTCGAGAGGAACACCAATGTGCACGACTATTTCTCCTGCGGTGACCTTTTGTCTTTTTAAAAGCCAGCGTACTTCGGATGGTGCGCTGGGGCGGCTGTGGAGCGCCGACCCGCCGAATCCCGGGCGGGCGAAGCATTTTGCAGACGAAGCCAGAGGCCTTCAACCGGTTCTGGAGCGAAACGAAGTCAAAACTACAAGTCACCCTGTGACCGTATGTCGCAACGGTCAGGCTGCAGCCTGTCAAACATAGGCTATTGGCAGATTAGGAGAAAAAAACAAAAATTTTGCGGTCAATTCGCTTACGGCTTGGTGAATGTCGCAAAATAACCCGCAAAGCCGCGCCGTAAGCAGGGTTAAAGCGGATTTTTGCACCCTGCATAACAGTTTATGTAGATGCGACAAATACATATATCTGTAGGTGTTAAAAATAATTGACTACGGAGTCAATTTATCGCGCTTGCTCACGTCTTGGCCGTGTACGCCTGGGCCTGGCTTACCAGCCAGTCACGGAAGGCGCGCAGCGAAGCCGACTCCACCTTGCGCTCCGGAATCATCAGATAGTAGGCCTTGTCACTACTCAGGGCATGCCTGTTAGCGACCACCAACCTACCCTCCTCCAACTCGCGCTGGATCAGGAACGGTGGAATCAGGGCGATGCCCATCTCATGCATGGCCGCCTGGGCGAGCATCGAGAATAGTTCATAGCGCGGGCCTGTCATGTCGCGTTCCACATTCATGCCGACGCTGCCGAACCATTGCCGCCAGGCATAGGGGCGCGTGCTCTGCTGCAGCAGTGGCTGCTGGGCAATACGCTGCGCGTCGAGTGTGCCCTGCCCGTCCAGCAGCGCCGGGCTGCACACCGGTACCGGGTTTTCCCCCATCAGTCGGTGCGACTGGGTGCCGGACCAGTCGGCATCGCCGAAGTAGATAGCGGCATCGAAGGTGGTGTCGGCAAACAGGAATGGCCGGGTGCGGTTGGTGAGGTTGACCGTGACCTCCGGGTGGCGCTGCTGGAAGTCCTTGAGCCGCGGTAGCAGCCATTGGGTGCCGAAGGTGGGCACCACGGCCAGCTCGATCACGTTGGCGCCCTGCTGGCGCATTACAGACAAGGTGTCGCGCTCAACCGCGTCCAGTTGGGCGGCCACCTGGCGGCTGTAGGAAAGGCCGGCTTCGGTCAGTTTCACGCCGCGGCGCGAACGGCGAAACAGTTCCACATTGAGGAAGGCTTCCAGGCCGCCTATCTGCCGACAGACGGCACCCTGTGTCAGGGCGAGTTCCTGGGCGGCCTTGGTAAAGCTCTCGTGGCGCGCCGCCGCCTCGAAGCAAACCAGGGCGGCGGTACTGGGGATCTTGCGGCGCATGTACGTCAACCTCACTCGTAAGGCTGTCAATATGGCATTTTGCCGATTTACGAAGTGATAAATTATCACTAATTGGTGCGCAATCCTCGTTTGTCCCGGCGGCCGATCAGGCCTAGGCTCAAAGGCACAAGAAACTGCCCCCTATTTCGAGGATTTCTCTCATGGCCGGTAAAGCAAGCTTCAACTGGATCGACCCGCTGCTGCTCGATCAGCAGCTCACTGAAGAAGAGCGCATGGTGCGTGATAGCGCTTATCAGTTCGCCCAGGACAAGCTGGCCCCGCGTGTGCTGGAGGCCTTCCGTCATGAACAGACCGACCCGGCAATCTTCCGTGAAATGGGTGAGGTCGGGTTGCTGGGCGCCACCATTCCCGAGCAATACGGTGGCAGTGGCCTGAACTATGTGTGCTACGGCCTGATTGCTCGCGAGGTAGAGCGCATCGACTCGGGTTACCGCTCGATGATGAGCGTGCAGTCGTCGCTGGTGATGGTGCCAATCAACGAGTTCGGTACCGAGGCACAAAAGCAGAAGTACCTGCCCAAGCTGGCCAGCGGCGAGTGGATCGGTTGCTTCGGCCTGACCGAGCCCAACCATGGTTCCGACCCGGGTTCGATGATCACCCGTGCCCGGAAGGTCGACGGCGGCTACCGCCTGACCGGCAGCAAGATGTGGATCACCAACAGCCCGATCGCCGATGTATTCGTGGTCTGGGCCAAGGACGATGCGGGTGATATCCGCGGCTTTGTTCTGGAAAAGGGTTGGCAAGGTCTCAGTGCGCCGGCGATTCACGGCAAGGTTGGCCTGCGCGCCTCGATCACTGGCGAAATCGTCATGGACAACGTGTTCGTGCCGGAGGAAAACATCTTCCCGGAGGTGCGCGGCCTCAAAGGTCCGTTCACCTGTCTGAACTCCGCCCGCTATGGCATCTCGTGGGGTGCGCTGGGCGCTGCGGAAGCCTGCTGGCACACCGCGCGTCAGTACACCCTGGACCGTCAGCAATTCGGTCGCCCGTTGGCTGCCAACCAGTTGATCCAGAAGAAGCTGGCCGACATGCAGACCGAGATCACCCTGGCACTGCAGGGCTGCCTGCGTCTGGGGCGGATGAAGGACGAAGGCACGGCTGCAGTGGAGATCACGTCGATCATGAAGCGCAACTCCTGTGGCAAGGCACTGGATATTGCCCGCATGGCGCGTGACATGCTGGGTGGCAATGGCATTTCCGATGAGTTCGGCGTGGCTCGTCACCTGGTCAACCTAGAGGTGGTCAACACCTATGAAGGTACTCACGATGTGCATGCACTGATCCTGGGGCGTGCGCAGACCGGCATCCAGGCCTTCTATTGATAAGGAGCCAGCCCATGGGCGCGCTATCACATCTGCGGGTGCTGGACCTTTCTCGCGTGTTGGCCGGCCCATGGTCTGGCCAGATTCTCGCTGACCTTGGTGCCGATGTGATCAAGGTCGAGCGCCCTGGTAGTGGTGACGATACCCGCTCGTGGGGGCCGCCCTTCCTCAAGGATGCCGAGGGTGAGAACACCAGTGAGGCGGCCTATTACCTGTCGGCCAACCGCAACAAGCGCTCGGTTACCATCGACTTCACCCAGGCCGAGGGGCAGCGCCTGGTACGTGAGTTGGCGGCGAAGTCCGATATCGTCATCGAAAACTTCAAGGTAGGTGGGTTGGTTGCCTACGGCCTGGACTACCAGAGTCTGAAGGCGATCAACCCGCGGCTTATCTATTGTTCCATCACCGGGTTCGGCCAGACCGGGCCTTATGCCAGGCGCGCGGGTTATGACTTCATGATCCAGGGGTTGGGCGGGCTGATGAGCCTGACCGGCCGCCCGGAAGGTGAAGAAGGTGCGGGGCCGGTCAAGGTAGGGGTGGCGCTGACCGACATCCTTACCGGGTTGTATTCCACGGTGGCGATCCTCGCTGCCCTCGCCCATCGAGAGCAGACCGGAGTGGGCCAGCATGTCGACATGGCGTTGCTCGATGTGCAGGTGGCCTGCCTGGCGAACCAGGCGATGAACTACCTGACCACGGGCAACCCGCCTCGTCGCCTGGGTAATGCGCACCCCAATATCGTGCCTTATCAGGATTTTCCGACGGCGGATGGCGACTTCATCCTTACCGTGGGCAACGACAGCCAGTTCCGCAAGTTCGCCGAGGTGGCCGGGCAGCCGCAGTGGGCGGACGACCCGCGTTTCGTTACCAACAAGCTGCGGGTTGCCAACCGGGCCGAGCTGATTCCTTTGATTCGCCAGGCCACGGTGTTCAAGACCACAGCGGAGTGGGTGAGCCAGCTGGAGGCTGCAGGGGTGCCGTGCGGGCCTATCAATGACCTGGCGCAGATGTTCCAGGACCCGCAGGTTCTGGCGCGCGGATTGGCGGTGAGCATTCCGCATCCGTTGGCGGGGAGTGTGCCGCAGGTGGCGAGCCCGATACGGTTGTCGGAGACGCCGGTGGAGTACCGTCGGGCGCCGCCGTTGCTGGGTGAGCATACCGAGGTTGTGCTGGAGGATGTATTGGGGCTGGATGCCGGTGAAGTGCAGCGGCTGCGCAGTACCGGTGTGCTTTAAGGGCGTTTGGTCTTGGTGAAAAGCGGGGAGGTCGTCAGGCCTCCCCGCTTTGCTTTTCAGCGATATTAAAGTTTCTTGAAATTAAGGGTTGACGCGGTTTCGAATCCCCTTATAATGCGCCCCACTTCTGACGTAGTCGAAGCGCAAAACTTGTTGTAAATCAATTAGTTAGGCGATTCAGGTAGTATCAGGAGTGCTTCGATCGAATGATCGGCAGCGGTTGAAATGGTGGTTGACAGCGCTTCTAAACG
>NZ_DKHD01000027.1:52239-55065 GCF_002453565.1 Pseudomonas sp. UBA6753 | reverse complement strand
TGCCGCACCAGAACGTGGTCCGCCTGTTCGCGGCGACCCAGGACTGGTTCCGTTTCGATGCCAGTGACGTGTGGACGGTGTTCCACTCCTACGCCTTCGACTTCTCGGTATGGGAGCTGTTCGGCGCGTTGCTGTACGGCGGCCGGGCGGTGATGGTGGCCAAGGACGTGGCACGCTCCACCGAGGACTTCCACGCGCTGCTGCAGCGCGAGCAGGTGACGGTGCTGAACCAGACGCCGTCGGCGTTCCGCCAGTTGATCCCGGTGGCCTGCGCGGCAGCGCGGCAGGGGCAGGGCCTGGCACTGCGGCATGTGGTGTTCGGTGGCGAAGCGCTGGACGTGAGCAGCCTCGAGCCCTGGTTCGAGGTGTTCGGCGACCAGCAGCCACGGCTGATCAACATGTACGGCATCACCGAAACCACGGTGCATGTGACCTACCGGCCGATCACCAAGGCCGACCTGGCCAAGGGCGCGAGCAGCCCGATCGGCGAGGTGATCCCGGACCTGTCGTGGTACCTGCTGGATGCCGCGCTGAATCCGGTGGCCCCGGGCAGCCACGGCGAACTGGTGATCGGCCAGGCCGGCCTGGCGCGGGGGTATCACGGGCGCCCGGGGCTGACCGCCGAGCGCTTCGTGCCGAACCCGTTCGACAGCCAGGGTGGCCGCCTGTACCGCTCGGGCGACCTGGCCCGCTACGGCGGCGCGGGGGTGGTGGAGTATCTGGGGCGGATCGACCATCAGGTGAAGATTCGAGGTTTTCGCATCGAACTGGGCGAGATCGAGGCGCGGCTGCAGACGCAGGCCAGCGTGGCCCAGGGCGTGGTACTGGCTCAGGATGGCCCGGGCGGCAAGCAGCTGGTGGGTTATGTGGTGCCTGCCGATGCGGCCGTGATGGCCAGCACCGAGGCCCAGGCTGCCGAGCGTGAGGCGCTGCGCGCTGCGCTGAAGGCGAGCCTGCCGGACTACATGGTGCCGGCCCACCTGCTGTTCCTGGCCAGGCTGCCGTTGACCGCCAACGGCAAGCTGGACCGCCGTGCATTGCCGCAACCGGATGCCAGCCTGCTCCAAGCGGCATACGTGGCCCCGCAGAGTGAACTGGAACAACAGATCGCGGCGATCTGGGCCGATGTGCTGAAACTGGAGCGGGTAGGCCTTGGCGACAACTTCTTCGAACTGGGTGGGCATTCCTTGCTCGCCGTCCAGGTGATCTCCCGGGTACGCCAGAGCCTGGGCGTGGAGCTGCAGTTGCGCGCGCTGTTCGAAACGTCGAGCCTGGCCGACTTCGCCAGGCTTGCAGCGCAAGGTGAGCAGGCTTGCTCCAGCGTCATTGAGCGGGTTTCCCGGGAGCAGCCGCTGGCACTTTCCTATGCCCAGCAACGGCAGTGGTTCCTGTGGCAATGGGCACCGCACAGTGCCACCTACAACATTCCGGCCGCACTGAAGCTGGCCGGGGCGCTGGATGTCGCCGCCCTGCAACAGGCCTTCGGCGCCTTGATCGAGCGTCACGAAACCCTGCGCACCACCTTCCGCCTGGACGGCGAACAGGCGGTGCAGGTCATTCATGCTCAAGTGCCGTTCGAGCTGGTCGTCGAGGAGCAGGCGTACGCTGACGAGGCCGCTGTGCGGGCCTGGGTCGAGACCGAAGCAGGGCAACCGTTCGACCTGGAGCAGGGGCCGCTGCTGCGGGCCCGGCTGCTGCGTCTGGCGGCGGACCAGCACGTGCTGGTGCTGACCCTGCACCATATCGTCGCCGACGGCTGGTCGATGCCGGTGATGGTCGACGAACTGGTGCAACTGTATGCCGGCTACAGCCAGGGCCAGGTGCCGACGCTGCCGGCCCTGCCGATCCAGTACGCGGACTTTGCCGTGTGGCAGCGCAACTGGATGGAGGCCGGTGAGCAGGCGCGGCAGCTGGCCTACTGGACCGAACAATTGGGTGATGAGCAACCGGTGCTGGAGCTGCCGTTGGATCATCTGCGCCCGGCTGTACCGAGCCACCAAGGCGCGCGTTGGCCGATTGAGTTGGGCAATGAGCTGGCGGCCAACCTCAAGCGCGTTGCCCAGCAGCAGGGCGTGACGCCGTTCATGCTGTTGCTGGCCAGCTTCCAGACCTTGCTGCATCGCTACTCGGGCCAGGCCGACATCCGTGTTGGTGTGCCCACGGCCAACCGCAACCGGGTCGAGACCGAGCGCCTGATCGGTTTCTTCGTCAACACCCAGGTGCTGCGTGCCGAGTTCGATATGCAGCTGACGTTCGGCGAGCTGCTGCAACAGGTCAGGCAACGTGTTCTGGGCGCGCAGGCCCACCAGGACCTGCCATTCGAGCAGCTGGTCGAAGCCTTGCAGCCGGAACGCAATCTTGGCCACAACCCGTTGTTCCAGGTGCTGTACAACCACCAGACCGAGCTCAAGGGCAGCCAGCACCGCTTGCCGGGCCTGGAAATGTCCGGCCTGGACTGGAGCACTCACACCGCCAAGTTCGACCTGAGCCTGGATACCTACGAAGACGGGCAGGAGATCGGTGCGGCACTGATCTACGCCACCGACCTGTTCGACGCCAGCACCATCGAGCGCATGGCGCGGCATTGGGTCAACCTGCTGGAAGCTATCGTGCGCCAGCCCGGGCAACGCATCAGTGAGCTGCCATTGCTGGGCGAGGACGAGCAGCAGGCGGTGCTGTGTGACTGGAGCCGCAACACCGCCGCCTTCCCGGATGAGCGAACCATTCATGAGCTGATCGAGGCCCAGGTGGCCACCGCCCCCGAGGCCCCGGCAGTCACCTTCGGCGAGCAGACCCTGAGCTACGGCGAACTGAACCGCCGGGCCA
>NZ_DKHD01000027.1:49633-52082 GCF_002453565.1 Pseudomonas sp. UBA6753 | reverse complement strand
CTAACCCGAATATCGAAGTAGCCCCGCAGAACCTGGCCTACGTGATCTACACCTCCGGCTCCACCGGCAAGCCCAAGGGCACGCTGCTGCCGCACCAGAACGTGGTCCGGCTGTTCGCGGCGACCCAGGGCTGGTTCCGTTTCGACGCCAGTGACGTGTGGACGGTGTTCCACTCCTATGCCTTCGACTTCTCGGTATGGGAGCTGTTCGGCGCGCTGTTGTATGGCGGCCGGGCGGTGATGGTGGCCAAGGACGTGGCACGCTCCACCGAGGATTTCCATGCGCTGCTGCAGCGCGAGCAGGTGACGGTGCTGAACCAGACGCCGTCGGCGTTCCGCCAGTTGATCCCGGTGGCCTGCGCGGCAGCGCGCCAGGGGCAGGGACTGGCCCTGCGGCATGTGGTGTTCGGCGGCGAAGCGCTGGACGTGAGCAGCCTCGAGCCCTGGTTCGAGGTGTTCGGCGACCGGCAGCCACGGCTGATCAACATGTACGGCATCACCGAAACCACGGTGCACGTGACCTACCGGCCGATCACCAAGGCCGACCTGGCCAAGGGGGCGAGCAGCCCGATCGGCGAGGTGATCCCGGACCTGTCGTGGTACCTGCTGGATGCCGCGCTGAACCCGGTGGCCCCGGGCAGCCATGGCGAACTGGTGATCGGCCAGGCCGGCCTGGCGCGGGGGTATCACGGGCGCCCGGGGCTGACCGCCGAACGCTTCGTGCCGAACCCGTTCGACAGCCAGGGTGGCCGCCTGTACCGCTCGGGCGACCTGGCCCGCTACGGCGGCGCGGGGGTGGTGGAGTACCTGGGGCGGATCGACCATCAAGTGAAGATTCGAGGTTTTCGCATCGAACTGGGCGAGATCGAGGCGCGGTTGCAGGCGCAAGCCAGCGTGGCCCAGGGCGTGGTACTGGCCCAGGATGGCCCGGGCGGCAAGCAGCTGGTGGGTTATGTGGTGCCTGCCGATGCAGCCGTGATGGCCAGCACCGAGGCCCAGGCTGTCGAGCGCGATGTGCTGCGCACTGCGTTGAAGGCGAACCTGCCGGACTACATGGTGCCGGCCCACCTGCTGTTCCTGGCCAAACTGCCGTTGACCGCCAACGGCAAGCTGGACCGTCGTGCATTGCCGCAACCGGATGCCAGCCAGTTGCAGCGCGAGTACCTCGCGCCGCAAAGCGAACTGGAACAACGGATCGCGGCGATCTGGGCTGATGTGCTGAAGCTGGAGCGGGTAGGCCTTGGCGACAACTTCTTCGAACTGGGTGGGCACTCCTTGCTGGCTACCCAGGTCATGGCGCGGCTACAGGTCGAGCTTGGCACGAGCCTGCCCCTGGCGTTGTTGTTCCAGGCGCAAACGCTGCAGGACTACGCAGCAATGATCAATGGCTTGAATACCCATAGCGATGCAGACCTGGATGAACTCCAGGACTTCATGAGCGAGCTTGAGGCAGTCTGAAATGCAAACGGATAACAGAAACATGGCCCTGGTGCAGCGCTTCATCGGCCTGCCGCTGCCACAGCGCAAACTCTTCCTCGAGAAACTGGCGGCGAAGGGCATGAGCCTGGCCCAGTTGCCGATCCCCGAGGTGCGCGGCGAGCATCCGTTGCCGGCGCTTTCATACGCCCAGCAACGGCAGTGGTTCCTGTGGCAATGGGAGCCTGCCAGTGCCACCTACAACATCCCGGCTGCCTTGAAATTCAAGGGGAATCTGGATACCACAGCTCTGCAACTGGCCTTCGCGGCCTTGATCGAGCGACATGAAACGCTGCGTACCACGTTCCGTCGCGACGGTGAGCAGGCGGTGCAGGTCATCCATGCTCAAGTGCCGTTCGAGCTGGTCATCGAAGAGCAGGCGCACGCCGACGAGGCCGCTGTGCGGGCTTGGGTCGAGACCGAAGCAGGGCAACCGTTCGACCTGGAGCAGGGGCCGCTGCTGCGGGCCCGGCTGCTGCGCCTGGCGGCGGACCAGCACGTGCTGGTGCTGACCCTGCACCATATCGTCGCCGACGGCTGGTCGATGCCGGTGATGGTCAATGAGCTGGTGCAGTTCTATCAAGGTTTCAGCCAGGGCCAGGTAGCGCAACTGCCGGCCCTGCCGATCCAGTATGCCGACTATGCCATTTGGCAGCGTAGCTGGATGGAAGCCGGCGAGCAGGCGCGGCAACTGGCCTACTGGACCGAACAGTTGGGCGATGAGCAACCGGTGCTGGAGCTGCCGCTGGACCATCCGCGCCCGGCCATGCCGAGCCACAGAGGGGCACGGTTGCCGATCGTGCTGGGCGATGAGCTGGCCACCAACCTGAAACGGGTTGCCCAGCAGCAGGGCGTGACGCCATTCATGCTGCTGCTGGCCAGTTTCCAGACCCTGCTGCATCGCTACTCGGGCCAGGCTGATATCCGCGTTGGGGTACCGCTTGCCAACCGTAACCGGGTCGAGACCGAGCGCC
>NZ_DKHD01000027.1:49144-49404 GCF_002453565.1 Pseudomonas sp. UBA6753 | reverse complement strand
CGAGCGTATGGCGCGGCACTGGGTCAACCTGCTGGAAGCCATCGTGCGCCAACCGAGCCAGCGCATCAGCGAGCTGCCATTGCTGGGCGAGGACGAGCAGCGAGCGGTGCTGCGTGACTGGAACCGCAACACCGCCGCCTTCCCGGATGAGCGCAGCATCCATGAGCTGATCGAGGCCAGGGTGGCCGCCGCCCCCGAGGCCCCGGCAGTCACCTTCGGCGAGCAGACCCTGAGCTATGGCGAACTGAACCGCCGGGCCA
>NZ_DKHD01000027.1:0-48880 GCF_002453565.1 Pseudomonas sp. UBA6753 | reverse complement strand
TCGGCGCGTTGCTGTACGGCGGTCGGGCGGTGATGGTGGCCAAGGACGTGGCGCGTTCCACCGAGGACTTCCATGCGCTGCTGCAGCGTGAGCAGGTCACGGTGCTGAACCAGACGCCGTCGGCGTTCCGCCAGTTGATCCCGGTGGCCTGCGCGGCAGCGCGTCAGGGGCTGGGTCTGGCCCTGCGGCATGTGGTGTTCGGCGGCGAAGCGCTGGATGTGAGCAGCCTCGAGCCCTGGTTCGAGGTGTTCGGCGACCAGCAGCCACGGCTGATCAACATGTACGGCATCACCGAAACCACGGTGCATGTGACCTACCGGCCGATCACCAAGGCCGACCTGGCCAAGGGCGCGAGCAGCCCGATCGGCGAGGTGATCCCGGACCTGTCGTGGTACCTGCTGGATGCCGCGCTGAATCCGGTGGCCCCGGGCAGCCACGGCGAACTGGTGATCGGCCAGGCCGGCCTGGCGCGGGGGTATCACGGGCGCCCGGGGCTGACCGCCGAGCGCTTCGTGCCGAACCCGTTCGACAGCCAGGGTGGCCGCCTGTACCGCTCGGGCGACCTGGCCCGCTACGGCGGCGCGGGGGTGGTGGAGTACCTGGGGCGGATCGACCATCAGGTGAAGATTCGAGGTTTTCGCATCGAACTGGGCGAGATCGAGGCGCGGCTGCAGGCGCAGGCCAGCGTGGCCCAAGGCGTGGTACTGGCCCAGGACGGCCCGGGCGGCAAGCAGCTGGTGGGTTATGTAGTGCCTGCCGATGCGGCCGTGATGGCCAGCACCGAGGCCCAGGCTGCCGAGCGTGACGCGCTGCGCACTGCGCTGAAGGCGAACCTGCCGGACTACATGGTGCCGGCCCACCTGCTGTTCCTGGCCAAACTGCCCTTGACCGCCAATGGCAAGCTGGACCGCCGTGCATTGCCGCAACCGGACGCCAGCCTGCTGCAAGCGGCATACGTGGCCCCGCAGAGTGAACTGGAACACCAGATCGCGGCGATCTGGGCCGATGTGCTGAAACTGGAGCGGGTAGGCCTGGACGACAACTTCTTCGAACTGGGTGGCGACTCCATCGTTTCCCTTCAGGTCGTGGGCAAGGCCCGCCAGGCCGGCGTGCAGTTCACCCCCAAGCAACTGTTCCAGCATCAGACCGTACAAGGCCTGGCCACGGTGGCACGGCGTGTTGTCGAAGGTATTGGCGAGCAAGGGCCGATCACGGGCAGCACACCGCTGACCCCGATTCAGCAATGGTTCTTCGAGGCCGACATCGGTGAGCGTGGGCATTGGAACCAGTCGATTCTGCTGACACCCAGCGAACCCCTGCAAGCGGACCGCCTGCACGATGCGTTGCTGGCACTGGTCGCCCATCATGATGCACTGCGCCTGGGCTTCGAGCAGCAGGCGGGGGCCTGGCAAGCCGAGTACAAGCCACAGCACCAGGCGCGGATACTCTGGGAGCATGCGTGCGCGGACGAGGAGGCGTTGTCCGCACTCGCTGACCAGGCCCAACGCAGCCTGAACCTGCAACAAGGCTTGCTGGTCCGTGCGCTGCTGGCCAGCCTGCCCGATGGCAGCCAGCGTCTGCTGCTGGTCATTCATCACCTGGCGGTAGATGGTGTGTCGTGGCGCCTGTTGCTGGAGGACCTGCAACAGGCCTACCAGGCCCTGGGCAACCGACAGCCGGTGCAATTGCCAGCCAAGACCAGCGCCTACAAGACCTGGGCGCAGCACCTGCAGGCCTATGCCCAGAGCGAGGCGCTGCAAGCGGAACTTGCCTACTGGCAAGCGCAGTTGCAGGGCACCAGCGACCACCTGCCGTGCGCCAATGCGCAGGGCGGCAACCAGCAGCAGCACGCTGCGTCGGTCAGTACGCGGCTGGGCCGCGAAGCCACCCGACAGTTGTTGCACGATGCCCCTGCGGCCTATCGCACGCAGATCAATGACTTGCTGCTGACAGCCCTGGCTCGGGTGATCGCCCTCTGGACCGAGCGGCCGGAGGTGTTGGTCAGGCTGGAAGGCCATGGCCGGGAAGACCTGTTCGATGACATTGACCTGAGCCGCACGGTGGGCTGGTTCACCAGCATGTACCCAGTGAAGTTGAGCCCGCTGGGCGGGATCGCCGAATCGATCAAGGCGGTCAAGGAGCAACTGCGGGCCGTGCCGAACAAAGGCCTTGGCTATGGCGCGCTGAAGTACATGGGGCCGGCTGGTGCGCGTGAGGCCCTGGCTGCGTTGCCTCAGGGCGAGATCGTGTTCAACTACCTCGGGCAGTTCGACGGTAGCTTCGATGAGCAGTCGGGCTTGTTCGCACCCGCGCGCGAATACGGCGGTGCGGCCAAACCAGCCGATGCGCCACTCGATAGCCAGATCGCCCTGAACGGCCAGGTTTACGGCGGCGAGCTGAAACTTGGCTGGACCTTCAGTGCGCAGCGCTACGACACCGCGGTCATGCAAAAGTTGGCAGATGACTATGCCGCAGAGCTTGGCGCGTTGATTGCTCATTGCTGCGAGCCTGGCAACCGTGGTGTAACGCCTTCGGACTTCCCACTGGCCGCGCTGCGCCAACAACAGCTGGATGAGCTGCCGGCAGTTGCACGGCAGGTGGCCGATATCTACCCACTGTCGCCGATGCAGCAGGGCATGCTGTTCCATTCGCTGCAGGGGCCTGAAGGCGCGCTTTACATCAACCAGACTTCGGTGGAAGTCAAAGGCCTGGAAATCGAACGGTTCGTGGCAGCCTGGCAGCAGGTGATCGACTGCCACGATATCCTGCGCAGTGCCTTCTGGTCGGCGCCCCACTTGGCCGAACCTTTGCAGCTTGTCTACCGCAAGGTCGAATTGCCGGTGGTCGTGCATGACTGGCGCGACCGCTCGGTAAGTGCGCAGATGCTGCAGGCGCTGGCCGAGGCCGATGCCGCACAAGGCCTGGACCTGAGTGTCGCACCGTTGATGCGCCTGACCCTGGTGCGGCTGGACGACGAACGTTTGCACCTGCTGTGGACCCGTCATCACATACTGATGGACGGCTGGAGTACCTCGCGGCTGCTTGGCGAGGTGTTGCAGACTTACCATGGCCACCCAGCACGAGCGCCGGCAGGGCGGTTTGGCGATTACATCCGCTGGCTTGCCGGGCAGCCCAAGGCGGCGCTGGAGCAGTTCTGGCGAGGCAAGCTGCAAGAGCTGGAAAGCCCCACCTGGCTGGCGGACAGCCTGGCGGCTCGCCCCGCGGCAGACCTGCAGGGGCACGCCGCGCTGTACCTGCGCTGGGATGCCTCGCGTACCCGGCAACTGCGCGAGCAGGCCCAGCGCTTGCGCATCACCCCCAACACCTTGATCCAAGCGACCTGGCTGCTGCTGCTGCAGCGCTATACCGGGCAAGCCACGGTGTGCTTCGGCGCCACCGTGGCGGGCCGGCCAGCCGGCTTGCCCGGTGCCGACGAAATGCTGGGGTTGTTCATCAACACCTTGCCGGTGGTGCAGACGCCCCAACCGCAGCAGCGGATTGTCGACTGGCTGCAGCAACTGCAGGCCTGCAACCTGGAACTGCGCGACCACGAACATGCAGCCTTGGCCGATGTGCAGCGCTGGGCAGGGCAGGCCGGGCAAGCGTTGTTCGACAGCATCGTGGTGTTCGAGAACTACCCGGTGGACGAACGCCTGCAGGAAGGTGGTGGTGGCTCGCTGCAGTTCGGTGAGGTGAGCAACCGCGACGTGACCAACTACGCCATGGACCTGGCGGTGCATCTGGGCGAGACGCTCTCGGTCGAGTTCCTCTACTTGCGCAACCGCTTCACGGAGCAAGCCACCGACAGCATTCGTGGCAGTTTCGAACGGCTGCTCGAGGGCATGCTCGACAACCCTCACGCCACCGTGGGCAGCCTGGACATGCTGACCCCGGCGCAAGCGCAGCAGGCCCAGGCTCGCAACGGCTTGCAGCCATGCGAGCAGGCCATGCCAAGGCTGGCCGAGCTGATTGCCAGGCATGCCCAGGTGCGGCCAGAGGCAATTGCGGTGGCCTGTGGCGAGCGACAGTTGAGCTACGCCCAACTGGATGAGCGTGCCAACCGCCTGGCACACCACCTGATTGCCTTGGGAGCGCGCCCGGAGGTTACGGTGGGCATCGCCCTGGAACGCTCGGTGGAGGTGATCGTGGCATTCCTGGCGGTGATGAAAACCGGCGCCGCCTATGTGCCGCTGGATATCGACTACCCGCAGGACCGCTTGCAGTGGATTGTCGAGGATTCGGCCATGCACCTGCTGGTGACGAGCAGCGGCTTGCGCCAGCGGTTTGCCGGGGTGGAGCACTGCGTGGAGCTGGACCTTCTGGCTATCACCAGCTTGCCGTCCGATGCCCCTCAGGTGATGGTGCACGACACTAACCTGGCGTACCTGATCTATACCTCTGGCTCCACCGGCAAGCCCAAGGGCGTGGCGGTCAGCCACGGGCAGATCGGCCTGCACTGCCAGGCAATCGCTCACCTTTACCAGATGGATGAAAGCACTCGCGAGCTGTTGTTCATGTCGTTCGCTTTCGACGGTGCCCAGGAGCGTTGGCTGTCGACCTTGTCGTCAGGCGGCGGCCTGGTGGTGCGCGGTAGCCAGCTGTGGACTGCCGAGCAAACCTGGCAGGTACTGCATGCCGAGCGCATCGACATTGCTTGCTTCCCGCCGGCGTATCTGCAGCAACTGGCCGAGTTCGCGCAAACCCGGCAGGAGGCCGCACCGCCGGTGCGCATCTATTGCTTTGGCGGTGACGCGGTGCCCGATGCACTGTTCGAACTGGTCAAGCGGACCTTGCGCCCGCAGTTCCTGACCAATGGCTACGGGCCTACCGAAACGGTCGTGACCCCCCTGTTGTGGAAAGTATCGGCGCAGCAGTCATGCCAGGCGGTGTATGCGCCGATCGGTGAGCGGGTTGGCCAGCGTACGCTGCATGTGCTGGACCAGGGCCTGAACCCGGTGCCCGATGGCGTGGCCGGGGAGCTCTACATTGGTGGCGAGGGTGTGGCGCGCGGGTATCACCAGCGTCCGTCCCTGACCGCCGAGCGCTTTGTCGCCGACCCGTTTGCCCAGGGCGGGCGGCTGTACCGCACCGGTGACCGGGTGCGTCGTCGGGCGGATGGCGTGATCGATTTCATCGGCCGCCTGGACAACCAGTTGAAGGTTCGCGGTTTCCGCATCGAACCTGGGGAAGTCGAAGCACGGCTGCGGAATCTGGCGGATGTGCGGGATGCTGTGGTGGTGGCCCGGGAGGGCGCTACCGGCAAGCAATTGGTGGCGTATCTGGTCACCGGCAATGGGGTGACTTCCGCTACGCCATTGCGTGACGCCTTGCGTGCCGACCTGCCGGACTACATGGTGCCGACCCAGTGGGTATTGCTGCCGGCGTTTCCACTCACGCCCAATGGCAAGATCGATCGCAATGCGCTGCCGGCCCCGGAGTTGGCCGGGCGCCCGGTGCGGGTGGCTCCGCGCGATGACACGGAAAAGGCGCTGGCGGCCATCTGGCAGGAAGTGCTGGAAGTGGATGAAGTTGGTGTCGATGACAACTTCTTCGAGTTGGGGGGCGATTCGCTGCGCGTGCTGAAGATGCTGTCGAAGGTACGAGCACGGTCCGACCTGTCGATCGAGCTGAAACTGCGCGATGTCATGGCCAGGCCCACCATTGGCGAGCTTTCCGGCTATACCGATGCCGACGTCGCCCTTGATCCGATGCTGCTGCTCAACAGCCGGGTAGCCGGGGCCAGGCCGCTGTTCTGCCTGCATGCAGGCTTTGGCACGGTGTTCGACTACGAGCCGCTGGCGCGCCGGCTGGAAGGGCATTGCAGCGTCTACGGCGTGCAATGCCGCATGCTGCTCGATCGCAACTGGCAGGATGATTCGTTGCAGGCCATGGCGATCGACTATGCCCAGTACATTCGCCAGAAGCAGCCCGAAGGGCCATACCAGCTTGCCGGCTGGTCGCTGGGTGGCACGCTGGCGGTGCTGGTGGCCCAGGAGCTGGAAGCCCAGGGCCAGCAAGTATCGTTGCTTGGCCTGGTCGACAGTTTCATCCCCACCGGTGCGCCGGCAACGCCGGCGGCGGACTGGAGTGCCGACCTTGGCAACTTCCTGAGTGTGCTGCTGGGGCTGGCCAAGGAGCAGCTGGTGCTGCCTGCCATCGCGGCGGGCAGTGGTGTGCCGCTGCTTGAGCGGCTGATCGAAGCGGCACGCTCGGGGCTGCAGGTAGCGTCGGCCTTCGCCAGTGTCGAAAGCGCCGAACTGGCCCACACCTTTGCCGTGGCGATGCGGCTCAAGGCGTTGTCGGAACGGTTGCCGGCATTGCCGGCAACCCGCGCCGCTGCCTTGTGCTGGTGGGCAGGTGACCATGGCCAACGCTTCGCGGTTCACGGGAGCGGTGAGAACCACGCGGTTGCAGCGGGTCACTATGACATCCTCAAGCATCCGGACGTGATCGAGGGGCTCGCGGCCAGGCTGGTGGCGGAGCCGGTCATGGGTTGACCCGGCAAGGCCGGCTGAATGACCTGCGGGACCCACGTTCAACGTGGGCCCCACAGGTTTTTTCATGTCGGCAGTGTCGCCACCGAGACGAAAAAAGCGGCGTCATCCTGTGTGGATGACGCCGCTTCGATTACAACGGTACAGGTGGCTGTCGGCCTAGAAGTCGTAGCGCAGGCTCATGGTGGCATTACGCGGGTCACCGTAATGGCCAACACTGCCGCCGATACCCGAGTAGTACTTCTCGTCGAAGATGTTGTTCAGGTTCAGAGTGGCGGCCAGATGGTCGGTGACCTGATAGCGCGCCATCAGGCTGGCAACGGTGTAGTCATCCTGGGTGGCTCGGGCTTTGAGGCTGTTGTAGTAGAGCGACATGCTGGAGTTCCAGGACACCCCGCCACCCACGGTCAGCCTGTTCCAGTCACCCTGGAAGCGATAGGTGTTCCAGAAGCGGAAAGTGTCCATGGAGTACTGCGTCAGCTGGCGCTCGCCCTCGGCGTCTTCCGTGCGGGCATGGCTGTAGCTGGTCATGACTTGCCAACCAGGCAAAACCTCTCCCGACAGTTCCAGGTCGATACCCTTGGTCTCGGTACCCTTTGCAGCCTTGTAGGCTTGTTGGTCGAGCGTGCCTGGCACGATCGCGTCGCCATCCTGCACCGCCAGGTTGTCACGCTTGACCAGGAACAATGCCGTACTGGCGTTCAGGCGCCCGTCGTAGAACGCCCCTTTCCAGCCTATTTCGTAGTTGCTGCCTATGACAGGGCCAATGACCGAACCGTTACGATCGAGGTTGGATTGTGGCTTGAAGATATCGGTATAGCTGGCATACACCGATTGCTCGGGGGTCAGGTCATAGATGATGCCCGCGTACGGTGTTACTTCACCCCGTTCGTGCATTTTGACGTTCGAAGTAGGCCAGTAGTAATAGTCGTAGTCATAGTCGGAGGTGCGCGCGCCCACGATTACGTTGAGGTCATCCATCAGGTTGAATTTGAATGCCGCGTAGGTGCCGCGCTGGCTGCTCTTGATGTTGAGAATTTCCCCAAGTGCGCCAGTCTCGGTTGGCCGAGGCAGGTAGTTGTCCCAGTCATAGAAGTTGACGGTTGTGGTACCAACGTCATAACCGGTGTGATCGTTCTTGTAATCCTGGTAGTTGAAGCCGGTGATGAACTCGTGAGTGCGCCCGAACAGGGAAAAAGGCCCTTGCAGTGTCAGGTCCAGGCCGCGCTGGGTCTGGTCGGCTTCAGCGTTGTAACGCAGCATTCGCGCAGCGCCGGTTTCTTCATTGATCCATGCTCGGCCCGAAGAGGTCTGATAAGAGCCGTTGTAGTTATCGCGATTGGAATCCATGTAGTTCGCGGCCAGCTTGATTTGCCAGTCATTGGCGAAGGAATGCTCGGCGGCCATGAAATAGTTGGTGGTTTCCAGCTCGTCGTACATCCAGCGGGCGCCGGAACTGGTCGAGCGGGAGAAGTTGGTCTGCTTGCCGTTGGTGAACAACAACGGTACACCCGGTGAACCGGTGGCTTTGAACTTCTGGTAGTCGACGCCGAAACGTACCAGGGTGTCGTCGTTCAGGTCCGCTTCGAGAACGCCGTAGAGGATGTCCTTGTCTTCCTTGTACCAGTCGCGAAAGCTGCCGCTTTTCTGCTTGGCTGCCACCATGCGTCCGCGCAGGTTGCCACCCTCGGTCAAGGGGCCGGAAACATCGACTTCGCTGCGGTAGGAGTCCCAGGAGCCGACAGTGCCCTGGATATGCGACTGGAATTCGCGGGTCGGGCGTTTGCGAATGAGGTTGACCACACCGCCGGGTTCACCCGCGCCGGTCATCAGACCGGTGGCGCCGCGGACGATCTCGACGCGGTCGTAAATGGTCATGTCCAGCAACGTGCTGGGCATGTTGCGGGTCTGGTTTTCCTGGGTGGTGGTCACGCCGTCAAGCTGGTAGGTGTTGATGGCACTGCCGCGGGAATAGATGTTGTAGCGCAGGCCACCGTCCTGGGACATGGTGATGCCGGGTGTCTGGTTGAGCACCTGGGTCACGCTGTTGAGCTGCTGGTCGTCCATGCGCTGGCGGGTGACTACGCTGATCGACTGGGGCGTTTCACGGATCGACAGGTTCATCTTGGTCGCGGTGTTGGTCACACCGGTGGTGTAGGAGCCCGTGCCTTCGGTAGTGGCACCAAGGCCCACGCTATTGACGTTGGTCGCCGAAAGCTCGACCTGGCCGGCCTGTGCGCCCGAACTGGCCGTCACCGTCACGGTGTTGCCATCGATCTGGTAACGCAGCCCGGTGCCTTGCAGCAATGTCCGCAACGAAGACTGCAGGTCATGCCGGCCCTTGAGGGCCGTGGAGCGCAGCCCACTGATGTCCTCCGGGCTGTACAGCAACTGGGTATCGGTCTGCTTGGCCAGTGCCTGCAACGCCGAATTCATCGACTGCGCGGGAATATCCAGGGTCCACTCCTGTGCCTGCACCTGGGCAACCATCGCAGCGGATATCGCCAGGCCCAGGCCGATGCGTGTGAACGCGCGCTGGGGACGAAGGGAATGACGGATCAGTAATGCTTTGGCAAGCGGGTTGAGCGGGCCGGGGAGGGACTTGGACATCTATTGCGGTCTCGTTGGCAGAGGGTTTTTTTCTATGTCAGCTATAGGACGCAGCACCTGTGAAAAACCGGAACGATTCTTATTGGCGATTTTTTTGGCCGGTGCTGCGTTAACCGCGTCACAACTTCACAGTTCGCGTGCTACGCGAAAGCCGAGGAAATCCCCGCGGGTGGTCTTGAGGCGGTCATTGCGGTTGGCCGAGCGGGAGAAGATCGGCGGCTCGCCCCAGTCGTTGCCGCGCATGTGCGCGCGGATGCACTTGGGGTCCTGGATCCAGGCGCTGCCGTCGGTGGGGGCGCCTTCGTAGCTGTCGTGGTAGCAGTCGGCGACCCATTCGTAGACGTTGCCGTGCATGTCATACATGCCGAAGGCATTGGGCGGGTAGCTGCCCACCGGGGCGGTGAAGGTATGCCCGTCCTTGGGGCCATAGGTGTTGGCGTGCTTGCTGATCTCGTACTTGCCCGGTTCGTCGAAGGGGAAGGGGAACGGGCCGCTGGAACCGGCACGGGCGGCATATTCGCGTTCGGCTTCGCTGACCATGCGGTACGGTTTGCCGGTGGTTTTCGCCAGCCATCGGGTGTAGGCCTGCACTTCGTCGTAGTCGACGCACACCGCCGGCTGGCGGGGGCCTTGCTTGTAGCTGGGCTTGCTGGCTTCGCACCAGCGGCCGGGGCGGTCGTCGCCGCTCTTGATGACGGTGTCGGTGGCCTTGATGTAGGCGTCCAGTTCGCCGGCGGTGACCTGGTAGCGGCTCATGGCGAAGGGCTTGGCGAAGGTCACGGTGTGCAGCGGGCCCTCGTCGGGCTGGCGGCCGACTTCATCGTCGGGGGCCCCCATCACGTAGCTGCCGGCGGGCAGCACGACCATCTCGGGGCAGTCCTTGCAGTCTTTGAACACGTCGCCGGGCTTGGCGGCGTGGGCGTAGGCGCTGACCAGCAGCAGGCAGGTGATCTGGGCTGGGCGGTAGAGCCAGGCGGATACGTTCATCGGTGGTCCTCGAAACGGGTGAATGCGGGCTGCGTTTCGCATTCAGACGAATCGGGGTGGTGAGAAATTAACCAATAGAGACGCGGCTCCTATGGTCGCGGCTGGCTTGCTCAAAAACTTGAAGGTTGCATAAACCCCTGTGGGAGCGGGCATGCCCGCGAAGCAGGCGACGCGGTGTATGGCACCGGCTTCGCCGGTGTTCGCGGGCACGCCCGCTCCCACAGGGATCGCGGCAGTTTCGAGATAAGGGGCAGGACAGTTGCCCCACTGTGATATGCGCAAGGTTGAGTTTGGGGAGGTTGCCAGCTGCCTGGCACCGGGCTATAGTCCAGCCCACTGCATTCTTCCCGAAGACCTGTTCATGCCAGCCAGCCCATCCACCACAAGCTTTGCCATCGCGCCAGTCGCGGGCATGGTCGTGCGTGGCTGCCAGCAGCCGGCGATGATCAGTCACTATCCACCACCTGTCAGTGGCGTCGTAGGCGGCGTAGCTCCGCCTCCTTGCGTGGTCGTGCTGGGCTGATCGGCTTCTGGCCGCATCCCTTCGCACACGCAACCTACTGAACACGGTCGGCGACTTTCCACGCTGAAGCGCACGCCGTCCGTCTGGCTTATTCGCCTTGAATCAGGTGGCAATACATGTCTGTCTTTAGCAAAGCATCCGTGGCCTCGGCGGCCACTACCAGCCTGTTCGTCCTGCTGTGGAGCAGCGGGGCGATCGTCTCCAAACTCGGCCTGGCGCACGCCAGCCCGTTCGCCTTCCTGCTGTTGCGCTCGGCGCTGGCCCTGGCCGGCCTGCTGCTGATCGGCCCGTTGCTGGGGCTGCGCTGGCCGCGCAGTCGCGGGGCCATCCTGCGGGCCCTGGGCACCGGCTGTGTGCTGCTCGGCGCCTACCAGATCTTTTACCTGCTGGCGCTCGATACCCATGTCACCCCCGGCATCATGGCCACGGTGATGGGGGTACAACCGATCCTGACCGTGGTGCTGATGGAGCGCCAGCGCTCCTGGAGCCGCTTGTTCGGCCTGGGGTTGGGGCTTGGCGGGTTGATCATGGTGGTCTACCAGGGCATCAACCTGGGCGGGGTGTCGCTGGCGGGGATGCTGTTCGCCTTGCTGGCGCTGGCCAGCATGACCTTCGGCTCGATCCTGCAGAAGCGCATCACCGACAACCCCATGGGTACGCTGCCGCTGCAGTACCTGGCCGGCTTTGCCATGTGCGCATTGTTCGCGCCGCTGCAGCCGCTGCATGTGGAGTGGACTGGCGGTTTCGTCGGCGCGCTGCTGTGGATGGGGCTGGTGGTCTCGCTACTGGCGACCCTGCTGCTGTACCGGCTGATCGCCAAGGGTAACCTGGTCAATGTCACCAGCCTGTTCTACCTGGTGCCGGCAGTGACCGCGGTGATGGACCTGCTGATCTTCGGCAACCGCCTGGCGCCGCTCAGCCTGCTGGGCATGGGGCTGATCGTGGTGGGCTTGCTGTTCGTGTTCCGCAAGCCCGCCGCGCGCCTGGCCGAGGCGTAGGCCCTAGCGGAATTCTTCGGGGATGGCGTGGTGCAATACGCCTTCCTCGAAGTCCAGCAGGCCAGCTTCGCGCTGGGTCAGCAGGTAGTAGAGCAAGGTGTCGAGCGAGCGCTGCGGCGGGACCTCGACCGCCAGCATCTTCACCGCCTGCTCGGTTTCGCAGTTGCAGCCGAAGTCGTGCAAGGCCGCGCGTACCTGGTCCAGGGTTTCCGGGGGCTTGACGATAACCCGGAACACCGAGCTGCCGCTGCTGTGGCGCAGTGCGGCGAACCAGGTTTCGCCGGCTTCCTCACGGGTGCCGATCACATCGCCCGGGGCGATGCCGTAGACATGGAAGGGAATGTTGTCGACGGCATAGCCGCCTTCCACGGCCTTGGCCCACAGGCCCTCGACCGAGGCGGGCGGGTAGCCGTTTTCGTCCTGCTCCAGGCGGAACAGGACCTTCTTGTACGCGTCGTTCATCCTGTACCCCCCGCTTCAGCTGCGTGCCGGGCGCAGCACCAGCCACAATGCCAGGCCAATCAGCAGGCCGCCGTACAGGTGCGCCATCGACAACGGTTCGTCCAGCAGCCACGCCCCCCACAATACGCCGAATACCGGGATCAGGAAGGTCACGGTGCTGGCCTTGACCGGGCCGATCTCCTCCAGCAGGCGGAAGTACAGGATGTAGGCGAACGCTGTGCACAGCAGGCCCAGCCCCAGCAGCGACAGCCACACCTGCCAGCCGCCCCAGCTGGCGGGTGGCTGGCTCAGCGCGCTCCAGGCGAACAGCGGGCTCAGCATCAGGGTGGCGCCGAGCATGCTGCCCAGTGCCGACAGGCGGCTGTCCAGGCCGCTGACCCAGCGGCGGGCGAGGAAGCCGGCAAAACCGTAGCAGGTGGTGGCTGCCAGGCAGGCGAGGGCGCCTTGCAGCAGGGCGAGGTCCAGGGCCACCGGGCCGGCGCCGCTGAGGATGCCGACGCCGAACAGGCCCAGGAAGATACCGCAGAGCTTGGCCAGGGTCATCGGTTCGCGGAAGAACAGCACGCCGATCAGCACACCCATCAGCGGCGTGGTGGCGTTGAAGATTGCCGAATAGCCGGCGGGCAGCACCTGGGCGGCCACGGAGTAGAACGTGGCGGGGATACCGGAGTTGATCATGCCCAGCACCAGGCAGGCGCCGAGCTTGCCCTGGAAGTCCCAGCGCACGCGGGCGGCGGCGAGCAGTGCAACCAGGCCCAGGCAGGCGATGGACACACGGAAGAACGCCGTCGGCACCGTGCCCAGCTCGGGGGCGATGATGCGCATGAACAGGAAGCTCGCCCCCCAGACGGCGGCAAGGGTCAGCAGGCGGGCTAGGGCGATGGGGCTCACAACGGTCTCCGGAGGCTGGGCAGGGGCGCGAGTGTACGCCAGGGGGGCTGGGGATTCTTGTGCTTTCTTGCGGTGTAAACCTGTGCCGGCCTCTTCGCGGGCACGCCCGCTCCCACAGGTTCTCTGCAATGCTCGGCCCAGTGGTAATCCTGTGGGAGCGGGCAAGCCCGCGAAGAGGCCGGCACAGGCTCCGCAAAAACCAAGAGGCGACTAAGCTCTGTATCTCACCCTTGCACCGAGGTCCTCGCATGCCCCAGCCCTGGCCCGCTGTCGAAATCGCCCGGATGATCCTCGCCGGCTTCGACAACTACCGCGACCACTTCCAGCGCATCACCCTCGGTGCCCGCAAGCGCTTCGAGCAGGCGCGCTGGCAGGATATCCAGCGTGCCTCTGCCGCCCGCATCAATCTCTATGAAGAGAAGGTTGCCGAGGTCAACGGCTGGCTGCGCCAGGGCTTTGCCGAGGACGTGCTGCTGGATGTGGAACAATGGCCGTTGGTGAAGAACGCCTATATCCACCTGATCGACCCAAGGCTGGACGACGAGCTGTCCGAGACCTGGTACAACTCGCTGTTCTGCAGCCTGTTCAGCCACGACCTGATCAGCGACGGCTGCATGTTCATCCACACCACCCGACCGTCCATGCGCAGCCGTGAGCGCGCCGCGCAAACCCGTACCTATCGGCCTGACGCCGGGCTCAAGAGCCTGCTGCGGGCGGTGTTCAGCGATTACCCGTTCGAAGTGCCGTACGGCGACCTGGAAGGCGACCTGGCGCGCCTGGAGGATCAGCTGCGCGAGTGCCTGCCGGACTGGGTATGCAAGGATCCGAAACTGGCGTTGGAGCTGTTTGTGCCGGTGCTGTACCGCAACAAGGGCGCCTACCTGGTCGGCCGGCTGTTCAACAGCGACGAGCAGTGGCCGCTGGTAATCCCGCTGCTGCACCGCGAAGGGCACGGTATCGAGGCCGATGCGCTGATCACCGACGAGGCCGAGGTGTCGATCATCTTTTCCTTCACCCGCTCGTACTTCATGGTCGATGTGCCGGTGCCGGCGGAGTTCGTCAACTTCCTCAAGCGCATCTTGCCGGGCAAGCACGTGGCCGAGCTGTACACCTCCATCGGTTTCTACAAGCACGGCAAGTCGGAGTTCTATCGGGCGCTGATCAACCATCTGGCCAGTAGCGACGACCGCTTCGTCATGGCGCCCGGGGTACGCGGCATGGTCATGAGCGTGTTCACCCTGCCGGGCTTCAACACCGTGTTCAAGATCATCAAGGACCGCTTTTCACCGTCGAAGACGGTCGACCGTGCCACGGTGATCGACAAGTACCGACTGGTGAAAAGCGTCGACCGCGTCGGGCGCATGGCCGATACCCAGGAGTTCGCCGATTTTCGCTTCCCGCGCAGCAAGTTCGAGCCGGAATGCCTGGCCGAACTGCTGGAGGTGGCGCCATCGACCGTGGCGCTGGAGGGTGACACGGTGCTGATCCGCCACTGCTGGACCGAGCGGCGCATGACGCCGCTGAACCTGTACCTGGAACACGCCAGCGAGGGCCAGGTGCTGGAGGCCCTGGAGGATTACGGCCTGGCCATCAAGCAGCTGGCGGCGGCGAATATTTTCCCTGGCGACATGCTGCTGAAGAACTTTGGCGTTACCCGCCATGGCCGGGTGGTGTTCTATGACTATGACGAGATCAGCTTCCTGACCGAGGTGAACTTCCGTCATATTCCGCCGCCGCGTTACCCGGAGGACGAGATGTCGGGCGAGCCGTGGTACTCGATCGGGCCGCATGACGTGTTCCCCGAGGAGTTTCCGCCGTTCCTGTTTGCCGACATTGGCCAGCGGCGCTTGTTCAGCCGGCTGCATGGGGAGTTGTACGACGCGGATTACTGGAAGGGGCTGCAGGCGGCGATTCGTGAAGGGAAGGTGATCGATGTGTTTCCGTATCGGCGCAAGGGGCGGTGACTGTGCTTTGGCAGGCCTGGCCCCTTCGCGGGCTCGCCCGCTCCCACCGGTACATCACAGGTCTTGAAGGCAGTGGGTTCCTGTGGGAGCGGGCGAGCCCGCGAAGAGGCCGGGCCTGCTAAAGCACAGTTACCCCTTCAAACACTTCAATTCACTGAAATCGGTACGCACCTTGCCCAGCCGTTCCTGCAGGTACCGCCGCTGCTGCGGGGTACTCTGGTGCACCAGGTCCACCAGCAAGCTGCGCGCCTGCTGCTCGGTATTCTGATACGCCGCCCGGTACTCCGGCGTCCACAAACTCTCCTTGCGCTGCAACAACGTCGCCAAACGCGGCTCGAAGCTGGCGTCGTTGCGCTGGTTCATCGCCAGCAGCAATTGCTGCTGCCAGTGCGCGCGGTTGGCGATCCATTCGCGGTTCTGGTCGCCCAGCGCCTGGGACCAGGCCTGCACGCGCTGCTTCTGTACCGCGGTCAGCTCGCCAAACCACGGCGTCAGGCGTTTCTCCATGCGTTCGGAACGGCGGGCGATCTGCTTGTCCAACGGCGTATCCACATACTTCTTCTGCCGTTCGCTGATGTCCTCGCGGAATGCCTCGCGCATCTCCGCCACCTGGCTATCGCTCATGCCGCGCAGCAACTCGGTGGCCGAAGGGGTGATTTCCTCGGCTACCCGGCCAATCGCCTCGCGGGCTTCGCGGGTACGCTGCTGCAGGGCCTGGTCGGTCACCTGGTCGTCGGCGACCATGCCGCGTACCCGGTCCAGCCAGTCGAGGTAACCAGGCAGCTGGGTCTTGCAATGCCAGGCCAGGTGCTCCCGCAGGCGGTCGTCAAGCATGGCCTTCTGCTCGCTGTTCATGGCCAGGTAGTCGCCCAGCGACCACGGCACCAGGCGGTCGAGGTTGCGGTAGGCCAGGTCGATACGGCTGCAGGCGGCCAGGGCCAGGGCGCAGCCGATGGCGACGAGCAGGGCTTTGGACAGGCGTAGCGGCATGGGCTGTTCCTTGCGGTGCTGGCCAGACGGTAGACGCAAGAGGGACGCTGACGGTTCCACTGCATCAGCGGTCGGGCGGCGCGCTGGCTTCAGGTGTAGAATAGCCGCCTTGTCTTGAGGAACATCGGAAATGGCTCTGCTTGGGCGTTACAACAGTTTGCAAATCGTGAAACACGTGGACTTCGGCCTGTACCTGGACGGCGGCGCCGACGGCGAGATCCTGCTGCCCGGGCGCTACATCCCGAAAAACGCCGAAACCGAAGTGGATGACTGGCTGAACGTGTTCATCTACCTGGACAGCGAAGACCAGCTGATCGCCACCACCGAGAAGCCCAAGGTGCAGGTTGGCGAGTTCGCCAGCCTCAAGGTCAAGGACATCAACGGTGCCGGCATCTTCCTCGACTGGGGCCTGTCCAAGGACCTGCTGATGCCGTACTCGGAAGAGGCGCGGCCGCTGAAGATCGGCGACTACTGCGTGGTGCACGTGTACCTCGACAAGCGCACCCGCCGCATCACCGCCACCTCACGCCTGGACCGTTACCTGGACCGCACCCCGGTGGACTACCAGGTAGGCCAGCCGGTCGAGCTGCTGGTGGCCGGCGAGACGCCGATGGGCTTCAAGGCGATCATCAACAACCGCCACTGGGGCCTGATCCACAAGAACGAGGTGTTCAAGTTCCTGCGCTCGGGCATGCACGAGAAGGGCTTCATCAAGGAAGTGCGCGCGGACGGCAAGATCGCCTTGAGCCTGCAACCGGTGGGTGCTGCACTGGCCGACAGCCTGCAGGAGCAGATCATGGCGCGCCTGGAGGCCGAAGGCGGGGTGCTGGGGGTGTGCGACAAGAGCGACCCGGCGCTGATCAGCAAGCTGTTCAACGTCAGCAAGGGCAACTTCAAGAAGGCCATTGGCGGGTTGTTCAAGCAGGGCCGCATCGTCATCCATGACGATCGCATCGAGAAGGCCTGATCAGGCCTGCACGAAGGTACGGAAGTCCAGCTGCTCGCCACCCGGGCGGGTGTCGCGCAGCAGCGAGTCGCGGTCGGCGCTGAGGGCCAGGCTGATGGTCGAGCGGCGCTTGCCGGGGTTGCGCACTTCCATCTGTTCCTGGTGAGCGCGCAGGAAGTTGGTCGGCACCTTCAGGTGCTGCAGCTCGTCGCTTTCCGGGGTGTGCAGCAGCAGGTTGACCCAGTCGGGCTGGCCCTTGCGCAGCAGCGCCACCGGCACCTCGAACCACCACAGGTTGCGCTTGCGGTCGAGGATGGCGAACAGGGTGTTGCTGCTGGTCAGCACCGGGCGGGCCAGTGCTTCGTTGCGCCGGGCGATGGCGGCGGGTTTGTCGAGTTTCATGCAGGTTCCTGCGGGTTGACGCTATGAAGGCCTGCATTGTGAGGGGTGGCGGGTAGCGGGGCAAGGTTTGCCAACCGCCTTGCCGTTCGGCTTGAGGGC
Source organism: Pseudomonas sp. UBA6753 (assembly GCF_002453565.1). NCBI lineage: Bacteria > Pseudomonadati > Pseudomonadota > Gammaproteobacteria > Pseudomonadales > Pseudomonadaceae > Pseudomonas > Pseudomonas sp. UBA6753. The sequence continues at coordinate 31,514 of NZ_DKHD01000027.1, read as the reverse complement.
GAAAAAACTGTTGGAACGCTTGGCGAAGGCGTCGGGTCCACCGACTGTCGGCACGGTCCACGTGCCCCCAATTGCAGGAGTTTTGCCATGAGCGGTACCAAAGACAAAGCGAAAGGCCTGGCCAACGAAGCGATCGGCAACGTCAAGCAGGGTGTCGGCAAAGTGACCGACAACGAGCGGCTGCGGGCCGAGGGTGAAGCGCAGGAGCTCAAGGGCGAGGGGCAACAGATCAAGGGCAACGTGAAGGACGCGGTGAAAAAGCCTTGATGTGAGTGGCCTGTCCCGGCCTTTTCGCGGGCTCGCCCGCTCCCACAGGTACCGAACAGATTTCAAGCACTGTGCAGTACCTGTGGGAGCGGGCATGCCCGCGAAGAGGCCGCTACTTGTGTAAGCAAATTCTTGCAGCATGGCCGGGATCAGCACAGCAGCGGCATGGTCTATTAGACTTACCGTGGTACACACGAATCGAGCGGCGAAAGGAGACGCTATGATTTTCCCCGACCTGCGCGGCCTGCCCCTGCACCGCGTGCTGGTACGCACCGTCAAGGAATTCCTCGACGACGAGATGTCGACCTACGCTTCCGCACTGGCCTACCAGATGCTGTTCTCGTTGTTCCCGTTCCTGCTGTTCCTGATCGCCCTGATCGGTTTCCTGCACCTGCCGGACTTCTTCTCCTGGCTGCGCCTGCAATCGGAACTGGTGCTGCCACCCCAGGCGCTGGAGCAGGTGAACCCGGTGATCGACCAGTTGCAGCAGTCCAAGGGCGGGCTGTTGTCGGTGGGTATCGTGATTGCCTTGTGGACCGCATCGGCCGGTGTGCGCCTGATGATGAGCGCAATGAACGCCGCCTACGATGTGCCCGAGGGCCGCCCGGTGTGGAAGCGCATTCCGTTGTCGATCATCTACACCGTGGGCATTGCCGGCATGTTGCTGGTGGCTGCGGCGCTGATGGTGCTGGGGCCGCAGGTGATGGAGTGGATTGCCGCCCAGGTCGGCATGCAGGAGGTGATCGTCACGGTGTGGACCATCCTGCGCTGGCCGGCGATCATCATCCTGATGATGGTGGCGGTGGCGCTGATCTACTACGTGATGCCCGATGTGAAGCAGCAGTTCCGCTTCATCACCCCGGGCTCGGTGCTGGCGGTGGTGGTGTGGATCTTGGCCTCGCTGGGCTTTGCCTACTATGTGAAGACCTTTGCCGACTACAACGCCATGTACGGCAGTATCGGTGCAATCATCGTGCTATTGCTGTATTTCTATATCTCCGCCGCCGTTTTGCTGCTGGGCGCGGAGATGAACGCAGTGATCGAGCACATGTCGAGCGAGGGCAAGAACCCTGGCGAGAAGGACGCCGATGAGCACAAGGCCCGCGAAACCATTACCGTGCTGGGCCATGAGCACCCTGTACCGAGCGAGCAGCAATCTTCCGAGCCGAACCCCCGATGATCCGTGACATTCTCAAGATGGGCGACGAACGCCTGCTGCGCATCGCCCCGCCAGTGCCCGAGCACATGCTCGGCAGTGCCGAACTGCAGCAATTGATCGACGACATGTTCGAAACCATGCGCCATGTTGGCGGCGTGGGCCTGGCCGCACCGCAGATCGGCATCGACCTGCAGTTGGTGATCTTCGGCTTCGAGCGCAGCGAGCGTTACCCGGATGCCGAACCGGTGCCGCAGACCATCCTGCTCAACCCGGTCATCACGCCGACGTCCAGCGAGATCGAGGACGGTTGGGAAGGCTGCCTGTCGGTGCCCGGCCTGCGCGGCGTGGTGCCGCGTTTCAAGCACATCTGCTATGAAGGCATCGACCCCCAGGGCAACCCGATCAATCGCTTTGCCGACGACTTCCATGCGCGGGTGGTGCAGCATGAATGTGACCACCTGATCGGTCGGCTGTACCCGTCACGCATCCAGGACTTTTCTCGGTTCGGTTACACCGAGGTGCTGTTCCCCGGGCTCGACGCCAGCGACGACTGACCCCGTTGCAGTGCCACCAGCCGCTTGCTGCGCTGGTAGCGCTGCAGGCGGCCAGCCAGGGCTTCCGGCAGCTGCTGGGCCATGTCGAAGCCCAGGCGCTGGTAGAAGGGCGCAAGGTCCGGGTGGCAGAACAGCCAGGTGGGCCCGCCAGCCTGCGCCAGCGCCGCCTCGACCAACCGCCCGGCCAACCCTTGGCTGCGCCGCTGCGGGTCGACGAACAGCCCGGTCAGCCAGAAGCCATCGCCCACCGGGCTCAGGCTCAAGCCCGCGATGATGCCGGGGCCCCGCGCCACCCACAGCTCAGCATCGCCCGCAGCACGCATGCGTGAGCCGTGCTGGCGGTAAAAGTGGTCCAGCAGCCGGCGTTCCGGGGCCGAAAGTATCGAACAGTACAAATTTTCAGAAATTGCGCGCCCTGCCCTGAAAGGTGGCCAGAGGCTCTGGCCTGATGTTTTGCGGTGAACTTGTCGCAGATTGTTGCATATCTGGCAAGGGTGAATGTCCGAGTTCGGGGTTCAACTATTCCAGGCCGGGAGTAGACTTTTAGCCATCCCCACTGGCAGTACGAAGCGGGATCGGTACTTCGTGCCATCTTCACCGCAGATGGCAACTTCTCCGCGCCGGGCACGGCAATAGAAGTCAATCGATCAGCTTGAATGCTCAAAAGGCAAACTCACATGAAACCATTACTGATTCTTGCATTGGTCGGTATGTCCTCGTTCGCCCTCGCCGATGAGGCCAGACCCGTCTCCAGCGAGCCCGTCGCCCAGCAGTACGACTACTCCATGAACCTGGACATAAAGCGGGTAATCAACCTGTCGACCATCCCCAACGTCTGCGAAGTGGTACCTGCGACCATGACCTACGAAGACCACCAGGGCCAGGTGCACACCATCCAGTACCGGGCCATGGGTGAGGGGTGCCAGCAGGGTTGATCGGGCTCTTGCCTGGTGTTGATGGCCCTTTCGCCGGTCTGCTGGTGACGGGGCCATCAACCGTCTTGCAGTTCGGGCAACAGAAAAATCCTGAATGAATATCGAGGAAAAAGTGCTATCTTAATTTGATAGCATTTTTTGATGAACACTCGATACCGCAAAGTCCTTGATGCAATTTTCCGAACGCCGACCACGGCGTCGTTGGCTTTCTCCGAGATCGAGGCATTGGTACTCCATCTGGGCGGTGAGGTGCTGGAGCGGCAAGGCTCCAGGGTCAAGCTGGTGCTGGGTGGCCAATGCTGGAGATGCCATCGGCCTCATCCAGGCAAGGAAGCCAAGCGGTATCAGATTGAAGAAGCCCGTGAATTCCTCTTGCGGGCAGGAGTCAGGATATGAGTTGCATGCGCTACAAAGGCTACGCCGCCCGTATCGAGTACGACGCGCGTGACGATATCTTCGTCGGCCGTGTGCTTGGTATGCGTGACATCATCAGTTTTCACGCAAGCTCGGTGCCCGAGCTGCATGAGGCGTTTCGCGATGCGCTGGAGGATTACCTGGCCGATTGCGCAGAGCAGGGCATTGCGCCGGAAAAGCCTGCCTCGGGCAAAGTAATGCTGCGTATCCGACCCGAAGTTCATGCTGCCGCGAGTGTTGCCGCCCGTGCTGCCGGCAAAAGCCTCAACCAGTGGGCCGACGAGGTCTTCGAACAAGCCGCAATGGCTTGAACAAGCCTGCTTTGGTTGTTTATCGCGGGTGTTCTGCAATTACCCATGCAGAATAGTTTCCGTTGCCTGTCGATTCCTCCAGTTCCCGTTCGACCAATAGGTGAGAGCACGTTGCACCCCCGTGCCCAATCACCCATGACCTGTCGGAGGAACACCCGATGAACACCGCAGCCGAAACCGAGATCCGCCAATTGATCGAGCGCTGGATGCAGGCCGTGCGCAACCGCGACATCCCCAACATCGTCGCTCCCTATGCCGACGACATCGTCGCCTTCGATGCCATCCAGGCCCTGCAATTCAAAGGCAAGGCAACCTACCAGGCGCACTGGGAAATGTGCATGGGCATGTGCCCCGGCCCGATGGTTTTCGAATTCGCCGAACTTACCGTGCATGCCGCTGGCGACCTGGCCCTGGCGCACTGGCTTAACCGCTGTGGCCCCGCGGACAACGAGAGCCAGTGCGGCTTCATGCGCGCCACCGTGGGCTATCGTCGTCAAGGTGGCCAGTGGCAGGTAATCCACGAACACTGGTCGGCGCCATTCGACATGGAAACCCAGAAAGCCCTGTTCGATCTCAAGCCTTGAGCCGTTATCGCCAAACGCACTTTGCCAATGCCCTGGAGGCGACCATGAAATACCTGTGCCTGGTCTATTGTGACGAGGGGCTGCTGCACAGCCTGCCCGACAGCCCGGAAGACGCCGAATGCAGGGCGTATGCCGAATCCATCCAAGGCTCCGGGCGAATGCTGGCGGCCGAGGCGCTGAAGCCGGTGCAGACCGCCACCACAGTGCGCATGCGCAACGGGCACATGAGCCTGACCGACGGCCCGTTCGCCGAGACCAAGGAGCAACTGGCGGGCTTCTACCTGGTGGAAGCCCGCGACCTGAACGAGGCGCTGAACATCGCCAAGGGCATCCCCGCCGCGCGGGTCGGCAGTGTCGAGGTGCGGCCGGTGCGCGAACTGCAACCCTGACAGCAATGGAGACCTACCAGCATGAGCCTTGCACACCCCGCGCAAGCGCAACACGAGTTGTCCATCAGCCGCCTGATCGACGCGCCACCGGCCAAGGTGTTCCGCGCCTGGACCGAGCCCCAGTGGCTGATGCAGTGGTGGGGGCCGCACGGCATGACCACCCCGGAGTGCGAGATGCAGTTGTGGGTCGGTGGCCTGTTCCGCACCCTGATGCGGGCGCCGGATGGCAGCGAGTACCCGAACCAGGGCGTGTTCCTGGAAATCGCCGCGCCGCGGCGGCTGGTGTTCACCGATGCCTTCGGCACGGGCTGGGTGCCTTCGGGCAAGGCGTTCATGACTGCCGTGATCAGCTTTGACGAGGAGCAAGGCAAAACCCGCTATACCGCCCGCGCCTGGCACTGGAATGCCGCCGACTGCCGCGCCCATGAGGAAATGGGCTTCCACCAGGGCTGGGGAGAAAGCCTGGACCGCCTGGTGGAGGTAGTGACGCAGCGGATGCCCGACTGATGACGGCACTGGCGCAGGTGCGCGCCGAGGTCGAGGCGGTCTACCGAAACGAGTCACGGCGCATCCTGGCGACGCTGATCCGCCTGCTGGGTGATTTCGACCTGGCCGAGGAGGCCATGCACGATGCCTTCTTCATCGCCGTCGAGCGCTGGCAGCGCGACGGTATCCCCGATAACCCGCGGGCGTGGCTGGTGTCCACCGGCCGCTTCAAGGCCATCGATGCGCTGCGCCGGCGCGCCCGATTCGACCGTTCCCAGGCGGACCTGAGCATGCTGCTCGACGGCCAGGCGCAGGACCCCAGCGAGGAAGAACTGCTGGCCGACGACCGCCTGCGGCTGATCTTCACCTGCTGCCACCCGGCCTTGTCCGCCGATGCCCAGGTGCCGCTGACCCTGCGTGAAGTCTGCGACCTGACCACCGAGCAGATCGCCCGTGCTTTCCTGCAGAGCCCGGCCACCATCGCCCAGCGTATCGTGCGCGCCAAGGCCAAGATCCGCGATGCCGGCATCCCTTATCAGGTGCCGGAGCTGAACGAACTGCCCGAGCGCCTGGAGAGTGTGCTTCGGGTGATCTACCTGGTGTTCAATGAGGGCTATTCGGCGTCGTCGGGCGAGGCGTTGTTGCAGCAGGAACTGAGCGATGAAGCCATTCGCCTGGCGCGCCTGCTGGTGCAGTTGCTGCCCGACCCGGAGGCGGTCGGCCTGCTGGCCCTGATGTTGCTGCAGGCGTCCCGGCAGCGCGCGCGTACCGATGGCCGGGGCAACCTGGTATTGCTCGAGCAGCAGGACCGTAGCCTGTGGGACCGGCAACGCATTGCCGAAGGCTGCGAACTGGTGCGCCAAGCCCTGCAAAGCCGGGCATTCGGTGCCTATACCGTGCAGGCAGCGATTGCGGCGGTGCATGCCGAGGCGGCTACGGCCGAAGCGACCGACTGGGCGGAGATCGTCGGGCTGTATGACGTGCTGCAGCGGCATTGGCCGTCAGCAGTGGTAGAACTGAACAGGGCCGTGGCGCTGGCGAAGCGGGATGGGCCGGAGGTTGGGCTGCGGGAAGTGGAAGGGATTCTGGCGAGGGGAGAGTTGCTGGACTATCACCTGGCGCATGCGACGCGGGGCGAGCTGCATTACCAGCTGGGGCATATGGAAGAGGCCCGGGCGGCCTGGCGGCAGGCGCTGGCGTTGACCCGGCAGGAGCCGGAGCGCAGGCATATCGAGCGGCGGTTGCAGGCTATCGAATGATGTTTGCTTTACTGGCCTCTTCGCGGGCACGCCCGCTCCCACAGGTTTTCCACTGGTTTGAAGGTATGCAATCCCTGTGGGAGCGGGCGTGCCCGCGAAGAGGCCGGTACTGCCTACATCACTTTTCAGCTAGCCACAAAATTCGGCGGCGACACCAGCTCGACGGTCTGCTGCTTGCGCGGTGCGAGGATCTCGGCCTCGCCCTGGACCACCAGCTCATCATTCTGGTTGTACACATTGGTGGCGATGCGCACCTTGAACTTGGGCAGCTTCTCCAGGATTTCCAGGCGCACGGTCAGGGTATCGCCAATTTTCACCGGCTTCTGGAAGCTCATCTGCTGGCCCAGGTAGATGGTGCCAGGGCCAGGCAGGGTGCAGGCCACTGCAGCACTGATCAGCGCGCCGCTGAACATGCCGTGAGCAATGCGCTCGCGGAACATGCTCTTGGCAGCGAACTCGGCGTCCAGGTGTACCGGGTTGTGGTCACCGGACATCGCGGCGAACAACTGGATGTCGCGTTCTTCGACGGACTTCTTGTACTCGGCCTTCTGGCCGACTTCGAGGGCTTCGTAAGGCGTGTTGGTGACCTGGGACATCGGGGCTTCCTTAAGGGGTAGGCGAGGGCGGCTGTCATTCACTGCGCACAGGGCGGCCAAGAGCCAGCGCCTGTTCAAGCCAGCCGAGAATATCGGCGGTGACCTCGTCACGGTTGGTTTCGTTGAGTACTTCGTGCCGCGCCTCAGGATAGACGCGCAGCTGTACATGTCGATTGCCGGTCGCGCGCAGGGCGTCGGCCAGGTGGGTGAGACGCTTGCCGGCACTGACCGGATCACATTCACCACCGATTACCAGCAGCGGCAGGTTCGGATCGATCTGCGCGAGGTTACTCGGCTGGCTGATCTGCGCCAAGCCTTGCAGCAGGTCAAGCCACAACTGGTTGCTGCAGCGAAAGCCGCAAAGCGGGTCGTTGACGTACAGGTCGACCTGCGCCGGGTCGCGGCTGAGCCAGTCGAACGCCGTGCGGTTGGGCTTGAAGGCCTTGTTGAACGAGCCGAACGACAACCACTCGATCAGTGCGCTCTTGCCCAGCGGCCCCTGGCGCCAGGCTTCCAGCCGGGCAATCAGCCGCGCCACGTGGTACAGCGCTGCCGGCTGGTAGTTGGAGCCGCTGAGGATCGCCCCATGCAGGCTGCCACTGTGGTGCAGCAGGTAGGCCTGGGCGATGTAGCTGCCCATGCTGTGGCCGAACAGGAACAGCGGCGTGCACGGGTATTGCTGGCCGATGTGCTGGGCCAGCAGCCCGAGGTCGTTGACCACGGCATTCCAGCCATGATGGCGGGCGAACAGGCCGAGGCTGCCCAGTTCGGCGGTGCGCCCATGGCCGCGCTGGTCGGCGGCGAACAGGGCGAAGCCGGCCTCGCTCAAGGCATGGCCCAGGTGCTGGTAGCGCCCGGCATGCTCGGCCATGCCATGGGCCAGCAACACCACGGCTTTTACCGGTGTGGCCGGCAACCATTGGTGCACGTACAGGCTGCAGTGCTCGCTGGCGGGCAGCCAGAAGGCGTCGTGAGGCATGGCGGGTCCTTGTGCGCACAGGTACCCGAACAGTGTATGCACAACCGACCGGATTGCAGGAAGGGCACAAATAAGATTCACAATGTTAATGGCGGCACTTGGCGTATATGCCGCCTTGGGCTTACCTGCTAACGTCGGATCAACGCCTTTTCGCTTTCAAGCGGGCAGGTGAAAGGACTACAGGACTTACAGCAGGTCCAGGCAGAGGAACAATAATAAATGCAAGCCGACTTCTGGAATGACAAGCGCCCGGCGGGCGTGCCTTCCACCATCGACATCAATGCCTACACCTCGGTCGTCGAGGTGTTCGAGCGCTCCTGCAAACGTTTCGCCGACCGCCCGGCCTTCAGCAACCTGGGCGTGACCCTGACCTACGCGGAGCTGGAGCGCCACTCGGCGGCCTTCGCCGCCTGGTTGCAGCAGCACACAGACCTCAAGCCGGGCGACCGCATCGCGGTGCAGATGCCCAACGTGCTGCAATACCCCATCGCCGTGTTCGGTGCCCTGCGCGCAGGCCTGATCGTGGTCAACACCAACCCGCTGTACACCGAGCGCGAGATGCGCCACCAGTTCAAGGACAGCGGCGCGCGTGCGCTGGTGTACCTGAACATGTTCGGCAAGCGCGTGCAGGAGGTGTTGCCCGATACCGGCATCGAGTACCTGATCGAGGCCAGGATGGGCGACATGCTGCCCACCGCCAAGGGCTGGCTGGTCAACACCGTGGTCGACAAAGTGAAGAAGATGGTGCCGGCCTATCAGCTGCCCCAGGCGGTGTCGTTCAAGCAGGTGCTGCGCCAGGGCCGCGAGCTGTCGCACAAGCCGGTGCCGCTCAGCCTGGACGATACTGCCGTGCTGCAATACACCGGTGGCACCACCGGCCTGGCCAAGGGCGCCATGCTCACCCACGGCAACCTGGTGGCCAACATGCTGCAGGTGCTGGCCTGCTTCTCGCAGCACGGGCCGGACGGGCAGAAGCTGATCAAGGACGGCCAGGAAGTGATGATCGCGCCGCTGCCGCTGTACCACATCTATGCCTTTACCGCGAACTGCATGTGCATGATGGTCACCGGTAACCACAACGTGCTGATCACCAACCCGCGGGATATTTCCGGCTTCATCAAGGAGCTGGGCAAATGGCGTTTCTCCGCCTTGCTGGGCCTGAACACGCTGTTCGTCGCACTGATGGACCACCCGGGCTTCCGCCAGCTCGACTTTTCGGCGCTGAAGGTCACCAACTCCGGCGGCACCGCGCTGGTCAAGGCCACGGCCGAGCGCTGGGAGGCGCTTACCGGTTGCCGCATCGTCGAAGGCTACGGCCTGACCGAAACCTCGCCAGTGGCCAGCACCAACCCCTATGGCCAGCTGGCGCGCCTGGGCACGGTGGGCATCCCGGTGGCCGGCACTGCATTCAAGGTGATCGACGATGACGGCAACGAGCTGCCGCTGGGCGAGCGGGGCGAGCTGTGCATCAAGGGCCCGCAGGTGATGAAAGGCTACTGGCAGCAGCCCGAGGCCACGGCCCAGGCCCTGGACGCGGAAGGCTGGTTCAAGACCGGCGACATCGCGGTGATCGACCCGGACGGCTTCACCCGCATCGTCGACCGCAAGAAGGACATGATCATCGTCTCGGGTTTCAACGTGTACCCCAACGAGATCGAGGATGTGGTGATGGGCCATCCCAAGGTTGCCAACTGCGCGGCCATCGGCGTGCCGGACGAGCGCTCCGGCGAGGCGGTGAAGCTGTTCGTGGTGCCGCGCGAGGGCGGGCTGAGCGTGGATGAGCTGAAGGCCTACTGCAAGGCCAACTTCACCGGCTACAAGGTACCCAAGCACATCGTGCTGCGCGAGTCGTTGCCGATGACGCCGGTGGGCAAGATCCTGCGGCGGGAGCTGCGCGACATAGCTTGATACCGGATTGGCTTCTTCGCGGGCTTGCCCGCTCCCACAGGTACTGCACAGCATTCAAGAACTGTGAGGTCCCTGTGGGAGCGGGCAAGCCCGCGAATGCCGTGAACCGCTCTAACACGCTATTTATAGCCCGATCTGCGACATTTTGGATAATTACTCTAAAAATGACCTGTATTGTTCATTGAGTCATTTTTGTGACCGTGAGGCCTGTTTTGGCCTCTAGGCGACCCCAGGCAAAGCTGTTACTCTCGGCCCGCTTTCAGATGATCCGGTTTGCAACGAGCCGTCATCTCATATCAATAATAAGCGCATCGACGCGTGAATCGAACTTCGCTGTTGCTGAAGGAGTGGGCTTCCATGATCGAACATTTTTGGAAGGATAAGTACCCAGCCGGGATTACGGCGGAAATCAATCCTGACGAATTCCCCAATATCCAGGCGGTACTCAAGCAATCCTGCCAACGCTTTGCCGACAAACCGGCCTTTAGCAACCTGGGCAAGACTATCACTTATGGCGAGCTGTATGCGCTGTCGGGGGCGTTTGCCGCCTGGTTGCAGCAGCATACCGACCTCAAGCCGGGTGACCGCATTGCCGTGCAGCTGCCTAACGTACTGCAATACCCGGTGGCGGTATTCGGTGCCATGCGTGCCGGGCTGATCGTGGTCAACACCAACCCGCTGTACACCGCACGGGAAATGGAACACCAGTTCAACGACTCCGGCGCCAAGGCCCTGGTGTGCCTGGCCAACATGGCCCACCTGGCCGAGAAGGTGGTGCCCAAGACTCAGGTCAGGCACGTCATCGTCACCGAAGTGGCCGACCTGCTGCCGCCGCTCAAGCGCCTGCTGATCAACAGCGTGATCAAGTACGTGAAGAAGATGGTGCCGGCCTACAACCTGCCGCGTGCCGTACGCTTCAACGACGCACTGGCGCTGGGCAAGGGCCAGCCGGTGACCGAGGCCAACCCGCAGGCCAACGACGTGGCGGTGCTGCAGTACACCGGTGGTACCACCGGCGTGGCCAAGGGCGCGATGCTGACCCACCGCAACCTGGTGGCCAACATGCTGCAGTGCCGGGCGCTGATGGGCTCCAACCTGCACGAAGGCTGCGAAATCCTCATCACCCCGCTGCCGCTGTATCACATCTACGCCTTTACCTTCCATTGCATGGCAATGATGCTGATCGGCAACCACAACGTGCTGATCAGCAACCCGCGTGACCTGCCGGCCATGGTCAAGGAGCTGGGCAAGTGGAAGTTCAGCGGCTTCGTCGGCCTCAACACCCTGTTCGTTGCCTTGTGCAACAACGAGGCGTTCCGTGCCCTGGACTTCTCGGCGCTGAAGATCACCCTGTCCGGCGGCATGGCCCTGCAACTGAGCGTGGCCGAGCGCTGGAAGGCCGTGACCGGCTGCGCCATCTGCGAAGGCTATGGCATGACCGAGACCAGCCCGGTGGCTGCGGTGAACCCGGCGGAGGCCAACCAGGTCGGCACCATCGGTATTCCGGTGCCGTCCACCCTGTGCAAGGTCATCGACGACAATGGCAACGAGCTGCCGTTGGGCGAGGTGGGCGAGTTGTGCGTCAAGGGCCCGCAGGTGATGAAGGGCTACTGGCAGCGCGAAGAGGCCACTGCCGAGATCCTCGACAGCAATGGCTGGCTGAAGACCGGTGACATCGCCGTGATCCAGCCGGACGGCTACATGCGCATTGTCGACCGCAAGAAGGACATGATCCTGGTCTCGGGCTTCAACGTGTATCCCAACGAGCTGGAAGATGTGCTGGCGGCCCTGCCGGGCGTGCTTCAGTGCGCGGCCATCGGTGTGCCGGACGAGAAGTCCGGTGAAGTGATCAAGGTGTTTATCGTGGTCAAGCCGGGCATGACCGTGACCAAGGAACAGGTGATGGAGCACATGCGTGCCAACGTCACCGGCTACAAGGTCCCGCGCCAGATCGAGTTCCGCGACGCGCTGCCGACCACCAACGTGGGCAAGATCCTGCGCCGCGAACTGCGCGATGAAGAGCTGAAGAAACAGGGTTTGAAGAAGATCGCCTGATCGACCTCACTGGCTTCTTCGCGGGCACGCCCGCTCCCACAGGTATAGCGCCGAGCCAGAGGGCTGCGCTGTACTTGTGGGAGCGGGCGTGCCCGCGAATGCTTCAGCGCAGTTTCTCCAGCATCTGGTAGTACCACATCCCCGCCGCCAGCAGCGGGTTGCCCAGCAAGTCCCCCATCGGCACCCGCACATGCTTGCACTGGGCAAAGGTGTCGAACTTCTCCAGCGTCCCGGTCAACGCCTCGGCCATGATCTCGCCCATGATGTGGCTGGTGGCAATGCCGTGCCCCGAATAGCCCTGGCAATACCACACGTTGTCCGACAGCTTGCCCAGCTGCGGGATGCGGTTGACCACGATGCCCATGGCGCAGCTCCACTGGAACTCGATCGGCACGCCTTTCAACGCCGGGAAGGTGCGCTCGATGCACGGGCGCAGTTCGCCTTCGATATCCCGTGAATCACGGCCGGAATAGTTGGCGCCACCGCCGAACAACAGGCGCTTGTCGGCGGTCAGGCGGTAGTAGTCGAGGACGAAGCGGCAGTCGTACACCGCAAGGTCCTGCGGGTTGATCTGTTCGGCCAGTTCTCCCAGCGGTGCGGTGGTGACGATGCCACCCATGGCCGGGAAGATCTTGCCCTTGAGCTGGCGCTTTTCGAGTTTGTGGTACACATCGCCGGCCAGCATCACCTGGCGCGCCTCGACCCGTCCGTGGGCGGTGACCACCGCCGGGCGCGGGCCGTGGACGATGTCCAGCACTTCGGAGTTTTCGAAAATCAGCGCCCCCAGGCCATGGGCAGCACGGGCCTCGCCCAGGCACAGGTTGAGCGGGTGCAGGTGCAGGTTGCGCAGGTTCTTCAGCGCGCCCAGGTACAGCGGGCTTTGCAGGTGCTCGGCCATGCCATTGCGGTCCAGCAATTGCACCTGCTCGCCCATGCCGCGCCGCCGGGCCTCGGCTTCGAATGCGCGCAGCTCGTCCATGTGCGAGGGCTTCATGGCCGCGTGCAGGTGGCCGCGCTTGAGGTCGCAGTCGATGCCGTAGCGCGCCACGCGCTGCTCGATCACCTGGTGGCCGCGCCAGCGCAAGTGCCAGATGAAGTCATCGACCTCGGCACCCAGGCGGTTGCGCATCTGTGCGCGCATGGCCTCGTCACCCGACAGGCTGTCGGTGACTTGGCCGCCGTTGCGCCCGCTGGCACCCCAGCCGATGCGGTTGGTTTCGACGATGGCCACCTTCAGGCCACGCTCGGCCAGTTCTACCGCCGTGGCCACGCCGGTGAAGCCGCCGCCGATGATCGCCACATCCACCTGTACCGTGCCCTTGAGCTGCGGGTACTCGGTGTGGTCGTTGAGGGTGGCGCTGTAATAGGACGGCGCGCGCTGCGCCGGGCCCTTGTTCAATGCTGCGTTCATGGGGGTTCCTTGTTATCTGGGGGCTCAGGCCTGGTGCAGGTACCAGCGCCAGTCCTGTTCGCTGACTTCGGCCATGAACTGGCGGTACTCGGCGCGCTTGACCTTCAGGTACACGCCAAGGAAGTCTTCGCCCAGTGCTTCGCGAGCCCAGCTGGAATGCTGCAGGGCGTCGAGGGCAGTCAGCCAGTCGGTGGGCAGGTGTTCGGTGGCCTGGGCATAGCCGTTGCCTTCCACCGGTGCCCCCGGGTCCAGCTGTTCGCGGATGCCCCGGTGGCTGGCGGCAAGGATCGCCGCAGCGGCCAGGTAGGGGTTGGCGTCGGCGCCACAGATGCGGTGCTCCACATGCCGGCTGTTGGCCGGGCCGCCCGGTATGCGCAGGCTCACGGTGCGGTTGTCGACGCCCCAGGTTGGCGCCAGCGGGGCATAGCTGTTGGCCTGGAAGCGGCGGAACGAGTTGGCGTTGGGACAGAACAGCAACAGCGAGTCGCGCAGGTGGCGCAGCATGCCGGCCACGGCCTGGCGCAGCAGCGGGGTGCCTGCCTTGTCCTCACTGGCGAACAGGTTGTTGCCGGCGCTGTCGGCCAGGCTCAGGTGCATGTGCATGCCGGTACCGGCCAGTTGCGCGAACGGCTTGGCCATGAAGCAGGCCTGCATGCCATGGGCGTGGGCAATGCCTTTGACCAGGCGCTTGTAGCGCACGGCCTGGTCCATCGCCTGCAGGGCGTCGCCGTGCTCGAGGGTGATTTCCACCTGGCCGGGGGCGTATTCCGAAATCGCCGTGCGCGCCGGGATGCCCTGGGCCTTGCAGGCGGCGTAGAGGTCGGCAAGGAACGGCTCGATCTGCTCCAGTTCGCGCAGGCCATACACCTGGGTGGTGCGTGGGCGGCCGCCGTCGTTGTCCAGCGCCGGTTGCGGGCGGCCCTGGGCATCACGGTGCTGGTCGAGCAGGTAGAACTCCAGCTCGCAGGCCATCACCGGATGGTAGCCGTCGGCCTTCAACGCTTCGATGGTACGCAGCAGCACATGGCGCGGGTCGGCAATGCTGGCCGGCAGGCCCTCGTTCGGGTGCATGCTCACCTGCACCGCGGCAGTCGGCACCCGGCGCCAGGGCAGGCGCACCAGGCTGCCTTCAAGCGGGTAGGCGCGGCAGTCGATATCGCCCACGTCCCACACCAGGCCGGAGTTTTCCACGTCGTCGCCGTTCAGGGTCAGGCCGAGAATGGTGCTGGGCAGCGGCCGGCCGGTCTGGTACACGGCCAGCAGTTCCTCGCGGTGCAGCAGCTTGCCGCGCGGTACGCCGTTGGCGTCGAGGATGAACAGTTCGAACAGTTCGATATCGGGGTTGTCGGCCAGAAAACGGCTGGCCTGCTCTACAGGTGCAAAATGCATGATGGATTCGCTCACGGGCGCACGGGCCACCGCGCATGCAGGCGGCCCGGCTGAGTTAAACGGCCGGAAGACGGCCGGGTCTGGTCACAACGGCGTGAGCGGGAAATCCGGTGGGCGTGCGTGACGGCAGTGCCACAGGGCCCAGAAGGCGAGGATGATATGGACCAGCGGATTCTCACCGGCACGGCGCCGGGCCTTCGCTTGCGAAGGGCGGGACGACGGTGGGGCGATGGGCTGGACGGGAGTCATGCCTTTGATACTCACATGCGGCGTAAGGTTGATTAAAGCAGTGAATGGCAACCTTTACATCGCATATGGCTAAACATTTGGTTGCTTGTGCCGGCCTCTTCGCGGGCTTGCCCGCTCCCACAGGTTCCGCACAATCTTCAGGCACGTGGTGACCCCTGTGGGAGCGGGCAAGCCCGCGAAGAGGCCGGCACAGGCAGCAGAGAACCGGCAAATCTGCGACAATCGCGCATCCTTCGAATGCCGATCATGAAAAAGCAGGCCCACCTGCATCACTAAAAAGCCCCATGACTGACCACGCCATCGACAAACTGCTGCAAAACCTCGACCACGCCATGATCGCCGACCGCCATCGCCTGCGCCGGCAATTGCACGAACTGCGCAAGCGCCCCGACGAGGCGAAGCTGGCGCAGTGGGTGGAAAAGGTCCAGGCGTCCTGCGCCCAGGTCACCGCGCGCCAGCAGAGCGTGCCGACCGTGCGCTACGACGACAGCCTGCCCATCGCTGCCAAGCGTGACGAAATCAAGAAGGCTCTGGCCGAGCACCAGGTGCTGGTGATCGCCGGCGAAACCGGCTCGGGCAAGACCACACAGTTGCCGAAAATCTGCCTTGAACTGGGCCGTGGCAGCCATGGCCTGATCGCCCACACCCAGCCACGCCGGATCGCCGCCCGCAGCGTTGCCGCGCGGGTTGCCGAAGAGCTGGGCACGCCCCTGGGCGGGCTGGTCGGCTACCAGGTGCGCTTCGAGGACCAGAGCGACGCCAACACCCTGGTCAAGCTGATGACCGACGGTATCCTGCTGGCCGAAACCCAGCATGACCGCTTCCTCGAGCGCTACGACACGATCATCGTCGACGAAGCCCACGAACGCAGCCTGAACATCGACTTCCTGCTCGGCTACCTGAAGACCCTGCTGCACCGCCGCCCGGACCTGAAGCTGATCATCACCTCGGCGACCATCGACCTGGAGCGCTTCTCCAAACACTTCGACGGCGCGCCGATCATCGAGGTGTCCGGGCGTACCTTCCCGGTGGAAACCTGGTATCGCCCACTGACCAGCGAGCAGGACGAGGAGGGCAACCAGATCGAGGACGACCTCACCGTCGACCAGGCCATCCTCGCCACGCTGGACGAGCTTGCGCATCACGAACGAAGCGAGGGCAAAGGCCCCGGCGATGTGCTGATCTTCCTGCCAGGCGAGCGCGAGATCCGTGATGCCGCCGAGATCCTGCGCAAGGCGCAACTGCGCCACACCGAGATCCTGCCGTTGTACGCGCGCCTGTCGCCGACAGAGCAGCAGCGCATCTTCCAGCCACACACCGGACGCCGTGTGGTGCTGGCCACCAACGTTGCGGAAACCTCGCTGACCGTGCCGGGCATCCGCTATGTGATCGACACCGGTACCGCGCGCATCAGCCGCTACAGCTACCGCGCCAAGGTGCAGCGCCTGCCCATCGAGGCCGTGTCGCAGGCCAGTGCCAACCAGCGCAAGGGCCGCTGCGGCCGGGTCGAGCCGGGCATCTGCGTGCGCCTGTACAGCGAAGAGGATTTCAACAGCCGGCCGGCGTTCACCGACCCTGAGATCCTGCGCACCAACCTGGCGGCAGTGATCCTGCAGATGCTGCACCTGCGCCTGGGCGCAATCGACGCCTTCCCGTTCATCGAGCCGCCGGATGGCAAGGCCATCAGCGATGGTTTCAACCTGCTGCAGGAGTTGTCGGCGGTCAACCGCGAAAACCAGCTGACGCCGATCGGCCGCCAGCTGGCGCGCCTGCCGATCGACCCGCGGCTGGGCCGCATGCTGCTCGAAGGCGCCCGCCTGGGCAGCCTGCAGGAAGTGCTGATCGTCACCAGTGCGCTGTCGGTGCAAGACCCGCGCGAACGCCCACCGGAGCGCCAGCAGGCCGCCGACCAGGCGCATGCGCAATGGAAGGACGTGGATTCCGACTTCGCTGCGCTGGTCAACCTGTGGCGTGGCTTCGAGGAACAGCGCCAGGCGCTGACCGCCAACCCGCTGCGCAACTGGTGCCGCAAGAACTTCCTGAACTACCTGCGCCTGCGCGAATGGCGCGATGCCCATCGCCAGCTGGCACTGATCTGCCGTGACCTGCAGCTGACAGTGAACAAGGACCCATCCGACTACCCGAAAATGCACAAGGCCATTCTCAGTGGCCTGCTCAGCCAGATCGGCCAGAAGACCGAAGAGGGCGACTACCAGGGCGCCCGTCAGCGGCGCTTCTGGGTGCACCCGTCGTCGGGCCTGGGGCGCAAGCGCCCGCAGTGGGTGATGGCGGCCGAACTGGTTGAAACCACCAAGCTGTACGCACGCATGGTGGCCAGGATCGAGCCGGACTGGATCGAGCCGCTGGCCGGCCACCTGGTTAAGAAGAACCACTTCGAGCCGCACTGGGAGAAGAAGCGCGGGCAGGTGGTGGCCTACGAGCAGATCACCCTGTACGGCCTGATCCTGGTCGGCCGTCGGCCGGTGCATTTCGGCCCGATCGACCCGGTCACCTCGCGCGAGCTGTTCATCCGCGAAGGCCTGGTGGGTGGCGAAATCCAGTCGCGGGCCAAGTGCCTGGCGGCCAACAAGCGCCTGCTGGAAGAGCTCGACGAGCTGGAGGCCAAGGCCCGCCGCCGCGACATTCTTGCCGACGAAGAGACGCTGTACGCCTTCTACGAAGCGCGTCTGCCGGCGGAAATCCACCAGACCGCGACCTTCGACAGCTGGTACCGCATGGGTAGCCAGAAGGACGCCAACCTGCTGATAATGCGCGAGGAAGACGTGCTGGCCCGCGAGGCCAGCGAAGTCACCGCCGCGCAGTACCCCGACAGCCTGCAGGTGGGCGAGCTGCGCCTGCCGCTGAGTTACCACTTCGAGCCCGGCCACCCCCGCGATGGCGTGACCGTGCGGGTGCCGGCACCGCTGTTGCCGAGCCTGCCGGGCGAGCGTCTGGAGTGGCTGGTGCCCGGCCTGCTGGAAGCCAAGTGCGTGGCGCTGGTGCGCAACCTGCCCAAGGCCCTGCGCAAGAACTTCGTGCCGGTGCCGGACTTCGTCAAGGCCTCGCTGGCACGCATGACCTTCGGCCAAGGCGCATTGCCGCAAGCCCTGGGCCAGGAACTGCTGCGCATGACCGGCGCCCGTGTGCCCGACGAGGCATGGGACGAGTCGGTCAACCTGGTCGAAGGCCACCTGCGCATGAACATCGAAGTGGTGGATGGCCAGGGCAAGTTCCTGGGTGAAGGCCGCGACCTGGCCGAGCTGACCGCGCGCTTTGCAGCAGCCAGCCAGGCAGCGTTGGCCGTGCCGCGTGACGCCAAGAGCGAGCAGCCGGTGCAGGCCAAGGCTTTCAGCGAGGTGAAGCAGACCGCGCAGCAGAAGATCGCCGGCCTGTCGATGACCGTGTACCCGGCGCTGGTGGAAGAGGGCGGCACCGTGCGCGAAGGGCGCTTCTCGACCCAGGCCGAGGCCGAGTTCCAGCACCGCCGCGCGTTGCAGCGCCTGTTGCTGCAGCAGCTGGCCGAGCCAGCCAAGTACCTGCGCTGCAAGCTGCCGGGGCTGACCGAGCTGGGCCTGCTGTACCGTGAAATGGGCCGGGTCGAGGCGCTGGTCGAGGACATTCTGCTGGCCAGCCTGGACAGCTGCATCCTCGAAGGCGAACAGCCGCTGCCACGCGATGGTGCGGCCCTGGCTGGCCTGGCCGAGCGCAAGCGCGGCAACTGGGCCGAGCATGCCGAGCGCCTGGCACGGCAGACGTTGGAAGTGCTGAAGCTGTGGCATGGGCTGCAGAAGCGCTTCAAGGGCAAGATCGACCTGAGCCAGGCGGTGGCGCTGAACGACATCAAGCAACAACTCGGCAACCTGGTGTACCCGGGCTTCGTGCGCGAAACCCCCGGGGCCTGGTTCAAGGAGCTGCCGCGTTATCTCAAGGCGGTGGAACTGCGCCTGGAGAAGCTGGGGTCGCAGGTACAGAAGGACCGGGTGTGGAGCGGTGAGCTGGCCAACCTGTGGGCGCAGTACAAGGCCCGTGCCGACAAGCATGCCCAGGAAGGCAAGCGTGATGAGCAACTGACGGTGTACCGCTGGTGGCTGGAGGAATATCGGGTTTCGCTGTTTGCCCAGCAGTTGGGGACCAAGGTGCCGATTTCCGACAAGCGATTGAGCAAGCAATGGAGCCAGGTGGAGGGCTAAACTTCCACAGTTGTGGCAATATTGATGCAATTTGGGGTCGCCTGGCGGCCCCTTCGCGGGTAAACCCGCTCCCACAGGTACAGCAATGTCCTCGGGAGCGGTGCGATCCCTGTGGGAGCGGGCGTGCCCGCGAACGAGGGCGCAGCCCTCGCCTATAAATTGGTACTAAAGTGCCATTAACCTGTCATATTTCCAGCCAGCGCCCCGTGGCGATGGCCTTTGACCAGAGGAACGACCGTGCATAACGTCGTGATCAGCGGCACCGGCCTGTACACCCCGGCCCAGAGCATTTCCAACGAAGAACTAGTGGCGTCCTTCAACACCTGGTCGCAGCAGTTCAACCAGGACAACGCCGCCGCCATCGAGCGCGGTGAAGTCGAGGCGGCGCCGCTGTCCGATGCGGCGTTCATCGAAAAGGCCTCGGGCATCAAGAGCCGCTTCGTCATGGACAAGGCCGGCATCCTCGACCCGCAGCGCATGAAGCCGCGCCTGCCAGAGCGCTCCAACGACGAACCGTCGGTGCTCTGCGAAATGGCCGTGGCCGCTGCCCGTCAGGCCCTGGAGCGCGCCGGTCGCACGGCGGCCGATGTCGATGGGGTGATCGTCGCCTGCTCCAACCTGCAGCGCCCGTACCCGGCCATCGCCATCGAAGTGCAGCAGGCGCTGGGCATCCAGGGCTTTGCCTTCGACATGAACGTGGCCTGCTCGTCGGCCACTTTCGGCATCCAGACCGCCGCCAACAGCGTGGCCCTGGGGCAGGCGCGTGCGGTGCTGATGGTCAACCCGGAGGTGTGCACCGGCCACCTGAACTTCCGTGACCGCGACAGCCACTTCATCTTTGGTGATGCTGCCACTGCGGTGCTGCTCGAGCGTGCCGACAAGGCCACCTCGGCGCACCAGTTCGACATCGTCAGCAGCAAGCTGTGGACCGAGTTCTCCAACAATATCCGTAACAACTTCGGTTTCCTCAACCGCGCGGCGGAAGAGGGCGAGGGCGCGGCGGACAAGCTGTTCATCCAGGAAGGGCGCAAGGTGTTCCGCGAGGTGTGCCCGAAAGTGGCCGAGCTGATCGGTGAGCACCTGCAGGAAAACGGGCTGCAACCCAGCGATGTGAAACGCTTCTGGCTGCACCAGGCCAACCTCAGCATGAACCAGCTGATCGTCAAGAAACTGCTGGGGCGTGAAGTGGCCGAGGAAGATGCACCGGTGATTCTCGACCGTTATGCCAACACCAGTTCGGCGGGGTCGGTGATTGCCTTCCACCTTTACCAGGACGACCTGGCCAAGGGCTCGCTGGGCGTGTTGAGCTCGTTCGGTGCGGGGTATTCGATTGGTAGCGTGATCCTGCGCAAGCGCTGATTTATCTGGCGCCTGTACCGGCCTCTTCGCGGGCTTGCCCGCTCCCACAGGTACTCCACAGTTTTCAAGAGCTGTGGTGATTCTGTGGGAGCGGGCGAGCCCGCGAAGAGGCCGGCGCATTTCTGCCAGGCAAGAAAAAGCGGGAAATGCCGGATGGGGTCGGCATTTCCCGCTTCAGGTGAAGCAGTGCAGGGTGTCGCTTAGAACTTGGCTTCCAGGTCGACCTGCAGGGTATCTACATCGGCGTTGCTGTTCGGCAACTGCGACAGGTCGGTCTTGGCCATCAGGTAGGCAGCGCCCAGAGAGAAGTTCTTGTCGATTTCATACCCGACCTTGAACTTGTGCCCGCGCGAACCGGTAAAGCCGTTGCCAAAGTCGGAGTCGGTGAACAGGCTGACCACGGCGTTGCGCTGCACGTCGCGGTAGTTGTAGTCCAGGCTCCAGGCGCCGACCTTGGTTTTCAGGCCCGCCAACCAGGCCTGGTCTTCCCCATCGGTGCTTTCGGTGTTTTTCACGTACTGGCCGTAAGCAGAGAGTGGGATGGCAAAGCCGGTGAAGTCCAGCTGGCCGAAGCCTTCCACGAGGTTGAACTCGTTGGTGGTGTTGCCGAACGACTGCAGGATGGTGGCTTCCTTGTCGTTGTCATAGCCGTAGATACTGGCACCTACGGTCAGCTTGAGCACGTCTGCCGGGGCGAACTTGGCGCCCAACTGGCCGTGATAGACCTGTGCGTCATGCTTGTATTGCACGCCGTCGCCATCGACGTTGTCCTTGAGGGTGTACTGACCAGCGCTGGCGAACACTTCGGCCCCGCCCAGGTCGGTCTTGTAGGTCGCTGCCACGCCTTCCGGGTTGATGTCGCTATCCCAGATGATGTCGCCCATGCTCACCCATGGCTGCGCCATCTTGCCGCCAATCAGGTGCAGGTTGGGAACTGCAGTCGGGTGCCAGTCGAGGTAGGCCTGATCGACCCACAGCGACTTCTTGTCGAAGTAGTTGTCGAAGCTCTGGTTGGTCGAACGGCGGTCGGCACTGCTGCCGGTGGCGATACGAATGCCCGCGTCCACCTGCGGGTTGATTTCGCTGTAGAAGCCGACACGGGCACGCACGCGCTGACGGTCCTGGTTGCCGCTGCTGCTGTTCGGGTCGTCGACGTTGACGTCTTCGTAACGCAGGCGCACATCACCCTTGACTTGGGTCTTGGCGGCCCATGCCACTTTCTGTTCAAAGGAGCTCATCCGTTCGGACTGAGCTTTCTGAGCGGCCTTTTCCTTGGTTTCTTGAGCCAGGTCCGCCTGCAGTTCGTTGTACTGCGCCTGGTTGATCGAGCCATTGGCGCGGAGCATTTCGAGCAGCTTGGCGTCGACAGCTGCACTGGCCGGAGTACTCAGAGCCAGCATCATGCCGGTGAGGCTCACTCCGGTAAGTGTAGAAACAAGACGCATAAGGTTCTCCCTGTTGAATAAGATGGGGGAGGCTCAAGCGCCCGCCCCTGTGTTGGCATGTCTTCGGAAAGGGCCTGAATAGACAGGTTCTGGGGTTCCGGAAAACAGGCGCAAGTATTGCGGGGGCGAATGACAGATTAATGTCGAATTAGTGGCACTGCGGTTAAGTAATTGAGAATAAAAGGATCTGTCCCAGCTATCGTGATTTGAGTGGCGGGCCTTCCTTGGGGATACTGGGTACCTTGAAACAGCGAGCCGAAACCGTGACCAGCCTGTACAGCCTTGCCCATCTGCGTGATCTACCGGCGGCCACCTGGGATGCCCTGGTGCCGGCCGGCCAACCGTTCCTGCGCCATGCGTTTCTCAGCGCCATGGAGGACAGCGGCAGCGTCGCGCGCAACACCGGCTGGGCCGCCGAGCACCTGGTGCTGGAACGTGACGGGCAGGTACGGGCGCTGCTGCCGGCGTACCGCAAATGGCACTCGTTTGGCGAGTACGTGTTCGACCATGGCTGGGCCGATGCCTGTGAGCGGGCCGGCATTGCCTACTACCCCAAGCTGCTCGGTGCCGTGCCGTTCAGCCCGGTCAGCGGCCCGCGCCTGCTTGCCGCCGACCCAGCCGATGGCTTGCTGATGCTGCAGGCGTTGCCGGAGTACCTGGGCAAGGGCGGGCTGTCTGGCGCGCACATCAATTTCACCGAGCCGGCGCTGGACGAACAGCTGGCCGGCCAGCCGGGCTGGATGGAGCGCCTGGGCTGCCAGTTTCATTGGCGCAACCACGGCTACCGTGACTTCCAGGATTTTCTCGACAGCCTGAGTTCGCGCAAGCGCAAGCAGATGCGCAAGGAGCGTGAACAGGTGGCCGGGCACGGTATTGAATTCCGCTGGTACCGTGGGGGTGAACTGGATGAGGCGCAGTGGGATTTCGTCTACCGCTGCTACGCCAATACCTACGCGGTGCGCCGCCGTGCGCCCTACCTGACACGCGAGTTCTTCAGCCTGCTGGCCGAGCGCATGCCCGAGGCCTTGCGCGTGGTGATGGCGCGGCAGGGTGGCCGTGATGTGGCCATGGCCCTGAGCCTGGTGGGGGGCGACAGCCTGTTTGGCCGCTACTGGGGGTGCCTGGACGAATTCGACCGGCTGCATTTCGAAACCTGTTTCTACCAGGGCATGGACTTTGCCATCGCCGAAGGGCTGCAGCGTTTCGATGCCGGGGCGCAGGGGGAGCACAAGCTGATTCGCGGGTTCGAGCCGGTGCTGACGCGGTCGTGGCACTACCTGCTGCACCCGGGGCTGCGGCGGGCGGTGGAGGATTTTCTGGCGCAGGAGCGGGAAGGGGTACGGGCCTATGCCGAGGAGGCCAGGGGGATGTTGCCCTATCGCCGGGACTGATCCATTCATATTGCCTGTGCCGGCCTCTTCGCGGGCTTGCCCGCTCCCACAGGTACGGCACAGTTTTCAAGGCATGTGGTGATCCTGTGGGAGCGGGCGAGCCCGCGAAGAGGCCGGCACAGGAAATCAGTCGACCCCGACAAACCCCCCGGTCTGGTGATGCCACAACCGGGCATACAAGCCTTGCTGCTCCAGCAGTTCACTGTGGCTGCCACTCTCGACAATCCGCCCCTTGTCCAGCACCACCAGCCGGTCCATCCGCGCAATGGTGGAAAGCCGGTGGGCAATGGCGATCACAGTCTTGCCCTGCATCAGCGTCTCCAGGCTTTCCTGGATCGCTGCCTCCACCTCCGAGTCCAGCGCCGAAGTGGCCTCGTCCATGATCAGGATCGGTGCATTCTTCAACAACACCCGGGCAATCGCGATGCGCTGGCGCTGGCCACCCGACAGCTTGACCCCGCGCTCGCCCACATGGGCATCGAAACCGGTGCGCCCCTGGGCGTCCGACAACTGCGGAATGAACTCGTCGGCGCGGGCCCGGCGCACCGCTTCATGCAGCGCCGCCTCGCTGGCATCGGGGCGGCCATACAGCAGGTTGTCACGGATCGAGCGGTGCAGCAGCGAGGTGTCCTGGGTGATCATGCCGATCTGCGCGCGCAGGCTGGCCTGGCTCACTTCGGCAATGTCCTGGCCGTCGATGAGGATGCGCCCGCCCTGTACGTCATAAAGCCTCAGCAGCAGGTTGACCAAGGTCGACTTGCCTGCCCCGGACGGGCCGATCAGGCCGATCTTCTCGCCCGGGCGGATGTCCAGGTCGAGCCCTTCGATCACGTTGGCGGCCTTGCCGTAATGGAAGTCCACGTCATCGAAGCGCACCGCACCGCGGCTTACCTTGAGCGCCGGTGCGTTGGGCCGGTCGGTCACGGTGACCGGCTGGGCGATGGTCTGCAGGCCGTCCTGGACCATGCCGATGTTCTCGAAGATGCCGTTGACCACCCACATGATCCAGCCCGACATGTTGACGATGCGGATCACCAGGCCGGTGGCCAGGGCGATGGCGCCGACGGTGATCAGCGACTGGCTCCACAGCCACAGCGCCAGGCCGGTGGTGGCGACCACCAGCAGGCCATTGAGGGTGGTGATGACCACATCCATGCTGGTGACCACGCGTGCGGCCAGCTGGGTTTTCTCTGTCTGCTCGCGGATCGCTTCGCGGGCGTACTGCTGCTCGAAGTCGGTGTGGGCGAACAACTTGAGGGTGGCGATGTTGGTGTAGCCGTCGACGATGCGCCCCATCAGCTTGGAGCGGGCGTCGGAGGAGATCACCGAACGCTCCTTCACCCGGGGGACGAAGTAGAACAGCGCGGCGATGTAGCCGGCGATCCACAGCAACAGCGGCAGCATCAGGCGCCAGTCGGCCTCGGCGAACAGCACCAGCGAGGTGATGGCGTAGATCAGCACATGCCATAGCGCATCCACCGCCTGCACCGCAGAGTCGCGCAGTGAGTTGCCGGTCTGCATGATGCGCTGGGCGATGCGCCCGGCGAAGTCGCTCTGGAAGAAGTTCAGGCTCTGCTTGAGCACATAGGTGTGGTTCTGCCAGCGGATCAGACTGGTCATGCCGGGGTTGATGGTCTGGTGCACCAGCAGGTCGTGCAGGCCGAAGAATACCGGCCGCAGCAGCAGGATCACCACCAGCATCCAGATCAGCTCGCCGCTGTGTTCGCTGAAGAAATTGGCATTGGGCGTACCCTGGGCCAGGTCGATGATGCGGCTGAGGTAGCTGAACATCGCCACCTCGATCAGCGAGGCGACCAGGCCCACCACCAGCAGGGCGACAAAGCTCGGCCACACCTGGCGCAGGTAGTAGAGGTAGAACGGCCACACCTGGCCGGGTGGCGACTCGCTGGGCGCGTCGCGGAAGATGTCGATCAGTTGCTCGAAACGGCGGTACAGCATGGGTGACAAGACTCCTGTGCTACCCGACCCCGGAAGGTTTCACGTCCCTGTGAAACCTGCGGTCAGTCGATGCGTTTGGCGGACTTGATGTAGACCGGATCGGCCGGCACATCGCGCATGCCTTTCTTGACGGTGGTCGGTGAATTGACGATCTGGTCGACCACCTCCATGCCCTTGGTCACTTTGCCGAACACGGCGTAGCCGGCGTCGCGGCCCGGATTGAGAAAATCGTTGTCGGCGACGTTGATGAAGAACTGGCTGGTGGCCGAGTTCGGGTTGGAGGTACGCGCCATCGACAGCGTGCCACGGGTGTTCTGCAGGCCGTTGCTGGCCTCGTTCTTGATCGGGTCCTTGGTGTCTTTCTGGACCATCTGGTCGGTGAAGCCGCCGCCCTGGACCATGAAGCCCGGAATTACACGGTGGAAGATGGTGTTGTTGTAGAAGCCGCTGTCGACGTACTCGAGGAAGTTCTTGGTACTGACCGGCGCCTTCTCGGCATTCAGTTCGATTTCAACCTGGCCGAAGCTGGTGTCCAGCAGTACGTGCGGGGTCTTGTCGGAGGCCATGACGCTGGTGGCGAAGGCGACCGAGCAGGCGGTGAGCAGGAGTTTTTTCAGCATGGGCTCAAAGATCCTTGAGAGGTGGAAGCGGCTGCAAGGAACTGCAGCAGGGTCTGGTTGAAGACCTCGGGTTGGTCGAGGGGTGTAGCGTGCCGGGAATCGTCGATGACCACCAGCCTGGCGTGGGGCATCAGGGCGACGTAGCGTTCTTTCAGTTGTATCGGGGTGTAATCGTGGTCGGCGGCGATCACCAGGGTAGGACAGTGGATCTGGCCGATGCGTTCCTGCACGCCCCAGTCGACGATGGCATCGAAACTCTTGAGGTAGGCGCGCTTGTCGTTGCGTGCCCAGCGCTGGGCCATCTTGTGCCGCAGTTCGGCCTGCTGCGGTTTGGGGAACAGCCGCTCGGCCAGGCCCTTGCCGACGGTTTCGACACTGAGCAGGCGCGCCAGGCCCCAGCGCTTGAGCCACCACGCCCAGTCACTGCGGGTGCGGCGCTTGACCTCGGGGGCGCTGTTGACGATGCACAGGCTGCGCAGCCACTGCGGGTGATCGACGGCGAACTGGAAGCCGACCATGCCACCCATGGACAGGCCGACGAAGTGCACCGGGCCGGTGTGCAGGTGTTCGAGCAGGGCCAGCAGGTCGGCACTGAAGGTGGCGATCTGGTAGCCGTCGCGTGGCTTGTCGGAGCGGCCGTGGCCGCGGATGTCCATGAGGATTACCCGGTAGTAGCGGCTGAGCACCGGCACCTGCAGCTCCCAGTCCTGGCAGCTGGAGCCCAGGCCATGCAGCAATACCAGGGGTTCGCCCTGGCCATATTCCTCGTAATGCAGTGCGCATCCTTCGTGTTCGAAATAGGCCATGGGCGCGGTCCTCTCAGGCTTGTGGGGGGGCTGCGAAGGGCACGTCCAGTGGCGCGGTGTCGAAATTGCGCAGCAGGTCGATGAGAATCTGCGTAGCCGGGCCCAAGGTCTTCTCTTTGCTCGAATAAAGGTAGAACAGTGGATGGCGGCTGCCACCCTGATCCAGCGGCAACGGCTTGAGCACGCCTTCGCGCAGCTCGCGCTCGATCATGTGGCGGGGCAGCCAGGCAAAGCCCAGGCCACTGCTGACGAAGGTAGCGGCGGTGCCCAGGCTGCCGACGGTCCAGCGTTGCTCGGCACCCAGCCAGCCGACATCGCGCGGCTGGGCGCGGCCGGAGTCGCGGATTACCACCTGCAACTGGCTTTCCAGGTC
Source organism: Pseudomonas sp. UBA6753 (assembly GCF_002453565.1). NCBI lineage: Bacteria > Pseudomonadati > Pseudomonadota > Gammaproteobacteria > Pseudomonadales > Pseudomonadaceae > Pseudomonas > Pseudomonas sp. UBA6753. Next base: position 4,426 of record NZ_DKHD01000027.1, on the reverse strand, counting down.
CTGGAAGGTCAATTCGCGGCCCAGGCGGTGCAGGCTGTGTTCGGGGTGGGCGACGGCGACGAACTCCACCGCGCTCAGTTCGGCGCCCAGGTAGCCGCCGATGCTGTAGCTGCTGATGGCCAGGTCGGCGATGCCTTCGAGCATCACTTCCTCGACACCAGACAGCACTTCTTCACGCAGGCGCACCCGGCAGCCACGGCTCTGCGGCATGAACGCGGCCAGGGCGCGGACCAGGCGGGCACTGGGGTAGGCGGCATCGACCACCAGGCGTACCTCGGCCTCCCAGCCCTGTTCCATGTGGTGGGCAAGGTCTTCGAGCTGGCTGGCCTGCTTGACCAGGTGGCGCGAACGGCGCAGCAGGACATTGCCGGCCTCGGTGAGCACCGCCTTGCGGCCGTCGATGCGCAGCAGCGGCACGCCCAGTTGCTCCTGCATGCGGGCCACGGTGTAGCTGACCGATGACTGCGAGCGGTGCAGTGCCTCGGCGGCCTGGGCAAACCCACCGTGATCGACCACTGCCTGCAGGGTTCGCCACTGGTCAAGGGTTACGCGCGGCGCTTTCATCTTTCGCTCCTGTTGTCCTAAGCTGCGCTCTTTCAAGGAGAGCGGCCCATGAAGAAATGTTGTGCGGCAATACTGATGTGCCTGCCCCTCGGGGCCATGGCTTATCCCATCGACGTTGAGAAAGAACTGGCCGGGGTAAAGCTCGACTACACCGCCTATGACACGGCCTATGACATTGGCGCCATCACCCTCAACAACTATGGGCAGGTACCGGCCGCGTGCAAGGTGACTTTCCGCAATGGCCCCGAGGCACCGCGGGTGCGCCGGGTGAACGTACCGGCCGGTAAAAGCGTCGATGTCACTGCCAAGTTCAACCGGCAGATCATCAAATTACGGATCGCCTTGAACTGCAGTGCAGAATAAACTGATAAATCGATAGATTGAACCCACTTTTTACGCTTTTTTATCGATAGGTCAAGCCGTAATCTCACCTCCATCGAATCGCAACCCTTTTTGCCGATGGAGGCCCCCCATGTCCCGCGTACTGATCATCGAAAGCAGCGCCCGCCAGCAGGATTCCGTTTCCCGTCAGCTGACCCGTGATTTCATCCAGCAGTGGCAGGCCGCCCACCCGGCCGATCAGATCAGTGTGCGCGACCTGGCCGTGAACCCGGTGCCGCACCTGGACGCCAACCTGCTGGGTGGCTGGATGAAGCCCGAAGAACAGCGCAGTGCTTCCGAACTGGACGCCTTGGCCCGCTCCAACGAACTGACCGATGAGCTGCTCGCCGCCGACGTGCTGGTGATGGCTGCGCCGATGTACAACTTCACCATCCCCAGCACCCTCAAGGCCTGGCTGGACCACGTGCTGCGTGCCGGCATCACCTTCAAGTACACCCCCACCGGCCCGCAGGGCTTGCTGACCGGCAAGCGCGCCATCGTCCTGACTGCCCGTGGCGGCATCCATGCCGGCGCCACCAGCGACCACCAGGAACCGTACCTGCGCCAGGTAATGGCCTTCATCGGCATTCACGATGTCGACTTCATCCATGCCGAAGGCCTGAACATGAGCCCTGACTTCCACGAGAAGGGCGTCAACCAGGCCAAGGCCAAGCTGGCGGCGGTGGCCTGAGGCTTAGCGAATTCCCAACCCTGACACCTGTTGTTGCTCCTTTGGGTGTACCTGCCCGGCCTGCATGGCCGGGCTTTTTTATGCCTGGAATTTCATGGGTGCCTGTGCCGGCCTCTTCGCGGGCTTGCCCGCTCCCACATGTACACCGCAGGTCTCAGGTACTGTGATGTCCCTGTGGGAGCGGGCAAGCCCGCGAAGAGGCCGGCACAGCCCCACATTCCTCATGGTTGAACTCATTCCCCGCAACCCGCTAAGGTCGCGGCCTTGATCCACGAGAGGCAACCATGGGCTACCTGATAATCGTCGCGCTGATCCAGGCGTTTTCCTTCAGCCTGATCGGCGAGTACCTGGCCGGGCACGTCGACAGCTACTTTGCCGTGCTCGCGCGCGTGGTGCTGGCTGGCCTGGTGTTCCTGCCGCTGACCCGCTGGCGCCAGGTCGAGCCGCGCTTCATGCGCTCGATGCTGCTGATCGGCGCGCTGCAGTACGGCATCACCTACGTCTGCCTGTACCTGAGCTTTCGCGTGCTCACCGTGCCGGAGGTGCTGCTGTTCACCATTCTCACGCCGTTGCACGTGACGCTGATCGAAGACGCCATGAACCGGCGCTTCAACCCGTGGGCGCTGCTGGCAGCGCTGGTGGCGGTGGCCGGCGCGGCGGTGATCCGCTTCGACACCATCAGCGGCGAGTTCTTCATCGGCTTCCTGCTGCTGCAACTGGCCAACTTCACCTACGCCGCCGGCCAGGTGCTGTACCGCCACCTGGTTGCACGCCACCCCAGCGACTTGCCGCACTACAAGCGCTTTGGCTACTTCTACCTGGGCGCGTTGATCGTGGTGTTGCCGGCCTTCCTGCTGTTTGGCAACTCCCAGCACCTGCCGACCACCGATGTGCAGTGGCTGGTGCTGCTGTTCCTGGGCCTATGCCCGACGGCGCTGGGCCTGTACTGGTGGAACAAGGGTGCCTGCCTGGTTTCGGGCGGGACGCTGGCGGTGATGAACAACCTGCATGTGCCAGTAGGGTTGCTGCTCAATTTGCTGATCTGGAACCAGGACGAGCCATTGGGCAGGCTGTTCATCGGCGGGGCAGTGATCCTGGCGTCGGTGTGGATGAGCCGCCTGGGTACCCTGACGTTATCAAGCAAGCCATGGCGCAGCCAGCTATGACGCGTTCGTTACTGAACCCAAATCCCGCCGGTCCCTACCCGATAATCAGGAAAACAAAATCGGGAGACCGGCGTGAAGCTAGAAACGCGAAGTATCGAATTTGTCCCACACGCCGAGCGTTATGGCACGCCTAAACGATTGTTCACCATCTGGTTCAGCTCCAACTTCCAGATAACCGCGCTGATGGTCGGCACCCTGGGCATTGCATCGGGGCTAAGCCTTGGCTGGACCTTGTTGGGCCTGTTGGTCGGCAACCTGATCGGCACCGTGTTCATGGCCGCGCATTCTGCCCAGGGGCCTCACCTGGGCGTGCCACAGATGATCCAGAGCCGGGCCCAGTTCGGTGTCCATGGTGCCGCGCTCCCTCTGCTGGTGATGGTCACGGCCGCAGTCCTGTTCCTCGCCGCCAGCGGCGTGCTGATGCGCAATGCCCTGCAGGCGCTGGTGCCCATGAGCGATGACCAGGCGATCGTGGTGGTCGGCTTGCTGACCTTTGTCATCGGCTTTGTCGGCTACGAGCTGATCCACCGCCTGGGCGCGTGGATGAGCCTGTTGTCCACACTGGTTTTTGCTGGCGCCCTGGTGCTGATCCTGCTGCACCCCGGCGACATGGCAACCACAACGGCAGTAAGTACCGGCTTCTCGTTCACCGCCTTCAACCTGATCGTGGCCCAGTCGGCCTCCTGGACGCTGGGGTATGGCCCCTATGTAGCCGATTACTCGCGCTACCTCCCAGCCAACGTCAACCCACGCGCCACCTTCTGGGCCACCTATTGCGGTTGTGCGTTGGGCTCCTTCGCCATGATGGCACTGGGCGCGCTGGTGGCAGTGGAGTTGCCCTCGGCACTGGGGCACGACCCGGCCACAGCCATTGCCGCGTTGTTTGGCCCGTGGGCGCCGCTGGCGCTGGCAGTGATCGCGCTGGGGGTGATCCAGTACAACGTCCTGTGCCTGTACAGCGCCTACATGTCGTCGGTCACGATCTTTGGCGCCTTCAAGACCATCCGGCGCGTGACTGCGACGGCCAAGGCCTTGGTGATGGCTGGGCTGACCGCAGCGGCAACGGTGATCGCCATCGCCACCCAGTACAATTTCGATACGTTCTTTGCCGACATCCTGATCGGCCAGCTGTACCTGTTGATCCCATGGAGCGCGATCAACCTGGTGGATTACTACTGGGTATGCCGAGGCCACTATGATGTCGGGGCGCTGTATGACTCCAAGGGGCGTTATGGCTGCTTCAATCGTCGAAGCCTGGCGGTGTACGCCGTGTCGATCATCGGTACCATCCCGTTCATGAAACTGTCGTTCTACACGGGGTTCGTGGCCGAGTGGCTGGGGGCAGACATCAGTTGGGCGATGGGGTTGATCCTGGCCGGTGCGCTGTATTGCATGGTCCATGGGCGCGAGAGCAACCGGCTTTCGACAACCATGAATGTGCACACCTGACTCGGAAAGGGGCCGCTTTGCGGCCCATCGCCGGCAAGCCAGCTCCCACAGGCACCGCGCAAAATTCGAGACGTGTGCAGTACCTGTGGGAGCTGGCTTGCCGGCGATGGACTGCGAAGCAGCCCCGGCAATATCAAGCCTCGCTCATGTCTTCCAGCCGACGCGGCACAGGCTC